>JAURFH010000344.1 GCA_030834415.1 Verrucomicrobiota bacterium | reverse complement strand
CATGGCCCTTTGCAGGGTGGCATCTGACTCCCCAAGCAGGGGCATCATTTCAGACCCCGTGCGGGCAGACATGATGGAGGTTGCCACGCTGAAACGCTCGGCATCTGTGCTGGCCCGCTTGTAAGCCTGGGCCATCTTCAGAAGCACATCAATGCTCTTGAGGTTTCCGCTTCGCACCTCCGCTTCAGAGAAGCCAAGCCGCATTAAGGATTCAATGGCCTTGGCGTTGCCCTCCGATGCCTCCGCTGTGGCGTTGCGGATTTCCCGCAGGGCTTTGGCTGCTGCCTCCATGCTTGTGCCGGACAGCTCGGCGGCATACCCCAGCCGCTGGAAATCCTCGGCAGAGATGCCAGCCCGCTGCGCCCTGTCAGCGATGTCAGCGAATTTCTCAAAGGTGCGAGCCGCCATCCCAATTCCCCTGTCCAGCAGGGCGGTGGCGGCGAATGCTCCCGTCAACCTGGCGGTCAAATCGGCGTTGAAGGATTTGGCAGATGAGCGGAGGCGGTCAAGGCCACGCTCTGCCTTGCTGCCATCAAACCCGGCTTTAATGACAATATCTTCAGCCATGCCCTTTGTCATTACCACGGGGGGCAACCCCCTAAAGCAAGAGGGCCACCCCGCAGGATGGCCCCCGTTCAGATGCCGCTTGGGTTAGCGGTTGGCCTTGTTTTCGTCAGCCTTGATTTGGCGCAGGGCGGCTTCAATGCCGGAACGCCAAGCCAACGCAGGGTCAAAAGGCGAGAAGCAAGCCACCCTGTTCCACCCGTGCGAGAAGGCCAAATGTGCCTTTGGGTTCGCACGGATGAAGGCGGGGGTTTCGGCGGTCAGCGGGTCGGCGGGGGTTGGGATGATGTCGGGCATGGTGCGTGTTTGGTTTGGGGTTGGTGTTGGGTTGGGGGTCAGATGTTGGCGGTAGCCTTGATGTGGTTGCGGATGGCGGCGGTGGTGGCCTCCTCGCCATAGGCGGCATGGAGGGCGGCGGTGGCCCTCTCAAGGTCAGCGGCCCAGCGGTTGGCCCTCCAGCGGTTGCGGCGGGTCTGATGGCTGCTCTTGGCGTTGGCAACCGTCAGCTCGGCAACCCGGAGGCTGGCCTGGATGTCGAGGATGTTGATGATTTGGGCGGTGGTGGGGGTGGGCATATGCGTGGTGTCCATGTCCTAAAGGTTGGCTTGGTTGTCACACAGGGTCAACAGAAAAGATTTGGCAGATGCAAAGAATTATAAACGCCAGCAAAGCCGCACCAGCAAAGGCTTTCAACGCTTCCCGACCTTGCGCCCCTTGGCCTCCGCTGCCGCCCGTGCCTTGGCAACCGCAGCCTCCACAGCCGCCCGTGCCGCTGGCAGCTTGGCCTCCGCTTCCGTGGTCACAATCCGCACCTCCGCACCCTCACGGATAGCATCAGCATAGAAGTAAAACAAAGCCCGTCCCTCCGGCATCGTCCAAGCCTCCTCCTCCGTGAACCCCAGCCGCTTCAGCCCACAGACCACGGAGAGCATCCAATGAACCCCGCTATCCCTGCGGCCCTCCTTCTCGGTCTTGGAGGCAATGATGGGGTGTTGCGCCGTGTCGAGGATGTAGCCCCGCCAGCGGCCCAGCTGCTCCATGTAGCGTGACGGGTTCAGCGTCATCCTCACCAGCCAAAACCTGTCAAGCCAGCGTGACCGCCTCACCGCCTCAAACGCATCCGGCATTGAGCAAACCCGTGCCGCAAGGATGAGGTCGGTTGGCGTGGCCTTCCCTGCATTGGGCGAACCCGGCAACAGGGGGCTGTCAATGGCCTCAAGCGTCAGCCTGTGCCGGAGGCTGAATGGGCGCAGGGTGTGGCCCGCAACATTGTGGCGTTCAAGGGAAAGAAAGGCGGTCAGAAATCGGTCATCCATAAAATGAAATGGGGCAGGTTTTACCCTGCCCCACAGTCACCATGAACACAACCCAAATTAGGTGAGCGTGGTGGTCACATCCGGGTAGGATTCCAGCGAGATACTAAAACGGGAATACCCGGTGTTTTCCTCACGAAGCTCGGTTTTCATCACAATGAAATTGGCAAGCTCCCCGGTCAGATAAGACTCATAAGTAATCATGGCCCCAGGGACGGGCGGCACGGCCTCATCAAAAACCAGCGCATCAAACGAAGCCTTAACATTGGCGTCACCCTGGTGGACGCTCTTGGTCTTGCCGGACGAATCCTTGCCATACTCAACCGTGCCAAATTCCTTGGAGAAGGTTGCGCTCTGCACATACATCCCGGTGTATCCGTTGACACCCCTCCAAAGGGCAATGCCGTGGTCAGTATCGTTGGGGAAGGCCATTGGTTTCTATCTTTACCGCCCGTGTCAACCAGCGGGGGCGAGGTCAAAGACCATCACGATGAGGAAGGAAATGGAGGTTTGGAAGCTGCGGCTTTCCTCAAGCAGCTCCGGCTGGTTGGCTTGGGGCTGCACCTCATACACCTTGTGACCGTCTGCGGCGGCGGCCTCCTTGAAAGCCTCCACATCCCGTAGGCAATCCATGACATCCTGCACAATGTCCCTATGCATTGCCAGCCCCGCCACCTCCTCCGGGGCATCGGGCTGGGGGTCTGCCTTGCTCTCCACCATGACGGTGCATTGCACCTCATAATTCCGCAGATAGTCGGGAATGTCTGCCGGGGTGCTAGCCATTGCTGCATATGTGACAACGCAAGGCACGGTGCGCTGCCCATCGTTTTCACCCGTGTGAACAGCCACCTTGCCCGCCCAATCGGTTTCGGCAAGATAGGCCGTGACCTTGGAGGCCAGCAAAGCGTCAACATAGGTGAGGGGGTT
>JAURFH010000343.1 GCA_030834415.1 Verrucomicrobiota bacterium | reverse complement strand
GCAACCATCCCCGATGAGGATGTGCTCGCGGATGTAAGCATTATGCCGGATCTCGCAGTTCCTGCCGATGATGGCAGGGCCTTTTATCATCACGCCATCCTCCACCACTGTGCCTTCACCGATGAAGACCATATCGCCGATAAAAGCATCGCCATCGCAACGATTGTGCAGGGCGGGCTTCACCGTCTTCTCTACGTATGCCTTGAGCTTCTTCAAGGCGTCCCAAGCCGTCTCGCAACCCTCGAAAAGGGCAGCGTGTTCCGTCTGGCTCAGGTCAAACAAATCGGCCGGTCTGATCATGCGGTCCAAGTTACGTGATGGGGGGAAGACCGCAAGTGTGGAGCGTGCCCGTCCCGGGCACAGCAAGGTGAAGCTGGAGGTGGTGTTCAAAAAGACATAGCCGATCTGATTGAGGTTTCACTGTTGTCTAGGGGATCAAACTGGTTTGCACTGCATTTGCTCAGGGATATTGCTGTGGGCGGGACGCCCGCGCTCCTCTCCATTGCGTTTCCAGCCGGCTCTCGCCATTATCCGGCCTGTCGCATGAAGTATCGCACGCTGGCGGGGACGGATATCAACGTATCGGAGATCGGCTTCTGGCTGGGGACGCTCGTCACTGGCCGGTGGGGCCGTTTCACGGAGTTTGAAGCCACCGCTTTGCTGCATCGGGCGCTGGACCTGGGCGTGAACCTATTCGTCTCGGCGGATGTGGATGCCGAAGGCGCCGGGGAAGAGTTGCTCGCCAAGGCCTTCCGCTCCCAGCGGGAGGAGATCACCATTGCTGTGAAGGTCGGCTACGACTTTTACCATGCCCATGCCCGCTTGCATTCCAGCGGCAAACCTTCGGTGCAGTTCACCCCGGAGTATATCCGATTCGCCGTGGATAAGGCCCTGCAGCGGCTCAAGTGCGAGCGGATCGATCTGCTGCAACTCCACGATGTGACGCTTGAGGCTATCCAACATCAGGAACTGCAAGGCACTCTGGCGTCACTGGGGCAAGCGGGGAAGATCCGGCATCATGGTGTGGCGTTGGGACCTGGCAGCGGGTGGTTGGATGAGGCGAAGGCGGCCGTACATGGTGGTAAGCCTACGGTCATTGAGCATCTGCACCATTTGCTGGAACCCTCCCATGGTTTGGCCATCACGGCGGAAGCGTATCGCGAGGAAGTGGGCAAGGTGGTCCGGTTCAGTCACGGCCTCATGCCGCAGAAACCCAAACAGCCGGTATCCTTCATCGTGCGTGGTCCGCATGCCTCGGGTCTGCTGGAAGGCAAGTTGACACCGGAGACGGTTTTCAAACCGGATGATGCCCGCAGCAAGCTGGGGACGGACTGGCTACGGAACGGGTTGCAGCAAGCGGAACAATTTCAGTTTTTGACGGGCAAGGAAACTGGGCGCACCCTTGCGCAGGCGGCGTTGCTCTGGCATCTGGCGGAACCAAGTGTGGCAAGTTGCTTGCCTAACATCGCGTCGAGAGAAAATTTGGATGAGTTTGCTGGCGCATCCGAGAAAAACTCGCTTACGCCGGACGAGCTTAGACAAGTGGAAGATTTGCAGCGCAGCTAATGGCTCCACGCATGTTTATCTGTGTGAATCTCTGTCCATCTGTGGTTGAAAAATTGAGCTTATGAAAGACGACTACATCGCCCGGAAGGAACGTTGGGCACGCAAGATGTCCGGACAGGAGAAGCCTGCCGTGCGCTCGGAAGACCGTCTGCCGCCGGGCCAGCGACAGGTGCATAATTTCCCCGTGCTCGACTTGGGCCTCAAACCCAAGGTGAATCCCGACGAATGGGAACTCTACATCCACGGCAAGGTGGAGAATCCGGTGCGCTTGAAGTGGTCTGATTTTCTGGCGCTGCCGCAGTTCAAGGACGTGAGCGACATGCACTGCGTCACCACTTGGAGTCAGTATGACATGCAGTGGGAGGGCGTCGCTTTCTTCACGCTGGCAGACCTGGTGAAGCCGACCAAGGAAGCCACTCATGTCTTCTTCAAGAGCTACGACGGTTATTCCACGAACAATCCCATCGAGGCGTGCATGGATGATGATGTGCTCATCGCGCATTCATGGAATGGCCAGCCGCTGGCCATCGAGCACGGTGGACCGGCGCGCGTGATCGTGCCGAAGCGCTACGCGTGGAAGGGTGCGAAGTGGGTGCGCGAGATCACTTTCCTCGACCGCGATATCTTGGGCTTCTGGGAAGTGCGCGGCTACTCGAACACCGCCGATCCGTGGACGGAAGACCGGTTCTCCTGAGTAAGCGCGGGTGCTACTTGTCCAACTGAATCACGACGATGCCCCAAGGATTCAGGGTGGGGATATCGAAGGACAACCATTCCCCGGCTGGCACCGGTGTGAGTTTGATCGCTTTTGCTAGCGAGGAAAAATCCCCGCTGCTTTGTGCTTTGTCGTGTAGGGAGGCGTCATAAGCCGGAGGAACGCGGAGGGTAGCGGTGACCTTTTGTTCGCCCCAGAAACTGGCCTTGCGGATGAGCAGTTTGCCGGGCTTTCCTTGTTGCTCCCATTCGACCAGATGGATCACCACTGGCGCGGTGGCATTGCCTGGCTGGGCCCGCACATAGGCATAGGTATTTCCACTGCCGCCTTCCAGTTTCACCGGAGTCGTCGCCAGATTCTTCCCGGTCAGCTTCGGGCCGTAAGCAAACGCGTGTTCATAGCCATCCAGCCACTTAGCGTTTGCGCGGATAAAACCTGAGAGGTCGGCGTATTGCTCCTTGGTGCCGAAATAGCGGGGGGCGTTATCCGGCATGTAAACATCCCAGGGCATGAGCATGTTCATGCCGTTGGCAT
>JAURFH010000342.1 GCA_030834415.1 Verrucomicrobiota bacterium | reverse complement strand
ACAACCTTCCCGCGTTTCCGCGCTAGCCCTCATGGCTGAACGCTGCTGCGTGGATCCTGGGAAACTGCACCAGACGCTCAAGAACACCGTCTTCAAGGGCGCGACCGACGATGAATTGCTGGCCCTCGTTGTCACAGCCAATACCTACCAGCTCAATCCGCTGCTGAAGGAAATGTATGCCTTCCCGAAAAAGGGCGGGGGCATCACTCCGATGGTAGGAATCGACGGCTGGCTGAAAATCGCCAACCGCCAGCCGAACTTTGACGGCATCAACGTCGAGGTCTACGGCGAGGACAAGACCCCGACGCACGCCACCTGTGAAATCTTCCTCAAGGATCGAGCGCACTCGGTAAAGATCACTGAGTATTTCGAGGAGTGCAAACGGAACACCGATCCATGGAACCAGATGCCTCGCCGGATGCTCCGTAACAAGGTCATCATCCAGACGATCCGGGTAGCGTTCGGAATCGGTGGCATCCATGACGAGGACGAAGCGCAAGACATCAGCATGCGCGAAACTTCCGGCCGCGTGGTCGGTGAAACCGCCAACCCGTTTGGCTCATTTACTGAGGCCGAAACAGAACCCGCAGCCGATCAGAAGAAGAAGCCCGCATCGAGAACCAAGCCCGCCGCTTCGGTGGTCGAGGAGCCACAAGCCGAGCCGGAACCGCAAGAGGATGGCGACAAACGCATCCTTGCCTTTTTCGAGGGGTGCACAGTGCAACGCTCGCCCGATGGTGCCGACAAGGCATGGAAGTGCTGGCGCGTGAAATTCACCCGTGCTGACGGCGACGGCGTCGAGGAGGCCGCAACCTTCAGTGCAACCATCGGGGCGACCGTGGACAGCCTTGAAGGAGGCGAGCCAATTGTGCTTGAACTGACGGAAGGCAAGAAGGGCAACGTGATTGCCTCGCTGGAACTCTCAGGGAGCGGAAAGGAGTTGGAACTGTCATGATCATTCATGAGTTTCCCCAACGCTCGCCCGAATGGTTTGCCATCCGTCGCGGCAAGATTACGGCTTCCCAAGTCGGCATGTTCGTTGCCAACGCATCGACACAGAAGGCCAAGGACGCCCGCCAGAACTTGATCGACAAGCTGCTGGGGGAGATGGCCGACGGGGAAGATACCGCCCCGTCATACGAGGATTACTGGATGAAGCGGGGCACACTGCTGGAACCTGAATCCATATCCGCATACGAGAGCGCGACCGGCCACGAGGTCTATCATGTCGGTTTCATCGAGCATGACACTCTGCCCATCGGTTGCAGCCCTGACGGCATGCTTGTCGGGATGGAATCCGGCATCGAGGGCAAGGCCGTGAAGGGATCCACCCAGATTCGCCGGATCCGCGAGAACGTCTTGCCGGCCGAATACGTCTGCCAGATTCACCATTCGATGATCGTTTGCAACGCGCCCTGGTGGGACTTCTGGAGCTACCACCCGAACCTGCCTCCATTCCGGATACGCACTTATCGAGACAGCTTCACGGACCAACTGGAGGCCGGGCTTCACGAACTTTGCGCGGATATGAAGCGCCAAGGAGCCAAGCTGAACGTGCTCTACAAGGAAGCATTCGAAAGGGCCAAGCAATAAATTCCATGCCATTTATCTACACTAACACAAAACCAACCAATGAATCCGCAATCACTACCACCCGCCATCGAAAGCCAGTTATCCGAACTGGAAGCCCGTCACAAACGCCACAGCGCAATGTTGTGTTCCCACCACGAGGCAAAGCACGACCGGAGGGAAAAACACCGCTCGCGTAACTTCGCCCGTTCCATCATCCCGATAACTCTTGTCTGAGAAACCACTCCAAACACACAGCAACCATGCAACTGAACAGCATCAGCCTCGATAGCAAGGCCGCGCTTCAAGCCACGGCGGACAAAGGCCAAGAACAACTCGGATTCGGAAGCTGAACCCATGGTTTCGAACTCTCCAGATCCCGCGCCGGCACCCGAGCCGCCGAAGCCATTGAAGGGTGTAGGCATCATCATCTCCGCCGAAAAAACGGACGGAGCAACCAAGACGCTGGGTGTCATCTTCGCCCCGAATCAAGAAAAGTTGATTGAGTTAATCAAGGCCATCCACGGCACCAAGATGACCGTCAATCTGTCTGCCATTCGAGGCGGATCGATCACCCTCGACAGACCCTAAACCCCGAGCCGTGGCGGATTACCACGGCGCATTTTCCTCCCATGATACCCGTCCCTGAAAAACTCAAAGGTAAGGCATTTGAAGCATGCCTGATGGATGCCGCATCGCGCCTGGAGCGTTCCGGCGTTCTCACCATGAGTCGATACGGCACGACCGCAGTCGTATTAAAGGACGATTCTGATCCGACCGGCAAGCGCACGAAAACGATCATGGTCCCATCCCTACCGGACTTTGAGGGAGTGATGAACACGGGCCGACAGTTCAACATCGAAGCCAAGGTTTGCGAGGGACCGTCTTTTGAAATGAGGAAGGACAAGATTAAGCCGAAGCAGGTGGAACACATGCTCAAGCGGGCCCGGTTCGGGGCGATGTCTTACCTCGTGATTTTCTTCTGCGCTCGCAAAGGTAAGAACTTCAACCATCCGGCAATTACCGTGGCGCTGCCGGTCACTCCTGAAGTCCCTTGCTGGCAAGCATACGTGGATGCCCATGCAGTAGCCCGCAAGCTCAAGATCCCGGCGAAGCCCCAAGGAAGCATCTCCCGTGCTGTTGGTCAGGACATGGGGAAGCTCGTGCCGTGGTTGGTTCCAAAGAACTGCCGGACCGCTGTGCCTGACCTTCTCTCATTCCTATGGCCCGATGCTCGAACCATTCAAAT
>JAURFH010000341.1 GCA_030834415.1 Verrucomicrobiota bacterium | reverse complement strand
AGATCCGCAGCCAAGTCTATGAAAAGGACACCCCACAGCCCTCCAGCCCCAAGCGCATCCGTAAGCAGGGTGAGGTGTTCGGCTATCAGTGCGAGATCACCACGCAAGATAAAGGTGTCTCGGGAAATTTCTGGGATGAAGGCCGCTGGACCAAGTGGCTGGATGATTTCGCCAACAAACCCGCCGCGCAAAAAGCATTCAAAAACGGCGAGTGGAACAAGTATCGCATCGTGGCCCAGGGCGATCACATCCGCTCATGGGTGAACGGCGTACCGTGTGCCGATTTTCATGACAGCACAGACAAGACCGGCTTCATCGGTTTCCAAGTGCACGGCATCAAGAAGGGTGAAGGCCCGTATCAGGTGCGTTGGAAAAATATCCGCCTGAAGGAACTCAAGGCCGGGGAGAAAGTGGTCGAGTAGTAATTAACTGAGCAATGGATGAAGCAACTCAAGCGATAGCGGACTTTCAGGTTGCCATCCGTGACTACGTGGAAACTTGCAGCCGATCTCCCATGGAGTATCACGCCCCGGCTGCAGACGTTTTTCAGGCTCTAGTCACAAGACTTCGGCCTGCTGCTGAAGCAGGTCACCTGCATTCCCAATATGCACTGGCAACCATACACTTGATGAAATTGACCTGTGCTTCTGTGGAGGAGGAGCAGCAATATCAACAGCGAGAAATTGAGCAAGCGACCCGATGGTTGGTAGCCGCAGCCCGCCAAGGATGCTGGCCAGCCGTAGACAATCTGGTGAGCTCAGGTGTGGGGCCGGAAGCCGAACGCGCACGCGAGGGCTGGCGAAAACTGGAAGCAGAACAGCCTGATCTCATCGGCAAGCAAGGAAACATGCCTGTGTATGGACCAAGCTTCATCAAAGAGCTTTGTCGCAGACTGTATGGCAAAGGCATCGATGCTTGATTTAAGGTGAATGCCTTGGGCAGTTTCTTGGCGTGTCTGAAGCCAGCTTAACTAAAGCCATCGACCAACTCTGTCTCCAATGCGGCATGTGCTGCAATGGCGTGTTGTTCCGTGATGTGGAATTGCAGCCCGGAGATGACGCGGGGAAACTCAAGGCTCTGGGCATGCCGGTGCGAGGGAAAGTAGGGAAGTTCAGCCAGCCTTGCACTGCTCTGGGAGAGGATTGCCGGTGCCGCATCTATGCCGACCGGCCGACGCGTTGTCGTCAGTTTGAATGCTTATTATTATTGGACGTGATCGCCGGGGAGACAGACGTTGACCCTGCCTTAAAAATCATCCGCTCCACCCGCCGCAAGGCAGACAAGGTGCTGAAGCTGATGCGGGAAATCGGGGATACGAACGAGAAATCTTCCGTGAGTGTGCGCTTCCGTAAAATCGGCATACGATTTGAAACCGGCGATATCGATGCCTGGCTGGAGCAGAAAAGCGAAGAGGAACTCTACGATCTTTTTGGCCAGCTCACACTGGCAGTTCATGAACTGAATGGCGTGCTAAACCAGAAATTTTACCCACAAGGCTGAGCACGCTTATCATCTACCCACTGGACGCGGCAGGGTGCGCCAGCTGGCAACAGTCCCATTCTTAAAAACGATCTCGGCGCTGATGTAATCGCGGGAATTGTAGTCGCGATCCAAATAGCGTTCCAGATACACCCGGCCATCGCGGGAAACCTCACGGTAGGACCAGTAGCGGTTCTCCTCCAACCAAGTGCCATGATACAGCCACGTGGTGGTCCGGCCTTTTTGGTCTTCACTGCTGACGACTTGGGCGGCCTTGCCCCAGGCGATGTAAACGGCGTCTTCGCTCATCCCCACCTTGATCTGGCCCTGATCCACCAAGGCGCGCTGGTCCGCGGGAAGGGCATTGTAAGCGGTCGAGCGTTCGGTACGACGGGTCTCCACGGTGCTGGTCTTGCAACCCACCAAGACCAGTGCCCCAGCCAACAAAACTGTCAGATATAGCTTCACGATAGTCATTTGACGCCGGACCGGCCACCCGGATTCAGCGTGATTAAGTTAAGGCAATGTAAGCCCACAATCCATTTGCTGTAAAGGGCACCTGAGGCTAGATTCCGCCCATTATGGCGACACAAAGTTCTGCAAGCTCAAGCCAGGCATGGCTTTACTTCTCTTTATTAACGGTCTTTTGCTGGGGTGTTTATGGAATCCTGCTCCATACCGGCCAGTTGAGCATCAATCCCGGCGGTGACGCCACGATGAACCGTTACAAGGCCTTCCTGTTCGTGGGTATCGCCTACTTCCTGGTGGCCGTGCTGGCACCGTTGGCTCTCTTGATGGCCAAGGGTGGCGCCTTCTCCGGCTACTCGAGCAAGGGCATGTGGTGGTCGCTGATCGCCGGTATCGCCGGTGCGGTCGGCGCGTTTGGCGTGCTGCTGGCTTTCGGCACGGGTGGCAAGCCGACGGTGGTGATGTCCATCATCTTTGCCGGTGCTCCGATCGTGAACGCCGTGATCGCCATTCTCCAACATCCACCTGCCGGTGGTTGGGGCTCCATCAAGTGGCAGTTCTATCTGGGTATCGTCCTCGCCGCTTTGGGTGGCACGCTCGTGACTTTCTACAAGCCGGGTCCGCCGGCGCCGGCCAAGCCGGCCATCACGCAACCGGCGGCGCCATCCGCCCCGACGACACCGAACAACTAAGCCTGCCGTGATGACCAACGGCTTTCCCAACCGTGATGTCATCGCGCGGGAACAGCTTGTCGCGCTGAACCGGTTGCTGGAGATCATCCACGCCGGGAACGCGTTCTATCAGGAAAAATTCGCCGCCGTAGAAGCCCCGCGCAGCGTGGCTTCACTGGCGGAGTTCAGTGCGCGGTTTCCCTTAACCAGCAA
>JAURFH010000340.1 GCA_030834415.1 Verrucomicrobiota bacterium | reverse complement strand
ACAAGGTCAAAAGCTTTTCCAAGCGTGCTGTCTCAGGCACATAAATCAGTTTTCGAGCCATTGATTTGAGATCTCTGCCTGTCTTTGCCCGAGAGCGGGAAGCGTACAGATCCTTGAAATGGACCACCCCGAGAATTTTATCCACATCTCCCTCTTCACACAGGGGAAAGCGCGAATAGCGCGTCTTCTCTGCCACATCCAAACAATCGGCAATGGCTGCCTCGGTATCCAGCGCGACAATCTCCTGCCGTGGCCGCATGACATCCCGGACGATCCGCCGCTTCAGGTCCATCGCATTGAACACGATCTTGCGCTGCAACTCGCTCCCCCCCTCATGCTCATGCGAAGAAGTGAACAACATCCGTAATTCCTCTTCCGAATGAACGAGTTCGGCCTCACTGGCGGGATGGATGCCCACCTGCCGCAACAACCAGAGTGAGGTGTTGTTCAGCATCCAGATTAAAGGAAAGGAGAGCTTATAGAACAATTCCAGCGGCGCGGCGATCCAAAGGGTGGTTGGCAGAGGCTTTTGGATGGCCATGGATTTGGGCGCCAGCTCTCCCATCACAATATGCAAGAACGTGATGACTGAAAAACCACAGGCAAATGAGATGGAATGCTTGACCTCCGGTGACTCCACTTTCATCCAATCAAGCACTGGTTCCAGCAAGGATGCGAAAATCGGCTCAGCAAACCAGCCCAACCCAAGACTCGCCAAAGTGATACCCAACTGCGTGGCACTCAACGATGCGTCGAGATTTTTGACCACCCGCCGCGCCACGATGGCCCGCCGGTTGCCCTTCTCCTCCAGCGCGATCAATTGCGTATCGCGGATCTTCACGATGGCGAACTCCGCCGCCACAAAGAACCCGTTCAAAAAGACCAGGAAGACGACTAAAAAGCCGCCTCCGATCAACTTGAAAATGTAATCGCTTTCCATATCAGAGATTCACCGCTCCAAACATGACCCGCATGATATCCTGGACTGTCACCAGACCGATCGGACGCTGATCCCGGCTCATCACCACGGCCAGCCGTTGACCGCTGCGCTGCAGCCTTTGCAAAGCCACTTCCAATCGTGCTTCAGGTTCCAAAACCACGGGTGATTGCAGGTAATCCGCCACGGTTTTACGTTCATCGAAACCTTCTTGGTACAAAGCAAACTTGAGACTCAATACACCAACGAGCTTGCGCTGTTTGCCGATGGACTCCAGCACTGGCAACCGGGTCATATGCTTCTCGCGACAAAGTTTCAGCACTTCACTCATGGGCGTGTCTTTGCAGGTGGTAACTGCCATCTCCAAGGGGGTCATGATCTGACGCACGGTCAAACTTTGCAGCTCCAACACGCTCTGGATCATGGTGCGCTCCTCGGGGGTCAGACCTTGCGCAGATTCCTGCATGACCAGACGGAACTCATCCCGATTGGCAAACATCTGCCCGGTGAACACCCGCCCCCCCGCCAGTTGTCCTACCCAGTTTGCCAGCCCCTCGATGACCCAGACCAAAGGTGAAAGCGCCAGATGTATCAGGCGAAACGGTCCAGCCATATACAAGGACAGGCGGTTAGGAAACTGCCGGAACAAGATTTTCGGCAGAAGGTCGCAAAACGAATAAAACGAGAACAGCAACACCGCCAACAAGGAGGCGATGAGCCAGGGAGAACCAGCGAACTTGCCATAAAGCCAGATCATGAATACGCAGACCACCACGAAATTCGCGATGGTATTGCCCACAAGAATGGTCCAAAGGAAGTTCTCCGGCCGCTCCAGAAAATTGTTCAACACTCTGGCCTTGCGGTTGCCCTGCCGTACCCATTGACGGACCCTCAGCCGGCTGATCGCCTGCACGCCCGCCTCCATACCAGACATGAGGAAGGAAGTCGCCAAGCAACCGATCAAAAGCAAGAGATACATCATGCTCACTTGGCACCGCCTTTCCGCTTCACCACCTCCACCAAAACCTCACGCACCCGGCGCTCATCTACAGTTTTGGCTGTAAGCTTGAGTCCTCGGAAAACCACCGATTCTCCTGCGTTGGGTACAACCCCCAATTGAGCCATTAACAATCCCCCCATGGTCTCCACTTCGGGCACCTCGCCCAGTTCGGGATACTCATCGCCGAACTCGTCAATCTTCAGGGTACCATTCACCCGCCAACACGTCTCATCCAGCTTCTCCAGTTTAAACTCCTGTACCTCACCCTCACTACGGATATCACCCACCAGTTCTTCCAAGATGATCTCCAACGTGACTATGCCCGCCAACTCGCCATATTCATCCAGCACCAGCGCCAGTCCACGCTGCTGGCGCTGCAGGCTGATAAGTAACTGCAGGAGATTCATGCTCTCCGGCACAAACGAGGGAAACTCCATCGCCTCTTCCAGATCCGCGTCTGGGTTGAGCAACAACTCACGCGTGTTAAGCACGCCGATAATAGTATCATTCTCCTCATCATACATCGGCAAACGCCGGTGCTTCAACCGCCGCGCCGCCGCGCACATTTCATCAATGGTCATGGTATCGGTGACCCCATCCATCTTGGCCCGTGGCCGCATGACCTCCTTCACCATCCGTTGATCCAACCGTACGATCTCCAAGATGATATCCCGCTCCGATTTGGCGAGCACTCCATGCTGATATGCCATCTCCAGCAGCTCGCGATAATCGGCATCAGTAATCGTGTTGGCCGGCTTGATGGACTTGGGAATGATCACCTTGAGAATGACCTCGTTAAGGCGCTGGGCAACCTGCCGGAAAGGCCGCACCAAGGCATGCCAGACGAAAAGCGGCTGGGCCACCCGCAAAGCCCAAGCCTCCGACTGCCTCACCGCC
>JAURFH010000339.1 GCA_030834415.1 Verrucomicrobiota bacterium | reverse complement strand
TGGAGGCAGCAAAGTCAGTTTCGGTCGCAACGGACAGTCGTCCGGAGAAATCCCATTTGGAACAGAACGATGAGGGATTGGTGTGTCGATTTGGGGCGGGGAGGAAGTGGTTGAGTGGTGATGGGTTGAGGGTTGAGAGGTTGGCGAGGGCGGGGCGTAGGGCGTTTTCAAGGGCCGGCGTGTTCGTTAACCCGGCGGTAGGGGCCGATGTTTGGGCAAAGCGGCAGCTTTGCCCTACCGTGACTAAGGGGCGGTCAGCGGCTGCCGCCGAGGAGGGAGTCGATTTTGGATTTGATCGATTGGTCCATTTTCAAGAGCGGGGGCCAGGGGCGTTTGAAGCCTTCGCCGGGGATTTTCTTCGTTGCATCAAAACCTTGCTTGGTGCCCATGGCGATCTCGCTGGTGGCGTGGTCGAGGACGTCGGAGGGACCCTTGGTGAAGATGCTGTCTCGCTGGGGATCGGTGTTGGCGCAGAGGTGGAAGAGGACTTCGCTGGTGTTGTGGACGTTGACGTCGGCGTCCACGACGATGATGTATTTGGTGAACATCATCTGACCCATGCCCCAGAGGCCGTGCATGATTTTGAAGGCCTGGAGGGGGTAGGTCTTTTTGATGCTGACGACGACGAGGTTGTGGAAGGTGCCTTCGGCTGGGAGCGCGATGTCCACAATCTCTGGGAAGTTCATCTTGAAGATGGGCAGGAACAATTTCACGGAGGCGCCGCCCATGTAGAAGTCTTCCATGGGCGGGATGCCGACGATGGTGGCGGGATAGACGGCGTCTTTCCGGTGCGTGATGGCGGTGATGTGAAAGACGGGGTAGGGCTCGGGCAGCGTGTAGTAACCGGTGTGATCGCCAAAGGGGCCTTCCATGCGGAGCGGCTCTTGGGGATCGATGTAGCCCTCGATGACGAAGTCGGAGTTCGCGGGAACTTCGAGGTCGTTGGTCTCGCACTTGACCAGTTCGACGGATTTTTTGCGGAGGTAACCGGCGAGTAGAAATTCATCGAGGCCATCGGGCAGCGGCGCGGTGGCGGCGAAGGGAAACATAGGGTCGCCACCGAGGAAGATGCTGACGGGCATGCGGGTGCCGGTCTCGTAGTAACGGCGGCCATGGCGCGCGGCGACTTTCTGAAGCTGCCAGTGCATGCCGGTGGTTTTGTCGTCGTAGATCTGGATGCGATACATGCCGAGATTGCGCTCACCGGTATCGGGATCGCGCGTGACGACGCAGGGCAGAGTAAGAAAGCGGCCACCATCCAGGGGCCAGCATTTCAGAATAGGGATGTTGAGCAGGGTCTGGGGGCTAGGCTCTTGGTTTTGGGGATTATTGACGTCGGGGGCGGCGGGCCAGTCGGTGGTGCGAGTGATGGGGGCGTCGAATTTGTGGATGACTTCTTTGCAGGGGCCGGTGCTGACGGTTTTGGGCTTGGCGTGGCGGAGGTCGATGGCGAGGGAGAGGAGTTTCATGGCCTCGCGCATGGAGGTGGGCGGCTTGGCCTTCATGAGAGCGCCGAGTTCACTGGCGACATCATCCACGCTGCCAGCGTTCATGCTCATGGCCATGCGCTTGTGCGAGCCGAGCGTGTTGATGGCGACGGGGAAGGGGCTGGCGACGCCGTTTACGGTGGGCTGCTCGAAGAGGAGGGCCTTGCCGCCGCCGGGTTTCTTCATCTCGCGGTCGGCGATCTCGGTGATCTCCAGTTCGGTGGCGACGGGTTGCTTGATGCGGATGAGTTCACCCGCCTGGTCCAACGCATTGACCCAATCACGAAACGATTCGTATGCCATGTTGGGCAAAGGGTAGCAGAGGTCCGGGAGAGTTCAATGGGGCGAGGACAGGAAAGTGAAGGAAGGTGTATGCACCGAGGCTGGGCGAGGGCCTCGATCCATGGTGTAGATCTGGTAAAAGTAACGAGGCTTAGCGCTCCAAACAAGCACGCGACGGCGCTGGTCAGTGAAAATGCAGGGCTATTGCTTCTGAACTTCTTCGATGCGGGCTTTCATGACGCGCTTGAAGCTGTTGTATTGGGCTTTATCAGGGGCGTGTTCCGCGGCCGCGATGGCTTCGTCGATGAGTTTCATGCCTTCATCGGTCTTACCGGACTCAAAGCGAACCACGGCACGGACGGCTTTGACAAAATGAAGCTCGCTGCCGGGGGCTTTTTCGGCGGTGTCCAAGGCCGATTCAGCAAAGGCGAAATCGCGCTGAGGAGCTTTCGGATCAGCCACGGCTTCAAAGGCCAAGGCGGTGAGGGCTTTCGGGTCATCGGCAAACAAGGTCAGCAGCTTGGTGCCGATGGCTTTGGCTTTGGGGTCACCTTGGGCGTTAAGCTGCTGGAATTCACCCACCAAGGCGCGGCCTTCATCACGCTTGATCGCGGCATTGAGGTCAAATTTACCGGCGACGATCTCTGTGAGGGTTTCCTCAAGGTTATCCATGGGGTGGCCGAACCAGAGAACTTTGCCATCCTTGCCCACGATGAAAGCGGTGGGGATGCCAGACTGATCGTAAGCCTTCATGTAGCCGATGCTGGTCTGATTGTCCCGATCACACGCGACGATGTAATCCATCTTGGCAGCCATCTCTTTGACGAAAGGCGCGACATCGCTTTTATCCTCATCACTGATGCCGATGAAAACGACATGCTTGTCTTTGAATTTCTTCTGAAGATCGGTGAGGTGGGGGATGCTCGTACGGCAAGGGCCGCACCAGGTGGCCCAAAATTCCACTACGTAGATGTTTTTGCCGTCATGAACGTTCACCGCGGAGCCCTTTACCCAATCTTTGATGGTGAGCGGGGCGGCCTTGTCCCCGATTTTGGCGGCAAAGAGC
>JAURFH010000338.1 GCA_030834415.1 Verrucomicrobiota bacterium | reverse complement strand
GCTCAGCGGTAGAGCAGCTGTTTTGTAAACAGCCGGTCGCCAGTTCAATCCTGGCAGTTGGCTCCACTTCTTCTTCTTTCTCGTTTCGGGTTTGTTGTTTCTGGTTTCGGGTGGGGGGAATTGGTTTCTCGTTTCGGGTTTTTTGTTTCGAGTTGGAAAGTTGCGGGAATCGCGGAATATTTTTTGGAGGATTTTCAGTTTTTGGAGTGGTTTTCTGTGTAACAGGTTTTCCATCAATGATTTAAGTCATTGTAAATTATTTTCAGCAAAGGGGGACCATGGACAGCGGTTGTCCTACCCCATTGGGTAGAATTAAGAATGAAAAATGGAGAATGAAGAAAAAGGAAGGAGGGTGGGAATGGGGAGGGGAAACGTCCAACGTCCAACATTGAACTTTCAATGTTCAGAGAGGGAGGGGCCGCTTGGGAATTTGGCGGGCGATTGCTGCCGGGTGGATGGGGTTCTTGAGAAGGCGGGCACCCCTCACCCCGGCCCTCTCCCCTCCGAGGGGCGAGAGTGGTGGAGCTTTTACGTGCTCTTCGCAGTTGCTGTCGTTCAGGGGCTGTGGGTGGACTTCAGAGGAGGCTTTTGGCGGAGGAATCTGGATGACATTCTTGGGTGGGTCTGCAAAGTTGCGGGGATTACTCAGCGCACGCTCATGTTTACCCGACATCTAGTTTGGTTTCTTTTGGCCGGGATGCTGCTCAGCATCGCTCCGTCTAGCGTTCAGGCGGCGGGGAGTTTGGACCCGAAGTTGCGGCCCTTCTTCGAGAGTCATTGCTTCAAATGTCACGGACCGGAGAAGCAGAAGGGGGATCTGCGGCTGGATACACTGGCAGCACCAGCCACGGACAAGCAGACGGCAGAGACGTGGTTGAAGGTGGTGAACGCGATCGATTCCGGGGACATGCCGCCGAAGAAAGAGGCACGGCCCAAGGCGGCGGAGGTGACGCAGACATTGCACTTCATCGGGGATGCCTTGGCGAAGGCGCCGGGGATGCGTCCGCTGGCGCTGCGTCGGCTGAACCGCGTGGAGTATGAGAACACGCTCCATGACCTCCTGGGGATCGATGCGCCGCTCGCGGATCTCTTGCCGGAGGATGGAAGTGTGCAGGGCTTTGATAATGTGGCGGATGGCTTGAGCATCTCGCCGATCTTGATGGAGCGTTATCTGGAGGCGGCGGATGTGGCGTTTGATGCGGTGATCCGCCGCGTCAAGCCGCTGGAGCCGGAGGCACGGCGCGCGGTGCTGATGCAGATGAAGGATAACATCGACTCAGTGGACAAGAAGAAGGGCGGGGTGATCGAGGTGGAGGGTTCCTTTGTGAAGTTCACACCGGGCTGGCCGCCGGCGCGGTTGGATGCGGCGCATCCGATCGAGGAAGGGGTTTACCGTTGTCGCATCGCGGCGTGGCCGCATGAGCCGGGTGAGCGGACACTGGCGGTTTCCGTCTTTGTGGGGCCGTTGTTCGGTCCGGCGAAGCTGCGGCCGATGGGGACCTTTGATGTCACGGGCACGCCTTCCAATCCGCGCATCATCGAATTCACGGCGCACATGATGGAGGGTGAGGCGATGCATATCGTGCCGCGTGTTTTCCCGGAGCACGTGACGTATCGCGACAAGCATGAAGCACGGCCGGGTATCGGATTGATCTGGGCGGAGACGTATGGGCCGCTCGATCAGGAGTTCCCTTCGGTGGCGCAGAAGCGGTTGTTCGGCGAGAGCCCGACCATCACTATGGCGGAGGCGGGCACGGTGAGGTTGCGGCATCGCAAGAATGTGAAGAGCCACACGGTGGAGTCCAGCCAGCCCGCGGTGGATGCGGAACGGATCATCCGTGATTTCGCGCCGCGCGCGTTTCGTCGCCCGGTGGACAAGAAGGTGGTGGATTCTTTTGTGAAGCTGACGCAGGACAAATTGACGGAAGGGCGGACATTCGAGCAGGCGGTGCGCGCGGGGGTGACGGCGATTCTTTGCTCGCCTTATTTCCTCTTGGTGAATCGCGAACCCGTGGTGGATGACTACACGATCGCGTCGCGGCTCTCTTACTTCCTGTGGTCTACGCTGCCGGATGCGGAACTGATGCAGCTCGCGGCGAAGGGGCAGCTCAAAGATGCGCAGGTCCGCTACGCGCAAGTGGAGCGCATGCTGAACGATCCACGTCGGGAACGATTCGTGGAGAACTTCACGGGGCAATGGCTGAACCTGCGTGATATCGAATTCACGACGCCGGACAAGAAGATCTATCCGGAGTTCGACGAGCTACTGCAGGATGGGATGTTAGGGGAATCGCGCGGCTTTTTCCGGCACATCCTGACGAAGGACTTGAGCGTGGTGAATTTCATCGACTCAGATTTCACGGTCTTGAACGAACGCATGGCGAATCATTACGGCATCGCGGGGGTGAAGGGGCACGAGGAGTTCCGCGTGGTGCCGTTGCCGAAGGACAGCATCCGCGGCGGGGTGTTGGCGCAAGCGGCGGTGCTGAAAGTCACGGCGAACGGCACGACGACCTCGCCGGTGCTGCGCGGGGTGTGGGTCTTGAACAAGATCATGGGGCAACCCTCGCCACCGCCACCTCCGGGCGTGCCAGCGGTGGAGCCGGACATCCGTGGGGCGACGACCATCCGGGCGCAACTGGACAAGCATCGCGCGGATGAGTCCTGCGCGCGCTGTCATGTGCGGATCGATCCGCCGGGTTTTGCGATGGAGGTGTTTGATCCCATCGGCGGGCAGCGCGACCGCTATCGCTCCTTGGGCGAGGGTGAGAAGTTAAAGGACAAGCGGTATCGCCTGGGCTTGAAAGTGGAGACGGATGGCGTGACGCCGGAAGGGCA
>JAURFH010000033.1:18893-26872 GCA_030834415.1 Verrucomicrobiota bacterium | reverse complement strand
GATCCCAAATTGCGTGAAGTGCTGTTCTTGCGTGAACCGAACGAGCATCTGAAGGTTTGGGAAGGTTACAAGCATTCCAAGGAGGACGCGCAGAAAATTTCTGGCATCAAGACGGTGAAGTGGCTCTCGGAACTGAACTCCGTGCTCCACATGCTGATGTGCGAGGTTGAGCATGTGTATCTGAATACCAACGAGCACAAACGCGCTGCTGTGGAGGTGCAAACCCGT
Organism: Verrucomicrobiota bacterium; assembly: GCA_030834415.1. GTDB lineage: Bacteria > Verrucomicrobiota > Verrucomicrobiia > Limisphaerales > JAEYXS01 > JAEYXS01. Next base: position 26,644 of record JAURFH010000033.1, on the reverse strand, counting down.
GATGCACGGTTCATCCGTGATGTGCAGGCGCGCTATCCGCTACACGATTATCGGCGGCTTGCCCGTGTGATGCATCAGCTCCGCGTCGTGAAATCCAAGCAGGAGGTGGACCTCATCCAGAAAGCCTGCTCCATCACGGATAAGGGTTTTCGACGGGTTTTGGACTTTGTGAAGCCAGGTGTGACCGAATATGAGGTCGAGGCGGAATTCATCCATGAATTCACCCGGAACCGCGCCACCTTTGCCTACGGCCCTATCATCGCTTCGGGTGCCAATGCTTGCGTACTGCACTACCACCAGAACGATCAGGTCTGCAAGAAGGGCGACCTGCTATTGCTCGATGTCGCGGCGGCCTATGCGAACTACAATTCCGATCTCACCCGCACCATTCCCGTGAGTGGCAAATTCACTCGCCGCCAGAAACAGATTTACAACGCTGTCCTACGCGTGATGCGCGCCAGCATCAAAGGTGCTGTGGCTGGTAAACTTGCCCGCGATTGGCAACGCGAATCATGGGACATGATGAATGAGGAACTCCTGAAACTGGATCTCCTGAAAGCCTCGGACATCAAGAAGCAAGACCCCGACAATCCGGCCTGTCGCAAGTATTTCATGCACGGTCTGGGGCATCCTATGGGATTAGACGTGCACGACGTGGGCTTCACCACCGAGCCGATGGCCGCCGGATGGGTGATGACCGTAGAGCCGGGCATCTATATCCCCGCCGAGGGCATCGGCATCCGCTTGGAGAATGATATCCTCGTCACTGAAGATGGCCCGGTGGACCTCATGGCCGACATCCCTGTGGAAGTAGAAGCGATCGAAGCCTTAATGAGTTAGTCTGTGATGGTCGCCAAAGTGATTTCACCGATGGATATTCTTTATCCAGTAGGTGTTATTGCCCCGGTTGTATTGATCCCAGCCTTTTTCGCCTAAGACTGCTTTTACCGAAGCTTCGGTCTGTTGTTGGATACCTTGCAGCGCCTGAGTCCTTTGTTCCTGCGTTAAGTCTTTATTATTGCGTATCTCAGTGGTCGCTGTTTCGGCGGCTTTCTTCATGTCATACACTTTAACCGCTTCGGCCGTGTCCAGGTCAGCTTTTTTGGCCGCACGGTACATTTGCTGGAAGCTCCAGTCCTGCGCCCGCTCGTATTCGGCGTAACGCTGCGTTCCGAGTGAGGTCTTGATATCTTCTTTCAGCTTCTTCTCCGCTGCCTCGCGCGCTTTGCGTTGTTCCTCATTTTCATTTCCCCGGCTCATGGGCGAGTATTCACTGTCAAACGCCTCCCGCAATGTGAACACCTTCATGAATTCTCCTTCGTTTGGATCAAAGCCAGTCAACTGGCTCCGCATCATATTGGCCGTCATGGAGAACCGTAGTTGATAATCCAGATACTCTTGGGGAGACAGCACTCCTTTGAGCGCAGTCTCCATGTCTTTCATGGCCTTGCCCATGGCTTCCGGATCGGTGCCATCTTTGCTGGCCTCCATCATCTTTGACTGCATATCCGTCATCAACTTGACCACCCGTGACTTCTTTTCATCCGAAAGAAAATCAAGTGCTGTCTCCAGTGGGTTCATCACCATCGCCTGGGCCATTTCTGTTTTGGCATCGGGCGTGATGCCCAAGGCTCGTAACACGGCGTTCTTTTCTTCATCCAAGACCCGGAGCTTTTGCATCAATTCTGTATCCATTACTCCGGCAAAAGGGTTCCCGCCTTTCCAATACTCGAATTTCTTGGGGGTTCCGCGCGCTTCTTTCTTCTTCTTTTCGTAAAGCTTGTTCACATCGGCGATGATGATGTCGCGGATGGTCTCCTCCGGGCAGCCGATGGACCGCAGGTTGGCGATGTATTCCTTGTAATCGCCCGATTCCACCATCTCCCAAGTGATCCGTTTCGTCACCGTATTGGTGACCGTTTGTTGTATCACTTTGGTTTTGGGGGCGGGCTGGGCGGGAGCTGGCTCCGCCTTTTCAACTACAGGTGCTGGCGATGGCGAACGCAATGCCAGTGCTCCTAACAGGACGTTGGCCAGAATGGATACGGCTAATATGGCTTTAAGGTTCATAAGTCTTCACCTCGCTACTTAAGTATTCTGGCCCTTTAGTTACAAAAAAATCGTATGGAACTTAATTTCTTGTGCCCGATGTCTCGGAACATAGTTGCCAGTTGTTATTAGACAATATTCAGGTCTAAACGGTTGGATCTTGCCATTACATTGATCAATTGATTGTGTAACGCCCCCGGTAATTCTTGGCAATATAGTTCCCGGCATATGGTCGGACTATTTGAAAAAGTGCTTCATTTGCCGAATTCCAGATACCCGAACCGGTTTGGTTGGTGAAAGCTGGGCAGGTGGGTGGGGGACCAGCTCAGTTGCAGCTCAGGCTTATTCTTGCCGCGGGAGAAGCGGTAGAAGTTGCCGCGCCAGATGGTTCCCGGTTTGGGGGTGGTGACGCCTAGATCGGAAAATGGGATGACTGCTTCCACTGTCCAAGAGCGATCTTCATCGGATGCATCGGCCACGGTGCCGTCCACTTTCACCGCGCTTCGCATGCCCTTGGCGGTGAAGGCCCAATCGCCATCGATCTTCTTGGAGATGCCATCTGGTCCGAGGGTGTTGTGGATAATGGCGTCAAAGACGGCTCCGAGCGGGTTCCATTGCAGCTCGTAGTATTTGTCGAGTTTGTCGGGAGCGAGAAAGAGTTCCGCTACTTCTTCATTCCAGAACATGCTGTCGCGATTCGTGAAGGTGGCTTGGATATCCTTGTCCATGCAGACCCAGCCGAGGTGCAAAGCGGTGTCATCATACCAGGTCAAAACCTTGGTTGACTCCGAGTCTTTGCCCTCACCGCGATTCGGGGTGAAGGGTGTCAGCACCAGTGCCCGCTTCCAGACGGCTTCATCCAATTTGCCATCAATGGTCAGTTTACCCGAGAGCTTGGGAATCACCGCTCGTGCGGGTTGGGTAGCCGTTGCCGGAGTGGATTGGGGAACCTGTCCGGTTATACATCCGGTCAGGATGGTGAGTACCAGAAATACCGCGAGGAAGCAGCGCATAGATAAGGATTTGATGAACTTGAGTCAGCCGGACCGGGTGGCGAAAGTCAACATGAGAGGTGTGGCGAGAAGGTTGCGTTGTCAAGGTTGGCTTACTATGATTCCGGTCATGATTACCCCGCTTCTCCGCCGGGCAGTGTGTTTCCTGCTGTTGATCGCGACGTTCCATGTCCAAGCCGCCAGCAAGCAACCCAATGTGGTTTTCATCCTGGCGGATGATCTGGGCTATGGAGATATCGGTGCCTTTGGCCAGACCAAGATCAAGACGCCCAATCTGGACCGCATGGCAGCGGAGGGAATGCGCTTCACCCAGCATTACGCGGGCAATGCCGTGTGTGCGCCTTCACGGTGTGTCCTGATGACCGGCATGCATCCGGGCCATGCGTTCATCCGGAACAATCGTCAGATGCCTGGGGTGCAATTGCCGCGCATGGGCAAGCCTACTTCCGAAGGCCAATACCCGATCCCTGATGCCACGGTGACCATGGCTGAGCTATTCCAAACTTTGGGTTATGTGACCGGCGGTTTCGGTAAGTGGGGCTTGGGCGGTCCGGGTAGCACGGGTGAACCGTTGAAACAGGGATTCAACCGTTGGTTCGGCTACAATTGTCAGGGGGTGGCGCACAATTTTTACCCAGTTTACCTCTGGGATAATGACAAGACCATCGATCTGAAGAACCCGCCGTTCTCCGCCCACGACCAACTCACACCGGAGGAAGACCCGACCAAGGCAGAGACCTACAAGCGTTTCCAAGGCACTGAATACTCGGCTGATTTGATCGCGGCACAGGCGCGTGAATTCGTGCGCAGTAACAAGTCGCGTCCTTTCTTCCTCTACTGGCCCACCACGGTGCCGCATGTGTCTTTGCAGGTGCCCGATGATTCGCTGAAGGAATACCTCGGCCTCTGGGATGATCCGCCGTATGTGGGGGGCAAGGGCTACATCCCGCACTTCAAACCCAAGGCCGCCTATGCCGCCATGATCACGCGGATGGATAAGGAGATTGGCTTCCTGATGAAGCTCATCAAAGACGAGGGTTTGGATGAGAATACCATTTTCGTTTTCACCAGTGATAACGGCCCGCTCAACGGGACACACCAAGGGCTGGCCGGCACAGATTGTGCTTTTTTCAATTCCAGCGGCGGGTTGCGTGATGGCAAGGGCACTCTTTATGAAGGCGGTTATCGCGAACCTTGCATCGTTCGTTGGAAGGGCAAGGTGAAGGCCGGTTCAGCCAGTGATCGCGTGACCGGTTTTGAGGACTGGATGCCGACCTTGCTTGAGCTCGTTGGCGGCAAGAACAAGACCCCGAAGGGGCTGGATGGAATCTCCTTTGCCCCGACGATACTTGGTAAGAAGCAACCCGAGCGCGCTTTCCTCTATCGCGAAATCGCGGCCTACACCGGTCAGCAAAGCGTGCGCATGGGAGATTGGAAAGGCATCCGTCGTGATCTGCTACGCAAAAAAGGCGGGCCGGAATATCATATCCAGCTCTACAACTTGGCCACTGATCCCGCTGAGACCAAGGATGTCTCGGCAGAAAATCCTGAGATCGTGGCCAAGCTGGAAAAGATCATGCGCGAGCAGCACGTGAACTCGGCGGATTTTCCTTTCCCGGCGCTGGACAAGTTGAACTAAACAGCGGCGGTGTCGGGATGGCCACCGAAGAGGGCGGTGATGACGGCTTTGAAGCCCTTCATGATGCCGATGTCTCGCACGCCTTTCAGTTCATAGACGCGGGAGACTGCCTCTTCGTGTGTCCGATAGCGCGGCGGCAAGGTCAGCACTTCATGCTCATTTTCACCTTCCTCTTTGACGATGAAGGAACTGATCAAGCCTTTGCCCACGGCGTAATCACCGGTTGGCAGGACCAAGGTGCGCTTTGGAAGGACGAGCCAAGGACGATATTCGAAAACGAGGCGTCCGGCCGCATCCCGCGTCAGTTTGCCGTAAGTGCGGATGGGGACCTTGCTGATTTCGGCGGAGAGGAAACCCCAGACACTATCCTTTTGCGGGATGGTCCGCGTACGACGAAGAGCGAGCACATCCCAGATATAAACACTGCCCAAGGTGGTCACGCGGAACGACCAGCCGGCGATGAAGTAGGCGATAAAGATGATGATGAGCGAGATGGCTGCCCCGATCTTGGGATCCATCATTGAACCGCCGGCGACCAACGAAAGCAGGAACAGGCGAAATGATTTCAGTGCGGCATCCACAGTCGTGAACGGGCTAAGCAAGATGAGGATATTGATGGAATGGGCCGCCAACCAGACGATGATAAAGGAGATCATCGCGATGGGGATGAGGATGAAGTTCAGCAGGCCAGCCGGATTGATCACGGCCATGAACCAGGGAGCGGCGATGGAGGCTTGCTCATTGGATACCAGATCAGGAAACACCGAGGCGACCATCGGCACAAACGCGCCCACGGCTACCAGACCGCTGATCTTGTTTTCCACGGCGTCTGCTGTATCCAGCGGTTTCTTCAAAACCGTTGGCAAAGCAGTGCCTACCGTGTCCTTGGCAAAGCACAAACCTACCAGCACAAATGCGGACAGCCAGAACCACGGTTGGGCATGCCAGGAAAGCTGGCCGCGCTTTTCTTTGGGCGTCTCAAAATAGGTCCAGGCTCCGACTGCACTGACGCCGAGCAAGGGAGAGATGGCCACGCCCGTGATGGTGGAAAGAGCTTGGGCGGCTGCGATTCCCGGACTGCTGCTGCCGCCAGACTTGGTTTCTTTCTGGGCCAAGGCAGGTGCCGGCTCGGCCTTCGTGGCGGCAAAAGCCGTCCACGTGCCCGCCAGCAAGGCGGCAATCAAAGAGAGGATGACAAAGCGTTTCATGCGGCGAGTCCTGAAAAGTATTACAGCAACCAATATTGGCAGGATATTGCCCTTGTCCCTGCAATTTGGCAAAGCTGAATTCGACCTCGCTTGAACGCTGAATCAGGGCGTAACCGAGACGATCACTCGGCGGTAAGTGGTTAGTGCTGGTGCGCCATTGTCGGTCACCTCGAGGATGACATGGATATCGCCGGGATTCTTGGTCGGGGGAACGACCAGTTTCGCTTGAGTCCTGTTGGCGCTTTCGATCTTGGCAACGGTCTGGGTGGATGGCTCGGCATAGATCCACCACTTGTAGAGGATGATGTCATCGTCGGGATCGGCAGTGCCAGCCGCATCCAGCTTGAGGCTGCTGCCTGCTTTGGCGGTGAGTTTCAGCGGCTGTGAACCTTTGCTTTTATTCACAACGACCTTGGGGGCGTGATTGGCTTTGTCGAAATCATTCACACACCAATCCATCCGTGCGGCGAAGTCATTTTGAAACGCGGGCCGCCACCGTGAGACGCCGATGCGCGGTTCGGTGATGTCGTCCAAAGAGTCGGCCGCATCGCGATAGATGGACTCCTTCTCAATCATAAAGCGACCGCCCCAGCCGCCAAACTCTGGGTGAGAATCATCTCCCGGACCATTGGGCAGAAAATAAAACCATGATGGGGTATCGCCTTCCTTCATCGTCTTGTGAGGATTCGGCGCGGTGTAGGTCTTCATGGGATACAAGGCACCCAGTGGGCCGTGATTCTCTTTTACGTGAGCATTGATCCAATCTGCTGAAGTAAGTGATTCGTCGCCGCCTAAATAGACACCGCGATACGCTCCCGTGCGCTTGTCTTTTCCCTTCGGAGCACTAGCGAGGATGTACCACATGCCGGGGAACTCAGCCCATACCCAATCCACGATCTTGTCCTGATCGTTGATGTCATAGATGCGCAACTTGCTGATGAAGGTTTTCAAGCCCGCTTCACCACGGTCTTGGCGGACACGCCAAAGCGCTTGCGCGAGATCGGTCTGCCCGCCCCAGATAGAGATGTTTAAGGGGCGTGAATCCTTTTGGTCAGCCATGGCGATGATCCAGCGGGAACCTTCCGTATCCTTACCTTCACCGATGGCTTCAAGGCCGCGGTTGGGATTGCCGGATTTCACTACTGCTAGAAGCTCTTCCTTGGTCGGGTAACCCTTGGCATGTTGCACCAGCTTGGGGCGGACTTCACCGTAGGCTTCGATCGTGTTACGGATCAGCTCCGGTTTGGTGACCTTCTCTTTCAATTCACCCGGTGTCCCGGAAGCGCTGGCGATGAGCCCCTCGATGTCGAACTCATTCGCATAAAGCATGAGCCGGATCATGGACTGCTGGTCGTCTGGGTCGCCGCCGATATCCGTGAGGACGAGCAAGCGCGGGCGTGATTCGGCGGCCGCAGACGAGAGAGTCAGCAAACAGACGAGGGCAATCGCCAACAATCGGATGGGCATATATCAGGCTTCTTGCCATACCCGTTGCAAATAAGCAACGGAACGTGGGAGGACCTCGTCTCCGGGGCCCGAGAGGTGGCGGCATTCCACCTCAATCAACCCGCGATAGTTCAGCGCTTTCAAGGCACGAAATCCGGGCGCGAAATCAAGCGAACCGGGACCGGGCTCCACGCGGGTGTTCTCAGCCACATGCACATGCTTGGTCCATTGACCGGCCTTCTTCAAGGCGATGTCATCGTGCAACTCCTCCAATTGCATATGGAAGAAGTCGGCGGTCAAGGCGACGGCGGGATGGTTCACTTGCGCACACAGTTGAGCGGCGTGTTCCACGGAATGCAGGTAATCACTCTCGTAACGGTTCACTGGTTCGATGAG
>JAURFH010000033.1:0-18497 GCA_030834415.1 Verrucomicrobiota bacterium | reverse complement strand
GCGACAGGTGATAGACGGCGTAAACGACATGGGCATGTTCTACTCGAGCGCGTTGAGAATGGAAACAATGGATGCGCTATGCGGTGGCACGCTTGCCATCGACCGATGCATACGGTATGAACAGGATGTTCTTTAATCCGCCATGCAAGAAATCACCGGCAAAGTATTCACTTTGTCGTCGCAAATCGAAGCTCGTGATTTGCCCGACGGCACCCGATTGCTCAAGCAGCTTGCCCGCATCGAATACCTGGCGCTGGACCCGGCACAGCAAGGGATTCTGAGGCTTTTTGATGGTCAACGCACAGTGGAGGCGATCCTGCACGAATTGCTGCAACAGGAGCAGCACCCTGATATCCGTGGCTTCTATGATCTGGTGTTTTCAGCTATCAGCCGTGGTTTTCTGATTGAGCGGGGAGCTGAGGATGTCACCACGATTTTGCGACGCGAGTCGTCGGCTGGTTCTCATTGGCGGGGGATAGCTGCGGCGGTGGTGATCACGTTGCTCGGAGGATGGGCGATCGGGGCAGGGAATTGGGAGCCGATCAAGGAGTTGAGCGGTTGGTTCCAAGTGCTTCTCTTTATCTCCCTAGGGCTTTCTTTAAGCAGTGCTTGGGCGGCGGCGGCTTTGGATGTGTTTGGTCGGGTGGCGTATCATCCGCGTCTCCGATTGGATCGGTTGGTGCCGTTTTTTTCAGTGGATATGCGAGACGCCTTCATGGGCGGGCGCATATGCGAAGTCAGCGTGGCGGCACAGGCTTTGGCGGCGCCATTCCTTTTGGCGATCTTTGCCTGGTTGACCTGCTCAGATACCGCGTTACTCGCCAGTGTGCTAACCGCGATGATATTGGGATCTCCCTTCGGGACGACTCCAGCTCACACGTTGTTACACGCATTGCTGCGCAAGCAGTATGAATTGCCGCGCTGTGCCGATCAGTTCCTGAACACCAAACTGCTGGTGACGCTCTTCAACTGGAAGGCGAAGCTGCAAGAGGAGCGTTACTTTCTCGGCTACTGCACTTATGCGATCCTTTGGTTGGGCTTCGCCTTCCGTTTTGCGAACCAGTTGATGGCTGCCCATGGGCGGTTGGTCTATCAACAATTGAGTCAAAGGCGAACGGGGGAGGAAGCAGCATTGTCGCTCGTCGTGTATTGGCTGCTGGCGATCGTGCTGGTGGCTATTGTGGCCTATTTGGTCTGGGTGGTTTTGCGAGGCATCTATCGTTATCTGGCGCCTCAACTTTTTCACGCCGAGTCCAAGGTTCGTCAATCTGTCTCAATGGCGCGGCCAAATGATAAAGATCTCGTCATCTTTTTGGGGGAGACTTTGCTTTGTGGTGAGCTGCCGACGGAGGTGCGTGGAGAATTGGTCCGGGCCATGCACTACGTAATCATCGAGCCCGGCAAGACGATCACCCGGGAGCGTGATCCTGGTTCGGCGATGTTTTTGGTGTATCGCGGTAGCGTGGAAGTCTTGAAGGAGGATGAGTCGGGTCACAATCAGCCGATCACCCAGCTCATTCGCGGAGATGCCTTTGGTGAGATCGCCTTGCTCGACAAAGTGCCGCGTACCAGTTCGGTGAAGGCGCTTGAGCGGGTGGCTTTGCTGATGCTTTCAAGGGAGGAATTCGAGCGCATCCTGGTCAGTAATTTGGGCTCGGCCCAGATCAAGAAGCTCATCCAAGTGTCCGCCTTCTTGCGGCGTAATCCGCTCTTTGAACGTTGGCACCCACAAGCGCTTTTGCAGATCTCCCGTCAATTTGTGCTGGAGGAATGCACTGCCGGCCAAAAGGTCATCGAAGAAGGGAAGATCAACAGCTCATTTTATCTGGTATACGATGGCGAGTTCACAGTCAGGAAGCAGGGCAAAACATTGGTTGCCCTGAAGCCGGGCGATTTTTGCGGTGAGATAAGTCTTTTGCGGAATATCCCGGCGACGGCTGACGTCGTGGCGGGAGATAAGGCCCGTTTTCTGCGGTTGGACAAGGAGCGGTTTCTACGTTTGGTGAGTCATGATTTTCTTACCGGGCTTACCATCGAGACAGCAGTGGCTAGCGGGAGCGGCCAGACGGGAGGGAAAGCATGAGCCTCTTCCGCATCCTTCCCATCCTGGCCGTAGGGGCAGCAGTCTATTTTTGCAAAGATGCTCTTAAGGATAACATGGACATCGTAGGCAAGGTTCAGAACGCCGCGACCTCGGGTCTCGAAGTGGAAGGCATCTGTGATCTGGTGAATACTGAGTTCTTGGAGACGGGAAGATTGCCTGCGAATGATTTCGGGAAATTCCTGACGACCAATACGCAGCAAGGCAAAGGACAGGATACGCGTGACCGGAGCAAGGATCCGTGGGGGACACCATATCAGCTCAAGGTGGTGTTGCACGGCTTTGAAATCTTGAGTGCCGGGCCGGATGCGAAATGGGGAACGGAGGACGATATCCGCTCGACGCGTTCGCTAAAAGATGTGCCGGGTGGCTTGGGGGTGACTCCAGAGGCCTATGGTCAGCGACCGCGAACCACGGCTGCTCCCGCTCCAGTGCCTGCGGTCCGTGTGACTTCGCCACCGAAGCAAACGGCGGAGGAGACCGAGCGCAAAGTGTTGGAGTTTCAGATGCGTCAGGCAGAGCAAGGCTCCCGCTACGCTCAGTACGAGATGGGCTCGCGATACCTTGAGGGACGCGGGGTGGAGAAAGATCCGGTGAAAGGCCGTGAGTGGTTGGAGAAGGCGGCCAAGAATGGGAACACAGATGCGATCCGTAAGCTTAAAGCTTTGGATGCGCAGTAGGGACTTGCCTGAGGGGGATTACACAGAAGCTCCGAGTTTCCAATGGGCATCTAGTGGGGATGTGTCTAGATTGGGGCTGGCTTATGGCGGAAGCAAATCCCAAGAATTTCTTTCAGTGGCAGGAAGAGGCACGAGCGAGCAGTCTCCGGTTGATTCCACTGTTCTTCATCGCGTTGCTGGGGGTGATCGCTGCGGTCTATACGGTCTATTCCATCGTGGCGTTTCTGGCGGGTGCGTTCGTCCATTTTTGGATGGGTGTGGTGCGGGACGACGGTTCTTATCATTTCAATTTCTGGAGCAGGGAGCGGTTGGGGTGGATTTCACTCATCGTCACGGTGCTCTTTTTCATCAACAGCATCCGCAAGACGAGGCAGTTGCGCGAGGGTGGCCGAGCGGTGGCGAGGTTACTCGGAGCAACGCGGGTTAATCCCGGGGTGGAAGACCCGGACAAACGGCGTTTGCTTAATGTTGTCGAGGAATTGTCCGTGGCGTCGGGTGTGCCGGTGCCGGATGTTTACATCCTCGAACGGGAAACTTCCATCAATGCCTTTGTCGCAGGTTTCTCGATCGATGACATGATCGTAGGCGCGACGGGTGGCTCGGTGAAGTATCTGACGCGGGATGAATTGCAGGGTACCATAGCGCATGAATACAGCCATATCTTCAATGGCGACATGGCGCTGAAGATGCGGCTGATGGGGTGGGTGCATGGACTCTTTGCAGTCACGGCCATCGCGGATTGGGTGATGGATAAGCGCAACGCCAAGTTCGACCGTGATTTCAGCACCAACCAGTCGGTCAGCCTCTCGCCTAGTGATATCATCACGGATCTAGTCATCACTTTTTTCGGATTCATCCTCAGCTTCATCGGGTGGCATGGTGCGGTGTTCGGGCGGATGATCAAGGCGGCGGTGTCGCGCCAGCGTGAGCATCTGGCAGATGCGGCGGCGATCCAGTTCACGCGTTATCCGGAGGGATTGGCCGGGGCATTTGAGAAGGTCTATAAATGGCCGGAAGGCTCCAAGGTGGTCTGTCCACATGCTGAGGAGGCGAGTCACATGTTCTTTGCCGATGCCTTGCAGGGGGATGACTTCTTTCTGTTCCTCTCCACGCATCCGCCCATCGAGGAACGTATCACGCGTGTGCGAAATATGATGGGGCGGGCTCCCTCAGGCGAGGAGACCAGTAAGCGGAATTCGATGGCTGAGGCGGTGGCGGTAAAATCTGAGCTGAAGAAATCCAATGAAATCGCGGTGGAACGACCCCCAATCTTGGACAAGGCGGTGACGGTGGCAGCCATGGAGCAAGTGGCGTCACCTGTCGCGGAGACATTGAGCCATGTAGGTATGCCGTTGGTTGAACATCTGATATTCGCCACCAAGCTGCTGGAGTCTCTGCCAGCTGAGATCAAAAATGCCACGCAGGATAGCTTGGAGGCACAAGCAATGGTGTTCGGGTTGCTCTTTGGTTCTGAGCCTTCACTGCAAGCGCGGCAACGAGAGGTGGTGAACAAGGATTTCGGAGAGGAAACTTCCGAATTGGCGGTATCGCTGTATGCGGTGATATCGAAGTTGCCTGCCCAGGCGCGGGTGCCGTTGATCGAGCTGTCCTTGCCGGCTTTGCGCGAGATGTCAGCCAATGATTTCAAGAAGTTTGATCGTGTGGTGCAGGAACTGGTGCAGGCCGATCAGGAATTGGATGTGTTCGAGTTCGCTTTGCAACATATCTTGCGACGTCATCTGGGTGCGCATTTCCAACCACGCATCGCTCCTGACATGCGCTTTCATTCGGTGAAAGCCGTAGCGGGAGATGTGTCGGTCCTATTAACCGCACTTGCGGCGGCGGGGCAAAATACGGACGCAGAGCGCGCTTTTGCGGCGGGCGTGAAGAGTTTCAACTCGACCCAGTTGAATTTGCGCCTGAGCGGGCAATGCACCTTGCATACCTTGGAATCCGCGCTGGGTAATATCCGTGAGACGGGGCCATCCGTCCGGCGGTCCATCCTGCAAGCCTGTGCGGAGGTGGTGGCTGCTGATGGAGTGGTGCATCCTGCGGAGGGGGAATTGTTGCGGGCGGTCGCGGATTCAATAGAATGCCCGATGCCGCCATTGATCAAAACAAACTAACAACTGTGGCGGGATTATCATTTTGGCATGAGATTTAAGTTGTTACTTCTTTGTTTCGCGCTCTTCGTTTTGACCGCTTCAGCTTTGGAACCGTGTCGGATTGAAGTGGTGGAAAAGGGCACAGGCTGGCCGGTGCCGCTGGTGGAGTTGCGCACGGTGCATCAAGTGCGGTTCATCACGGATAATGCCGGCGTCGTGGCTTTTGATCTGCCGGAGCTGATGGGCAAGGAGACGTGGCTGCACGTCAGCAGCCATGGGTATGAGGCCAAAAAGGATGGCTTCGGTTTTCGCGGCGTGCGCATCACGCCCCAGCCGGGCAAGACGGTCAAGGTTGAGGTGGAGCGGGCGAATATCGCGAAACGCATCGGGCGGATCACTGGTGCTGGACTGTTCGCCGAGAGCCAGAAAACTGGACGAGATCTCGACTGGCAGGAATCCGGCATGGTCGGCAGCGATAGCGTGCAGAACGCGGTCTATGACGGGGAAATGTTCTGGGCTTGGGGTGATACGCAGATGGCGAATTATCCCCTCGGTATCTATGACATGAGCAGTGCCACCAGCGCCATCCAACCGCTGAAATCATTCGAGCCACCGCTGAAGCTGAAGTTGGATTATTTCCGCGATGACAAAGGGCGGGTGCGCGGTGTCGCGAAGATGCCCGGCAGCGGTCCGACTTGGGTGAGCTCCTACGTGAGTCTGCCTGATAAAACGGGGAAGCTGAGACTGGTGGGCAATTACGCCAAGATCCGCGGACACTTGGAGGCGTATGAAATGGGATTGTGCTTGTGGAATGATACCACGCAGAGCTTTGACCGGCTCAAGGTGCTGTGGACGAAGTCAGACAAGGAACCCAAGATGCCGGTGGTGCCGAACGGGCATCCGGCGTTCATGAAAGATGCGCAGGGGAAGGAGTGGGTCTATTTCGGCGATCCGCTGCCCAAGGTGCGTTGCGCGGCGACGTTCGAGGCGTGGCAAGATCCGGCGCAATGGGAGAAGTTGAATCCACCAGAGAGTCTGGTGTCAGCGGCGGATGGCAAACCGGTGAAACTTCACAGTGGCTCAATCGCCTGGAATGCTTATCGAAAGCGCTGGGTTACGGTGTTCATGGAGGCATTTGGCAAGCCGTCGGCGTTTGGGGAGTTGTGGTATGCAGAAGCGGATGTGCCGACGGGGCCGTGGGGCAAGGCGGTGAAGGTGCTGACGCATGATCACTACACTTTCTACAATCCGCGTTTGCACCCGGAGTTTACGCCGGAAGGTTCGCCCATACTGCTGTTTGAAGGCACTTACACGAAGGAGTTCAGCGACGGCAAAGAATTCACGCCGCGTTATGATTACAACCAGATACTCTACCGGCTGGATCTGGATGACCCGAAGCTGAAACCGGCGCAGGGGAAGTAGTCCTTCCGTAATCTATCTTTTCCGTTCGAAAGTCTCCTGACATGGGGTTGTCAGTGGTCGGGGGTAGGTTGTGTCCGTTCGATAACAACAAACACTCAACGACATAAACTATCATGAAGAAGAATGCAGTAAACTGGTTCGAATTGTACGTAGCCGATTTCGCCCGCGCGAAGCGTTTCTATGAAGCCATCCTCAAGTTGACGATGCAGGAAGCCTCCTGTAGCGGTTCCAAGATGGCGATTTTCCCGTATGACAGTAATGAGGGCATCGGTGGCGCTCTTACCGAGATGGCCGGATGTAATCCGGGCGGCGGTGGAACGCTGATCTACCTGAATGTGGAGGGTGATCTGGATGGTGTGCTGGATCGCACAGCCAAGTGCGGTGGCACAATCATCAAGCCGCGCACGGCCATCGGGGAGCATGGCTTCATCGGTATCATCAAGGATAGCGAGGGGAATGTGGTGGGGCTGCACTCGATGAAGTGAGGTGAAATCGATGCGTCAAGCCGCATCGGAACAAAGCTGAGTCAAGCCTCAGCACCCCAAAGGGCCGTCCTGCGTTTGCGGGGCGGTCATTTTGATTTTCTAGGGGTTGGCTTGGTCGGGGAAACGGTGGCGGCAACAGGTTGCAGCATGACTTTGGTGCCTTTTTCCCAGGTCAACCCCCAGTCGCGCATGGCCATCAGGACAGGGCGGAGAGCTTCGCCTTTCTTCGTCAATTGATACGCGAGGTGTTTGGAGCCGTCAGGTGGGGTGGTCTGGCTAATGATGTCGTGTGTCTGCAGGCGCGCGAGCCGGTCGCTCAGGATGTTCGTGGGGATGCCTTCCGGTGAGGAGGTGAAATCCTTGAAGCGCGATTTGCCCAGGACGAGGTCGCGGATGACCAGCAGCGTCCAGCGATCACCAAAGATATCAAGGCTGCACGCCAGGGGGCAGGGCGAGCGCCGATCAGTTTCGGAAGCACTGTTTTTACGGGGTGCCATAGTTCACCAATAAGATGGGATTGATTTTGCTTGCATTCAACAAGTAAATTACTTTTAAAATGCAAGTAATATGAAAACAGACGCTCTGCTGGATGAAACACCAAAACTGGACGTGCCGGGAGCGGGTTTGCCCTGGCCGGAGCTCTTGGCCGCCCGGGTAATCTTTCATTGGGGCAGATCAAGCGCTACCAAGGAATCGGCGCAGGCATTGTTTAAGGCGGAGCAAGAGGCCATCACTCAACTGGCGCGAGGGTGTGGAGGGGGGAAGGGCAAGCGGCGTGTGCTCATCAAGCGTCTGCGAGGGATGGAGGACAGCAGCCGTCATTGGTCGGTCTATATGACGCTGGATCATCTGCGCATCGTGAACTTTGCGTGCATGGAGGGCATCCGTGCGTTGTCGCGCGGGCAGGTGCCTGCTCGTGCCGCCAGCACAGCGGCAGTGAAACCGTCGCCGGAGGCGGGGGAGGAAATCCTTGGGCAGTTTGAACAGGGGTGCGAACTGCTTCTGAAATCGGTGGAGGGGATTGCCAATCTCAAAACGTCCGTGCGCTACGCACATCCGTGGTTTGGGCCGCTAGATGCAGCCGGCTGGCATTTTATGGCGGGCTTTCACATGCGTCTGCATCGGAAGCAGGTTGAGGCAATCCTGAAAAGAGTTGGCCTAAGTGATTGATTTCCCGGCAATGAAAAAGCCGCTCCGGTTTCCCGGAGCGGCTTTGGTTTATTTCAGGCGGGTTTGAAGTTATCGCATCCGGCCGGGTAATTATTTCTTCTTCGCGGGCTTGCTGGCCTTGGCGGCAGCGCGCTTTTCCTCGATGGCAGCTTGCGCAGCGGCGAGGCGGGCGACGGGCACGCGGAAGGGCGAGCAGCTTACATAGCTCAGGCCGAGCTTGTGGCAGAACTTCACGGAATCGGGTTCGCCGCCGTGTTCACCGCAGATGCCGAGCTTGATGTTCGGACGGGTCTTGCGGCCCTTCTCGATAGCGATCTGCATCAGCTGGCCGACGCCCGTCTGGTCGATCGTAGCGAACGGATTCTTCTTCACGATCTCAGCCTCGGCGTAGCCCGGCAGGAAGGAGCCGGAGTCATCGCGGCTCATGCCCAAGCAGGTCTGGGTGAGGTCGTTCGTGCCGAAGCTGAAGAACTCAGCGGTCTCGGCGATCTGGTCGGCGGTGAGGGCACCACGCGGCACTTCGATCATCGTTCCCACGGAGTAGGAGATCTTCGTCTTCTTTTCCTTCTGCACCTGTTCGGCCACTTCGTGGACGACCGCGACCTGGAGGTCGAGTTCCTTCTTGAAGCCCACGAGCGGGATCATGATCTCAGGCTTCGCGTTGTAACCCTTCTTGTTCGCGGCCACAGCAGCTTCGAACACGGCACGCGCCTGCATGGCGGTGATCTCCGGGAACTTGATGCCGAGACGGCAGCCACGGAAACCGAGCATCGGGTTGAACTCATGCAACTCGTTCACGCGGTTCATGATCTTCTCGACCGGGATGCCTAGAGTGCGGGCGAGATCCATCTGCTGCTCCTTGGAGTGGGGCAGGAACTCATGCAACGGCGGGTCCAGGAAACGGATGGTGGCCGGGAAGCCCTTCAGCGCCTTGAAGATGCCGAAGAAGTCCTCACGCTGGTAGGGGAGGAGCTTGGCCAGAGCGGCCTGACGGGCCTCGAGCGAATCCGCGAGGATCATCTCACGCATCGCATCGATGCGGTTGCCCTCGAAGAACATGTGCTCCGTGCGGGTCAGACCGATGCCGGTGGCGCCGAAAGCGACAGCGTTGGCCGTCTGTTCCGGATTATCGGCGTTCGTGCGGACCTGCATACGGCTGGCTTTGCCGCACCATTCCATCAATTGGGCGAAGGCCTTGTATTTCTCGGTCTTCTTCGCGGCCTTGTTGCCGTTGATCAGACCCTGGATGATTTCCGAAGGAGCCGTCGGGATTTCACCGGCGTAGACGAGACCGGACGTACCATCGATGGAGAGGTAATCCCCTTCCTTGAAGGTGTGACCAGCCACGCTGACCGTCTTCTTGTCGTAATCGATCTCCAGTGCCGCAGCACCGCAGATGCAGACCTTGCCCATCTGGCGGGCGACGAGCGCGGCGTGCGAGCTCACACCACCACGGGCGGTCAAGATGCCCTCGGCGGCGATCATACCGCGCAAGTCCTCAGGGGAGGTCTCGAGGCGGACGAGCAACACCTTCTCGCCCTTGTCGGCGGCGGTCACCGCGCGATCGGCGTTCAGGTAGATCTTGCCGGTGGCGGCACCAGGGCCGGCCGGGAGACCGGTGGCGATGGACTTGGCCTTCTTCACCTCATTGAGGTCGAAGATGGGGGCCAGCAACTGGTCGAGCTGGTCGGCGGGATTGCGCAACACGGCGGTTTCCCAGTCGATCAGCTTCTCCTTCACCATGTCCATGGAGAACTTCAGGGCGGCGGCAGCGGTGCGCTTGCCGTTACGCGTCTGGAGCATGAACAGCTTGCCTTCCTGGATGGTGAACTCGATGTCCTGCACATCCTTGAAGTGCTTCTCCAACGTGTTGCGGACCTTCATCAGCTCGGCGTAGGACTTCGGCATCGCCTTCTTCAGGCCGATCACCGGCTCCGGCGTGCGGACACCGGCCACCACGTCTTCGCCCTGGGCGTTGATCAGGAACTCACCGTAGAATTCATTCTCGCCGTTCGCCGGGTTACGGGTGAAAGCCACACCGGAACCGGACGTCGTACCCGTGTTGCCGAACACCATGGCCTGCACGTTCACGGCGGTTCCCCATTCCGTGGGGATGTTGTATTTGCGGCGATACACGATCGCGCGGTCATTCATCCAGGAGCCGAACACCGCACCGGCGGCGCCGCGCAACTGGTCCCACGGATCGTTCGGGAACACCTTGCCCGTGCGCTCCTTGACGAGCGCCTTGAAGCGCTTCACCAGCTCCTGCTGGTCTTCGGCCGTCAGATCGCTGTCAACGATGTCCTTGTGATACTTCTCGTGCTTGAAACCTTCGATCACCGTCTCGAACGGCTCATGATCCTCGCCCTCGCGCTTCTGCACACCCAGCACCACGTCACCATACATCTGGATGAAGCGGCGGTAGCAATCCCACGCGAAACGCTCATTCTTCGTCGCGTTCGCCAGGGCCACGACCGACTGGTCATTCAGGCCCAGGTTCAAGATCGTGTCCATCATGCCCGGCATGGAGTCACGGGCGCCGGAGCGGACGGCAACGAGCAGCGGCATGCCGGAGGTGGCACCGAACTTCGTGCCCATGATCTTCTCCATGTTGGCGATGCCCGCTTCCATCTGGGCCTGCAGCACCTTGGGATACGTGCGCTTGTTCGCGTAGTAATAGGTGCAGACCTCGGTGGTCACGGTGAATCCCGGAGGCACCGGGAGACCGATCCGGGTCATTTCGGCGAGGTTGGCACCTTTGCCGCCGAGGAGCGGCTTCATGGAGCCATCACCATCGGCTTTATTGTTACCCCAAGTGTAAACGTATTTCACTGACTTCGCTGCTTTGGCCATAATAAATGGTATAGGACGATTAACTTATTTTTACGGATTCTTCCGTGGAAAACGGAGCACGGAAGGTACCAGAGGGGGAGGGGGTGTCAACGGGGTAATTGCGGCGAAATGGTGACAAATCCCCGAAAACCGGCCAGATCACCTCGTGGGAATTCCGTCTACTTCCCGCCTTTGCGGAGGGCTAGGCTGCGGTGGCGGCCAGCGCTACTAAGATGCGCGCCAAGCGCGTGTGCGAAGGGGTTCATTTGGAACCAAGACGTCCTTAATCTTGTTTAGTATATCAATATGACGCAGTGGGGCCGGCAAGGTGGAGATTCCGTACATGCCAAGGTCGTGAATTTGGGCGCTGGAGCGGAATATATTTTCAGAATTTTTCAATTTTCAACGGTGGGACGTGCGTAACTTTATGGTTTTCAGTTGGTTAGGAGATATTGAAAGGCACATAGGCAAAAGGGACCATGGACAGCGGATGTCCGGGGTCCCCCGCTATGATGCGGATATGAAGAGTAGGAAATTTGGAAAGGCGAAGGGAGATGAGTGAAGAAAATTTCAAACATCCAACCACGAACACCGAACATCAGGTGGGAAAGATGGTCGAATCAGAACTCGCGCACAGGCGTCAATTTCTGCTGGCCGTCAGGCTTGCTCTGGATGAGTTTTGGCTGTTTAGTCTTTGGGTCACACGCATGAATACTTGGAACAAATTGGCTTTATTGGTGGGCGCTTTCCTGACGGCGGGTTCGTTGGTGGCGGCTCCCGCGAAATGGGAACCCCAGAAGGGCGATACCATCGTCATTCTCGGAAACACGTTTGCGGAGCGGATGGAGATGTTCGGCTACTTCGAGTCGGCCCTGCATGCCAAGTATCCGGACCGCAATCTCCGCGTCCGCAGCATGGCTTGGAGCGCGGATGCGGTGAGTTATCAGCCGCGTCCGTATCTTTTCGGCGACCTGAAGGACAAGCTCTCCCAGCCCAAGGACAATCCGAACCCGCGCGAGGTGTGGTTCAACGGCGTAGGGGCGGATGCGCTTATCCTGTGCTTCGGCATGGTGGAGTCCTTTGACGGGGAGCAGGGGTTGGCCAAGTTCCGCACGGACCTGAACTTTTACCTCAAGCAGCACATGGAGCATCAGTATAACGGCAAGTCCGCGCCGAAGATGCTGCTCGTCTCACCCATCGCCCATGAGAACTTGGGCAAGCCGTTCCCGGACGGCGTGCAGCACAACAAAGACATCGCGCGGTATGTGGAAGTGATGCGGCAGGTGGCCGAGGTGAACAGCGTGCCGTTCATCGATCTCTTCACCCCGCACATGGCGTGGATGAAGGCGCATCCGAATGACAAGCTGACCTTCAACGGCATCCACCAGAACGAGCAGGGCGACTGGCAGTTCAGCCAGTGGATGGCGCAACAGTTGGGCTGGTTCGACGGCAAGGTGGCTCCGGGCAATGGCGATGAGGCCAAGGCGTTCCGTGAGTTGGTGAAGTTAAAGAACGAGCGGTTCTGGCTGCACTTCCGCGCGGTGAACGGCGAATACATCTATGGTCGCCGCCGCCAGATCTGGGCGCAGAAGGTGCCGATGATCCCGGATGATGAGATGCGCCGCCTCTGGCAGATCGATGAGGACGCGGACCAAGATCTCTTCAAAGCCAAGAAACCGTCCATCGCCGCCGTGTGGAGCGGTAAACCAGCAAAATAGGGTAAGGTGAACCACAGGAATTTCAATTTTGTGATGACTATGAAGCATTTCAAGCAAGCGGCAGTGGCGGTGGCGCTCATGGGCGGTGTGCTGAACGGTTTGGCACTGGACCCTAATGTGAAGGACAAGGCCGTTTACCTCTCACCCGAGGAAAGCCGCGCGACGATGACGGTGTATCCCGGCTACGAGATGGAACTGTTCGCCTCCGAGGTGGATTTCCCCATCGATAACCCCGTGGCGATGCAGTGGGACCAGAAGGGCCGTCTGTGGATCGCTAACGCGCCGACCTATCCGCACATCAAGCCAGACGAGAAGTTCAAGGACTCCATCGTCGTTCTCGAAGACAAGGATCACGACGGCAAGGCAGATACCTACACGGTGTTCGCGGATAATCTTTATATCCCCATGGGTTTCGTGGTGGGGGATAATGGTGTCTATGTCTCCAACGAGCCGAACCTGATGCACTTGCAGGATACGGACGGAGACGGCATCGCGGACAAGAAAGAGATCATCCTGCACGGCTTCGGTTCCGAGGACAGTCATCATGCCATCTCGGCCTTCCAATGGGCACCTGATGGTTCCTTCTACATGGCTGAGGGAACGTTCCTCGTCTCCAATGTGGAAACTCCGTGGGGAGTCAAACGCACGCATGACAGTGCGGTGTGGCGTTTCAAGCCGAGCCGTCAGCAACTGGATGTGTTCAGCAACTACGGCTGGTCCAATCCTTGGGGCATCGCTTTCGACAAATGGGGTCATCCCATCCTCTTGGATGCGTCACCGGGGCAGAACTATTACCTGCCGCACCTGATGAGCAAGTTCAGCGAGGATATGATCGGACCCACGATCGAGTATCCCGGCAAGCATGCGGTGAACGAACTGAGCTTCTTCAAGAAGGGCCGCCCGAACTCCGGCGCGGAATTCGTGAGCAGTCACAATTTTCCACCGGAAGTGCAGGGGACGTACCTGAACGGTCAATGTATCGGTTTTCATGGCATCCGCTGGATCACGGTGGAAGAAAATGGCTCCGGCATCCTGACCACCAAGACCAATGACCTGGTACAGGCGCGGGATACGAACTTCCGACCCATTGCCCTGCAGTTCGGCCCCGATGGCGCGCTGTATGTCTGCGATTACTACAACAATGTCATCGGTCACATGCAGTATGAATTTCGTGATACCCGTCGCGGTGTCGGTCATGGCCGCATCTGGCGCATCCGTTACAAGGACCGTCCGCTGTCCACGCCGGTGAAGATCGCCGGTGAACCGGTGGAAACGCTGTTGAATCTGTTGAAAGACCCGATTCTGCGGACTCGTTACCAAGCACGCCGCGAACTGCAAGAGCGCGGGGCGAAAGAGGTGTTGCCGGCGACCGCGAAGTGGCTAAAGCAGCTGGACTCGAAGCATCCGGATTACGATCTGCACCGCTTGGAGGCGTTCTGGATCTACCAGTCCTATGATGAGCCGAATTTTCCTTTGCTGGAGGAATTGCTGAAGGCGAAGGAATCCAATGTGCGCGCCACAGCGACGATGGCGATGCGCTTCGAGGCGTATCAATTCCCCGACACGATGAAACATCTGCGAAAACTGATCTTCGATCCGAACATGCGCGTGCGTCTGGAAGCCGTGAACGCCTTGAGCTGCATGGATTCCACGGAAGCGGCGGCGCTTATCATCAAGGCGTCCGAGATGCCGATGGATTTCGGCCTCTACTTCGCCATGAAGCGGAGTCTGGATTACTTGCAGCGCTTCGGCCCGATCCCGGGCTACGACAACAGCGTTTTTTCCATCCGCAAACTGTCGGATGGCGAACTGGTCGATCACTTGAGCGGCAACTGGCCGGACCAAGTGGGCTATGAGATTCTGTCACGTAACGGCATCAAGGCAGATGAGCATAGCAAGGTCATCGCCGGATTCCGCCAGCGGTGGAAGGCGACACAGGCGGAAGTGCTCTTCCGCGTGGCGGACAGCCTGAAGGCGACGGGTAAAGATGATGTGGGTGGCATCGCCCGGCGGTTGGCGGGCCTGTCGAAACAAGATTCCGAGCAGGGCCGTGAGGCCTTCACGGGCTACTTGAAGCGAGATGCTGCCGCTACGGACGCTGACTTACGCCGAGCCTCGTATGCCGGTTTGCTGCACGCTTCAGCGGAGAATGCGCAGAGCGTCATCAAGCTCGCTGAGGGCAAGAATGAAGTGGACATGCTGATGGCCGGGTCGGCTTTGATCACCGATGCGGCGGTGCAGGGTAAACTTTATCCGGTGCTGCTGGCTTACGTGAAGAGCTCCAAGACGATCACGGCGGAAGCGGTGCGCGATGCCATGCGCGGCGCGATGGTGTTGAAGCAGCAGCGCGAGGACATCTTCAAAGCCATGGCCGACCTCGCGGAGAATGGTGGCTATGTGAAACGCCGGGGCGCCATCAGTGCTATGCAGAATGTCCCCTACAAGGAATGGCCGAAAGGTTATGACCAGTATGCCGGCCGCTTGAAGATCAACGGCGCGAAGCTGCGTCTCGGTGCGGAGATATTCCGGCGTGAAAACTTCTGCGGCCAGTGCCACATGAGCAACGGTGAAGGTGTACCGGGAGCGTTCCCACCCTTGCAAGCGAACCAGTGGGTGGAAGGCGATGCGGAGCGGATGATTAAGGTGGCGATGTTCGGCTTGGAAGGACCACTGGAAGTCCATGGGGTCGCCTACAATGCCGCGATGCCGCCGATGGGCGGTCTTTTGAACGACGAGGAGATGGCTGCCGTGCTGACGTATGTGCGGACCTCGTGGGATAACACCGGCACCGAGATCATGCCGGAGCAAGTCGCCGCCGTGCGCGCCAAGTATCCGGACCGCGCTGCTCTGTGGCAGGTGGAAGAGATCGTGAAGGACCATCCGATCGATGGCTGGACGCCGCCAAAAGCAGCGCCGAAAAAGAAGAGCGAGTTTGAGTAAGGAACAAACCGCCGTAATCGAAAGGTTACGGCGGTTTTTTGTTGGAGGTTGGTTACATTTTGGGAAAGGAACCCGGAGCGGTTTCATCCAGTGAATTGGTGAATAAAAGCGTTTCAATAAGAAGTGGTTATGGTATGCTATGACAAGTTCGAGGAGGGGCGTGTTCCATTGTGTGCTCACATGGCATTACCGCCCCCCGGTGTATCCCTTGAAGAGATTTGATGAAGTCTTTCTGGCAAAAACTGGATGGCCGGTTGCTGCTGTTGGTATTGCTACCGATGGTGCCTGCGCTCGCCCTGATCTTTTATTCGGATTTCGAGCAGCGTAATTTGCGGGCCGTTCAGGTGAAACAGGAAGCCGTGCAAGCCGCCGAACTGGGCGCCGTGAGCCAGCAGGCGCTCATCGAGGGTATCCGTCAGTTGCAGGCTTCGCTGGTACAGTTGCCACATTATCGGGGGACCAATGCCGCTTTTTGCCGGATGAATTTCACCAACGTGATGAGGTTGTATCCTTATTACGTGAACTACGGTTTGCTGGAGACCAATGGCGATGTGTTTGCCTCCGCAGTGCCTTATCCCGAGGAGACCAATCTGGGCGACCGGCCATTTTTCCTACAGGTCATGAAGACCCGCGGGTTTGCCGTGGGAGATTTTCAACGTGAACCGGCGACTGATACTCCTTGCCTCTACTTCGGTTGCCCGATCGAGGGGGCTGATGGGCAAGTGGTAAGGGTGCTCTATGCAGCTGTGAATCTGGAGGTGCTAAATCGCAGTGTCAGCCAAGTCGTCTTGCCGGCGGAGGCGTCGTTGATGGTGGTAGACAGGAAAGGCCAGATACTGGCCGGGAGCCCGGTGCCTGCCAAAGTCGGCGAGGAGTTTGATCTGGCCCGGTCACTTTTCCAGAACATGTTGGAGCGTGGACGAGGATCATGGGAGCGCGAGGGAGACGACGGGAAACGCAAATTGTATGCGTACTCGCCAGTGGGCATGGGAAAAGCAGCCGGTACATACGTAGTGGTGAAAATCCCCAAAGAGATCGCGTATGCGGAGGCAAATCAGATCTTATTGCGGAACCTGATCCTCTTCGTGGCTGTGCTATTGGTGTCTCTGTGGGCGGCCCGCCGCTATGCCCGTCGTCATATCCTTCGTCCAGTGGATGCTTTGGTGCGTGCCTCGAAGGAGATCACTGCGGGAGATTTGAGCGCGCGCACTGGCTTGCCGGAGGGGCCGGGGCAGTTAAACCAATTGGCATCCTCATTCGATGAGATGGCGGCGGCTTTGCAGCATCGACGCGAGGAATTGCAAAGGGCGGAGGCGAAGTTCCGTATTCTGGTGGAGCAATCACTGGTCGGTATCTATGTGATCCAGGATGACCGGTTTGTGTATGTGAACCCGAAGCTGGCTGAGATCGTTGATCATCCGGCGAGGGATATCGTTTCCAAGCCGGTTTTGGATTTCATCGCCCCTGAGTCACGGCAACAGGTGCATGAGAATATCCAGAAGCGCATGGCGGGCAAGGTGAGCAGCCTGCATTACATGTTGGGTTTGCAGAAGCGCGATGGGACGATCTTGCAGGCGGAAGTCCATGGGGCACGCACAGATTACAATGGCCGTCCGGCCATCATCGGTACGTTGCTGGACATCACGGAGCGGGTGCAGGCTGAGGAGGAG
This sequence comes from Verrucomicrobiota bacterium, assembly GCA_030834415.1. GTDB lineage: Bacteria > Verrucomicrobiota > Verrucomicrobiia > Limisphaerales > JAEYXS01 > JAEYXS01. Next base: position 1,374 of record JAURFH010000033.1, on the reverse strand, counting down.
ATCCGCCGGTTGAACGCCAGCCTGGAGCAAAGGGTGATCGAGCGGACCGCGCAGTTGGAGGCGGCCAATCGCGAGCTGGAAGCGTTCAGCTACTCGGTCTCGCACGATTTGCGCGCGCCTTTGCGGCATATCAATGGCTATGTGGAGATGCTCCGGGAAGATGCGGGTGGCAGCTTGAATGACGAATGCCTGCGCTATCTGGATGTCATGTCCAACTCGACCAAGCAGATGGGGCAGTTGATCGATGATCTGCTGGCCTTCTCCAAGATGAGCCGGATCGAGATGCAGTATCAGCAGGTGAATTTCACGCAGTTGGTCGAGGAAACCCGCGGCAGGCTGGAGCTGGAGACTGAAGGACGCAACGTGGTTTGGAAGCAAGGCAATCTCCCCGAAGTGGAAGGCGATCCCGCGATGTTCCGTCAGGTATGGGTGAACCTGCTCTCCAATGCGGTGAAGTACACCCGACCGCGTGATCCGGCGGAGATCGAGATCGGCTGCACCGAGGGTGGTAAAGACGAAAACGTTTTCTATGTGAAGGACAACGGGGTGGGCTTCGACATGCAGTATGTGCAGAAGCTCTTCGGTGTGTTCCAGCGCTTGCATCGGCCCACGGAATTTGAAGGAACGGGTATCGGATTGGCCATTGTGCAACGCATCATCCAACGGCACGGCGGTCGTATCTGGGTGGAGGCCAAGCCGGACGCTGGCGCGACCTTCTATTTCTCATTGCCCAAGCAGATATCTCCCGCGTAAGCGAGACGGACGAGCTGAGCTGGAGTGGATCGCTTTTCCTTGAATTCGGGCATTTCCCGGCTCACGCTCTCCGTCATCCTAATTAACCCAAGAGCAATGAGTACACAGAATCCTTCTACTGATTTTCGATCCCTGAACCGTCGTTCTTTTTTGGCCGCCGCCGGTACCCTGATGGCGGGTGCGGCTGCCTCGGCCTATGGCCAGATGGCGCGCGATTGGACGGGAACCATTCCCACGCGCTATCCGGATCCAGATATCATCGCGCTCGATCCGCGCTTCAACAAATACAAGCTGGGTAATACGCCCATCCAGCGCATCTATCACAACCCGAATATGCTTTGGGCTGAGGGCCCGGCGTGGAATGCCGTGGGCAAATACCTTCTGTGGAGTGACATTCCGAACGACATCCAGCTTCGGTGGATCGAAGATGATGGCCGGACCACAGTGTTCCGCAATCCGGCGGGTAACAGTAATGGCAACACGTTCGATTTCGAAGGACGTCAGATATCCTGCCAGCATGGCACGCGCAAAGTGGTGCGTTATGAGCATGATGGTTCCGTGACGGTTCTGGCTGAGAGCTACAATGGCAAGCCTTTCAACGCCCCGAACGACGTGGTGGTG
>JAURFH010000337.1 GCA_030834415.1 Verrucomicrobiota bacterium | reverse complement strand
GCCCGCACCGGTGTGCTGCAATGCAAGACCTTCGAACCTTCCTGCATCGCCGGGGCTACCTTGGTGCTGGATTTTCACGAGGACAGCTATGACGTGCCAGGAGGTGAATATCGCGCCGAACTTGGCGTGACGGCGATTGTCTCCATCGCCAATGCCCTTTATGAACTCGGAGAGCAATTCGCTTTCGCCACCAATGCGCGCGATGCCGCCGAGCGGGTGGCCACGGAAGGTTGGAAATTCGAGTTCACCACACGAGATGCCGCACAAAAGGTGGTCGCCCCACCGCAACGTCCGGATCGCTTGCGTCCGGTGCTGATCGAAGCGGGCACGGGCGATGAACATTTCAGTCACCTACGCGAGACGCTGGCGCGCGTGGAGTGGAACGACGGTCTGACCTTGCCGCAACTGGTGGACGAAGTGGAATCCCGGCTCTCGCGTGACACTACGGTCATCGTCGTCGTGCCGCAGATCACCGAGGAGACGGCGTATGCGCTGGGAGCGTTGCAGCGGAATGGCTTCAAGGTGATGGTCGTGATGCTCACCTTCGGCGATGAGGATTACCATGATTGGGCCAAGCCGCCGACTTGGGCGGGACGCCTGCTGGCGGAAGGCGTCGAGTTCCGATGGATCTTTGACGAGGCCGGCTTGTCGTCCTTGTGTGCCAGTGAGGTGTGGCGATGAGTCAATACCAGCCACCACCACGCAAGACGGTCGTAGATCATCTGGCCATCCTGGTCTGTCCGCTGGTCATCATCGTGATGGTAGGCAGTCTCGCGTTGTTTCTGGCCAAGATCGGTTACACCGGCCGTTTTGTCTCGCGCGTGAACTGGGCCTTGTGCTGGTTTGTGGTCGGCTCGGTGCTTATCTCGCGCATCGGCATCCAGTCGGGCACGGAGCGCTCATCTGTATACGGACTGTTGCTGGGCGGAGCTATCAGCATCTTTTTCTGGCGGTTCCTCGGTTTCGGCGCGCCGCTTTATATCCTGCTCGCCATCCTCTGTTTCATCTGGTGGTGCACCAGCCAGCTTACTTGGGACTGCACGTTGATCGATGATGATGAAGATTCCTCCGGACAGGGTCTGCTGGAAGCCTCCGGTCTGGGCAGTGAAGCGGCGAAAGAAGCTGAGGAGGAGAGCAAGAAGCATGAGCTGCGACGCAAGCGCCGTCGCTGGTGGCAGCATCTTTTCGGCAGTCAGGCGAACCGTAAAGGCCAGCCGCATGCACCCGGTGTCTGGATCATTTTGTTTTCCCTGCTGGCTCTGCCGCTGTTCGGCATCGGCCAGTTGAAGTTCGGTTCGGAAGCCAGTGCTGATCGCCGGTTCGGCTTTATCATGTTGGGAATCTATGTGGCGGCTTCGCTGATACTGCTGCTGCTCACCAGCTTTTTAGGTTTGCGTCGTTATCTCAGGCAACGCCGGTTGGAGATGCCCACGGTGATCACTGGATCATGGATGATCTATGGCGTGATCTTGGCTGCCGTGGTGATGGCCGCCTGTTTCCTGTTACCCCGGCCCAATGCCTTTTTCACGTTGCCCGAGCTCGTGAACATGGCGAGCACGAATCTGGTGCAGAAGGCTTCAGAACATGCCCTACTGGGCGGAGAGGCCGGAGAAGGGGAGGGCAAGCGAAAGGGTGAAGGCGAAGGGGAACCGAAAGGCGAGGAGCAGGAAAAAGGCAGTGGTGGCGAGCAGAAAGGTGAAAACCAGAGCAAGACCGGTACGGGCGATGAAAAGGGCGAAGGCGAAGGTAAACAGAAAGACAAAACCGGAGCCCAGCCGGATGCGGAAAAGAAGGGGGAGATCTCCGCTGATGGCAAACAGGATGGTGAAGGCCAGCAACCAGAGAACCCGACGGAGCAACCTTCATTGACGCCAGAAGAAGAGAAAACCAATTGGGTTAAATGGCTTATCTATTCCTTGCTGGCATTGACGTTCGCCTTTCTCCTCTGGCGTTATCGCAAGGTCATCCGCCAGACCTTGGCTGCGATGTGGCAGGCGATCTGTCAGTTCTTCCGCGACCTCTTCGGGGCATTGAAACGGCCACCGCGCCCTGAGGCTTTGGTTCAGCAAAAGGCTGGGCCACCGAAACGCCGTTTCTCCGAATACAGTAATCCGTTCCAAACCGGCGAGGCAGCTGAGATGCCGGCAGAGGAACTGGTGAATTACACCTTTGAAGCCATGCAATGCTGGGCACGGGAACATCGGTTGCCCCGTGGTCATGGAGAGACGCCTTTTGAATTCGCCAACCGGCTGGCCCAAAAAGAGCCCATGTTGTCCGAGGATGCGCGACAACTGGCCTGGTTCTACACGCGGCTGGCTTACGCCCAGCAAGTGCCGCCAGAAAGCGTCACGCAAAATGCCCGTCAGCTCTGGGAATTCATGAGCATCACGGAAGCGGTCACGGCCTGATGCGCTTACCCGCGCAGGAGCTTGACCGCATTTTCCCGTCGGATCGCCAAATCCTGCGCCGCGCTCAATTTCGACTCCTGCAATTTCAAGATGGCCGATTCCAGATAGAACAAGGGAGCCAATGAGCCGAACAGCAGGCGCTCCACGGGGATCTGATTCAGCAAGCCTTCGATGCCGGCCACGCCTTCCAGCGTGGCGATCTCGGCAGTGACATGCCCGGCCCCGATCAGTTTGAGCATCAGATCGGGTCGCAGGGAGCGAAAGGCGTTCAACAACTGCAGCCGCAAACCGGGCACTGATTTCAATATTTCCACCAGCGGTGCGAGATTCACATGCGGCACCTGCACGAGCGGATGTTGTGTGCGCTCGTCCTCCATGCTCACGACCAGTTGCACGAGTAGACCGCGTTCCGTAGCCTGTTTCAGCAACCTTACAAAGGCTGCATCATCTA
>JAURFH010000336.1 GCA_030834415.1 Verrucomicrobiota bacterium | reverse complement strand
CCGTCGAGGGCACCGACAAGAGCATCTACCAGCAGATCATCGACGAGTACGGCGAGGACTCCGACGAGGCCCGGGTCGAGGTCTACGGTGACTTCCCCAAGAGCGGCCAAGACCAGTTCATCGCACCCCACACGGTCGATGACGCCATGAAGCGCCCACAGTACAAAGACATGACCGCACCCGTGATCATCGGCGTGGACCCGGCCCGTGGCGGCATGGACAGCACCGTGATCGCCGTGCGCCGTGGGCGTGACATCGTGGCGATCAAGCGGTTCAAGGGCGAGGACACCATGAGCGTGGTGGGCCACGTCATTGATGCCATCGAAGAGTACCGCCCAGCACTGACCGTGATCGACGAGGGTGGTCTGGGCTACGGCATCCTTGACAGATTGAACGAGCAGAAGTACAAAGTGCGCGGGGTGAACTTCGGCTGGAAGGCCAAGAACCCCGTGATGTGGGGCAACAAACGGGCTGAGATTTGGGGTGCCATGCGCGATTGGGTCAAGACGGCCAGCTTGCCGCAGGACCGACTGCTCAAGAGCGACCTGATCGGCCCGATGAAGAAGCCCAACTCGGCGGGTACCATCTTTCTTGAGGGGAAGAAGGAGATGAAGGCCCGGGGTGTGGCCTCGCCCGATGCCGCCGATGCAATTGCCGTAACATTCGCCTACCCCGTTGCACATCGGGAGTACAATGAACGCACAATGGTTCGACGCAACGCACAGAATGGCGCTGCATTAACTTCTTGGATGGGGTCGTGATGGCTACAAAGAAAAGTGTTTCGCTAAGTGTTGGTCGTGGTGAGAAGTTGCCCGCATCCAAGGGTGCTGGTCTGACCGAAAAGGGTCGCGCCAAGTACAACGCCGCTACCGGCAGCAAACTCAAAGCCCCCGCGCCGAGTCCCAAGACGGATGCAGACAAAGGCCGCAAAGCAAGCTTCTGCGCCCGCATGGAAGGGGTTGTCAAAAACGCCAAGGGCCCAGCGGAGCGGGCCAAGGCATCACTCAAACGATGGAAGTGCTGATCATGGCTACAAAACCCGGACTCTATGCCAACATTAACGCCAAACGCGCTCGTATCGCCGCTGGCTCTGGTGAGAAGATGCGCAAACCCGGCGCTGCTGGTGCACCCACCGCCAAAGACTTCAAAGAATCGGCCAAAACGGCCAAAAAACCTGCAACAAAGTCCAAAAAATGACCATCCAAGCCCTGCAAGACTGCCTGATTGTTCGCCCTGACATCGAGAAACACGCCCTGTTGATCATGCTGCGAGAGAAGAAAACGGGCACTGGCACCGTTATCTCCGCTGGCCCACAGGCTATGGACATCAAAGTCGGCGACAAAGTATTGTTTGGCGATTCCATCGGTCAGGACTTAAAATGGGAAGGTGAAGACCTCCTCGTAATGCGCGAGTTGCACACCCTCGGAGTATTTGAAGCATGAAAGACACCACCGGAATCGTCGCCGCAGGAAATGTGGCAAACAACGGCCCGTACCCCTCAAAAGGCGGTTCCGATGACGTTCTTGCCGTTGCCCGCTCACGCATGACAATGGCGATCTCGGCCTACTCGGACACCCGAGAGGACGAGCTTGACGATCTGCGGTTCTACGCAGCGTCCCCGGACAACCAGTGGCAGTGGCCCGCCGATGTGCTCCAAACCCGTGGCGCTGTCCAAGGTCAAACCATCAACGCCCGCCCCTGCCTGACCATCAACAAGCTGCCACAGCACGTCCACCAAGTGACGAACGAGCAGCGCATGAACCGCCCCGGCATCAAAGTCATCCCCGCCGATGACGAAGCCGACGTGGACATGGCCGAGGTGTTCAACGGCGTCATTCGCCACATCGAGTACATCTCCGACGCCGACGTGGCCTACGACACCGCTTGCGAAAACCAAGTCTCCTACGGTGAAGGCTACATCCGTCTGCTGACTGAGTATTGCGATGAGGACACGTTCGATCAGGACATCAAGATTGGACGGGTGCGGAACTTGTTTTCGGTCTACATGGACCCGATGATCCAAGACCCCACGGGTGCAGACGCCCGCTGGTGCTTTGTCACGGAAGACGTGACAAAAGCCGAATATGACCGCATGTACCCCAACGCCGCGCCCATCAGCACCCTGATGAGCCTTGGTGTGGGTGACCAGTCGATCTCCCAGTGGATCAACGAAAACACGATTCGCATTGCCGAGTATTTCTACATCGAGTACGAGAAACAAACGCTCAACTTGTATCCCGGCAACCAAACTGCGTTTGACGGCACCCCTGAGGACAAGTCGTTGCGCATGATGTTTGGCAAGCCCATTCGATCACGCGAAGCTGACCGCAAAAAGGTCAAATGGTGCAAGATCAACGGCTACGAAATCCTGGAAGAGCGCGAGTGGGCCGGTGCATACATCCCCGTCGTGCGCGTGGTGGGCAACGAATTTGAGGTTGACGGCCGCATGTACGTCAGCGGTCTGGTGCGTAACGCCAAAGACGCCCAGCGCATGTACAACTACTGGGTCAGCCAGGAAGCTGAAATGCTGGCACTGGCCCCCAAAGCCCCCTTCATTGGCTACGGTGGTCAGTTTGAAGGCTACGAGCAGCAGTGGAAGACTGCCAACACAAACAACTGGCCCTATTTGGAAGTCAACCCAGATGTGACCGATGGTCAGGGTCAAGTGCTGCCTTTGCCAGCCCGCTCCCAGCCCCCAATGGCCTCCAGCGGCCTGTTGCAAGCCAAAGCGGGTGCCGCAGAAGACATCAAGTCGGCCACCGGTCAATACAACGCTTCGCTGGGCATGACCAGCAACGAGCGGTCTGGTAAGGCCATTTTGGCCCGCCAGCGCGAAGGCGATGTTGGCACCTACCACTACGTTGACA
>JAURFH010000335.1 GCA_030834415.1 Verrucomicrobiota bacterium | reverse complement strand
GCGATCTCCTCCAGAATAGAGGTAATCGAACGCTTCGGTAGCCAGCCCCACTCCTTGGCCGCCTGTTGAGAATCCAGCACCATCCAAGGGATATCGAATGGTCGCGGTTGCAGATCGGCCTGCACCGGATGCACCCCGAATCGCTCATCACACCAGTCAGTCAATTGCCGCAGGGACATACAGTTCTGAGTGCCCCCTGCCACATTGACCAAACGCGGCTTCTGTTTGTCATTACGGGCAGCCAATTGCTGAAAGAGCAGTTCGGCCAAGTCTTCCGGATGCAGCACATCGCGCACCTGATACCCGGTGCCCTCAAAGCCGATATACTTCAGCGGCTGACGGTATTTGTGGGCGTTCAACCAGTAAGCGAATATTCCCTGCGCTGGATGGCCAAATTGACCGGCTCCGGCAAGCACTCCACAACGATTGATCCAAACCGGCACATTGAAGGCATGATGGTACTCCAGCGCCAGAGCTTCAGAGGCGAGCTTAGTGGCTCCGTATAAAGATATCGGGGCTTGCGTGGAAAAAGACTCCGTCACTCCTAGCCCACTACAACCTCTAGGCGCAGGAGCCACCGTATCGAATTCAAACGCTTTCGCAGAAGACTTAAGCGGAATGGAAACCAAGGCCGGAATAGAATAAACACGGCTGGTACTCAAAAGGATGAACCCGGCCTGACGCGAGCGGCAAAACTCCAACAGGTTAACCGTCCCTCCAAGATTGTTATCGACCAGTTGCCGGCTGCTGGTCTTGCCATCCACCCCGGCCAGCACACTGGGATTGGCGGCGGCATCAATCAACCAGTCGACCTCTCCAAACGATTCTAAGTCTGAGGACTGCCGGATATCTCCATGGCGAAAGGTCACGCCCATTCCAGCCAGTGGCCGGACATTCGTCTCCGAACCGGGGCGGCTGAGATTATCGATGCCGGAGAGAATCCAATCAGGCTGGCGGGTCTTGATGATACGGGCTAAGGAACTGCCGACAAAGCCGCAGACACCCGTGATCAAGATTTTCATACTCAATCTGCCCTACCATCCGCCAAAATATACCAAGAAAAGTGTCGTGGCGTGATCGGCTTAAGGCGCAGCGGGCGTCGGGTTCGCTTTCTCCGCTTCGGCCTTGGCTTTGGCAGCTGCCGCCGCTGCTGCTGCTGCCTCCACAGCCTTGGCCTGCGCCGCCTTCTTTTTGGCCTGCTGCTGCAAATGATGATGCGCTGCCGTCGTGCCCTTAGGCGGCTTCGGAGCTGGCGGTTTGGGGCGCGGTGGCTTGCCCGGTTTACCAGCCTCTAAACTGGTCGCGGTGCCTACCACGATGACGGTTGCGAGGCAAAGCCGCAAAACGACTCTGGTCAAGTTTTTGGAAAAGCCTGCGCGTTTCATAGTTATCTTAATAAACCGGTCGGCCATATAATTCAACTCCTAGGTTTCTACGCCTTTTCCGCCCCACCCGCCAGCTTGCCCAGTAACTGGTTCATCCGCTGCACCATGCTGCGGGAATCTTCCAACAAACCGACGGATAACCGGGCATTATCGAACAACTGTTCGGCCAAAAGGGCCGCCAGCGTTCCATCCGTCTGGCGCAAACCATTCAGGCGTACCATCAGGTCGTGCGATTGGTTTAGCTCCAGATCCAGCTTCTGCATCGCCTCAGCCGTCTTGTCCTTACCCATGGCTTTGATGATCCGCCGCATACTGGCAGTCATGAACTTGTCGCCATCCACCACGGCCACCGGGCTGTCCACCAGGCGCTTGGAGGCGCGCACTTCCCCTACCCGCTCCGCCAAGGTCTCTTTGAACCACTTCGCCAAGGCCGCCGCGTCGTCATCCAAGAGACCGCCTTCCGGCTTGTTCTCCAAGGCCAGATCCGCCTTCTCCGCCGCGATCAAGGTCTTGCCCTCGAACTCGCGCAGATGCTCCATCACGAATTCATCCCACGGGTCGTTCAAGAACAGCACCTCGAACTTACGCGCCTTGAATACCTCGAAATACGGGCTCGCTTCAGCTGCCGCTCGATCCGCCGCCAGCAAGAAATAGATCTCCTTCTGCTCGGAGCCCATCCGCGAGACGTAATCCCCCAAGGAAGTCAGATTGTCCCCCTCGGTAGCCGAGGAACTGAAACGCAACAACTTGCCCAGGGCCTCACGATGCGTGAAATCCGTCACCACACCTTCTTTCAGGAAACGCTGATACTCTCGATAGAACGTGGTGTATTTCTCCGCTTCCTTCGTCGATTGCTCGTCGAGGAATTTCAGGAAGCGCGTGGTCAGCACCTTGTTGAGTTTCTGCATCAGCGAGGTGTCCTGCATGGACTCGCGCGAGATGTTCAGCGGCAAATCCTCGCTATCCACCACACCGCGCAGGAAGCGCAGCCACTCCGGGAACAGCCCCTTGGCCTTCGCCTGGATGAGTACCTTGCGGCAGTGCAGGTTCACTTCCGATTCCACCCGTGCCATGCCGTTGGCCTCCACATTGACCTTGGGCACAAACAACAGTGCCTGAATGGCCAGCGGTGCATCTGCCGTGAAGTGCAGCCGGAACATCGGCTCCTCCGTGTCATGACCAATGTAGCGGTAGAACTCGTTGTATTCCTCGTCCTTGATCTCGCTCTTGCTGCGCGCCCAGATGGCCTGCACCGTGTTCAGGCGCTTAGTGTTCAGCTCAATGGGGAACGTCACGAAGCTCGAATACCGCTTAATGATGTGTTCCACCTCCCACTCTTCGGAGAACAGTTTCGCCTCTTCCTTCAACTTCAGGACGATCTTCGTGCCGCGCGGCAAGTCCGCCGCCGGTTCCACTTCATAACTGCCTTCACCAGCGCTCACCCATTTCCAGCCCGACTCATCAGCGCGCCAGGAACGGCTATAAAC
>JAURFH010000334.1 GCA_030834415.1 Verrucomicrobiota bacterium | reverse complement strand
CTGCCAAACGCGCGAAGGGCAAGTTTCTGTTTTTCCTGAACAATGACGCATGGCTGGAGCCGGACTGCATGGAGAAGCTGCTCGACTGCGTAGAACGCGAGCAAGCCGCCGCCGCCACGCCACTGGTGCTGAACTACGACGACAACACCTTCCAGTCATCCGGCGCATTGGGCTTCGATATCTTCGGCCTCGCCACGGACAGGGCTGAGGTGGATCGCGTCCGCGAGATTCTCATGCCCGAAGGTTGTTCGTATCTCATCCGCAAAGATGTGTTCGAAGCAGTTGGAGGATTCGATAGCGAGTTCTTCATGTATGCCGAGGAGCTGGACCTTTCGTGGCGCACGTGGATCGCCGGACACCGGGTGATCACCGTGCCGCAAGCGATCGTGCATCATCGTGGCGCGGCGAACGTGAATCCCGCCGGTGGCGGCACCGTGGCCGAATTCCGCACAAGCGATTCCAAACGATATTACGCCAATCGTAACGCCCTGCTCACGCTATGGAAGAACGGGCAAGGTTTGGTGCTGTTCCTCTCTCTCTTACAAGTGGGCCTGCTCTTCATCGAAGCCCTCACCGCTCTCGTGCTGGTCAAGCGTTGGTCGTTTGTGCGGCGCTCTTATTGGGACGCGATCCGCGATTGCTGGCGGATGCGACCTCATGTCTGTGCCGAACGCAAACGCATCAATGGATTTCGGAAACGCTCCGATCTGGAGATGTTTGAGCTGTTCCGCTTCCGATTGAACCGTTGGGATGAGTTTCAACGCATGCTGAAATTCGGCATCCCCAAGGTCACCGCCCGCTAGATTTGCTATTGCAGCCATGCCGAAATCCCCTAAGTCTAACGCAAACATGAGCAAATCAACGAGCAACCACGGGGCCAGCGGGTCGCGACAGTCTTAGCATCACCTATGTTCCGCAAAATCCTCATCTACGGCTTCTACGCGATCTACTTCCCGCTCTCCTTCATCTGGCGGTGGTTCGACAAGATGACTTCCTGGCGGGAAACGCGCTTCTGGATTGACCATATCCCAAACGCGAGCTTCACGCCGGCGACGTATTCCAGCTACGCGGGCTGGATCGTGAACCAAGGCTTTTTCTGCGCCCTGTTCAGCCTCTACCTCAAGAAACCGAATCCGAAGATTTTTGACTTCGGTTGCGGCATGGGCAATCAGGCGCCCATCTGCCATCACTTCATCAAGAATGGCGGCAGTTTTCTGGGCGTGGATACCGACCGCACATCCATTGAAGCGGCGAAGAAAACTCATGCCGATCTCCCCAATTGCAGCTTTTACCTGACGAAAGACAGCAACCCCTACTACCCGCAAGGCGACCAGACCCAACCGATGCAGGACGGCATCGACTGGCCGATCAAGCCCAAGTCGCAGGACATGCTCATCTCCGTTTCCGTCTTTACGCACTTGCAGCAGAAAGATGCGGAACGCTACATGGATAAGGTCTATGAGGTGTTGGCGGATGATGGTCACGCGATCATCACGTTTCACATCGTGCGTGATTACGTGAACGAGAACGACACGTATAACTTCACGCATCAACTCACGCCAGGCTGGTTCACCAGCAATCCGTCCTGCCCGGAAAAGGCGATCGGGGTGACCACTGAAGCACATCGCAACTTGCTGGCTGGTCGCTTCGAAATCCTCGCCCACATTGAAGGCTCAGTGACGGGTGGAAAACACCCTTACCTGCAAGACCTCTTCGTGTTGAAGAAGGTTCCGGGGAAGTGATTTAGAGCCCCAGCTTCACCATCAGGTCGTTGTAATTGCAACGGACCTTGTGCTTGAGCTTGGTGAAAAAGGAATCGCTGTGCGGGATGTTCACGCTATCCACCGTGCGTCGGTTCATACTGATGACCACGTCGATATTGTGGACCTTAGTGAGCTTGCCCAGCTTCTCCATGAACACCCCGTCCGCGTGATGTCCGAGCCGCTTATCCTCGGGATGATACAAGGTGTTGCCCTGTGACTCCGCCACCTTCTTGAGCAGCGCAGTCGTGTGATAAAACTGCAGGTAGTCCACCTGCCCATCCAGCTTGCGTCCCTTGCAGAACTTGCCCGCTGGCCGGTCAGCGCGGCGTTGACCGACGATCTTGGTCACGCCTTCCGCATCCGTCACACCGATGTCCTGGGAGGCATACATCGCCTGCGGTTCGCGGTTATTCTTAACGTAATAATCCCAGACCACCTCGAAGGCGTTGGGATACAGAACATCGTCATCGCAAAGATAGAAGAGCAACTCGCCGTTAACGCGTCCTGCGTTGATGACTTGATTGAAGCACCACGACGCCATGTTGCGGGTCTTGACCATCTCCTTGGTCTCACCCGAAGGAATGATGGTGACGCGCGGGTCGGTGATATCCTTGAAAAAGCCCTGATTCAGCAACACCCCGCTATCGACGAGGATCATTTCCCAGTCTTGAAAGGTCTGTTTCAAGACGCCATCAATCGCCTCACGCACATACTTGGGCTTGTTGTGCGAGACGAGGATGAGGCTGATCTTGGCCATACCGAGTCTACTTCTTCACCGGGGCGGAATCGCCGAGCAGCTTGCGGCGCAGCTTGATCTTCGCCATCGATTCGACGTTCTGGCGCTGAGGCTGGCCGAACTTCTTCTCCACCAGTTCCAAGAACGGCTGATAGGTGAAGTATTTCTGCCACGCATCATCACGGAACTTCAGCACTTCGGCCGCCGTGCAATGCTTCGTAGGCAACGGTTGGCTCTCATAGGAAAGGAAGGCGTAACCCGCATACGAATCCGGCAGCGGCCACTTGTTCGCCTTGGCAGTGTAATACAGCGGGCTGCCCGGCAATGCCTGGCACGGATACATGTTCACCATCTCGGTGTTCAGCTCCAGCGCGAGATCCAGCGTCTG
>JAURFH010000333.1 GCA_030834415.1 Verrucomicrobiota bacterium | reverse complement strand
CGTTGTACCAGGGCGAAGTTCAGCCCGGTGCGCAAAAGCAGGACATGAGCAAAGGCGGTCCGCAGCAGACCCCTCGCAAGAACTACCAGAAGCCTTACTCTTCTGTGGCTCCGCGCGGTGTGGGTGTCGCTCGCAACAAGCAGTGCAAGATGTACTGACATGGCGAAGACTCCTGCTTGGCAGAGGAAGGAAGGCAAGAACCCTAAGGGCGGCTTGAACGCCAAGGGTCGTGCCTCCGCGAAGTCTCAGGGCATGAACCTGAAGCCTCCGGCTCCCAGCCCCAAAACCAAAGAGGACAAAGGACGCAAGGCGTCCTTTTGCGCTCGAATGGAGGGGATGAAGAGCAAGCTCACCAGCGGGAAAACTGCAAAAGACCCGGACAGCCGGATCAATAAATCGCTGAGAGCATGGAAGTGCTGAGTCATGGAAATGATGATTTGGAACGTCGTGTTGACGGCGATTGTTGGGGTGCTGGGCTTTGTGGTCAAAGAGAAGTTTGCCGAGTTGCAGCGCCTGAGCATTTTGCTAAACCGGACGCGCGAAGAGGTGGCCAGGGATCACATCACCCGGTCGGAATTTCGTTCGGATATGCAGCAACTCATGGACCGATTTGATCGGCTTGAGCGCAAGATTGACGCGATAAGGGGCAATAATGCCGGCATCAACTAAGAAGCAAAAGAGGTTGATGGATGCGGCGGCGCACAACCCTGCATTTGCCAAAAAGGTCGGCATCCCGGTGTCAGTGGCAAAAGACTTCAGCGAGTCCAGCAAAGGGCTCAAATTTAGAAAAGGCGGTGAAATCATGAAATCATGTGGAACCAAGGGCTACGCCAAGGGCGGGCTGGCCATGCGGGGCGAGGGCATTGCCAAGAAGGGCTTTGCTAAGGGCGGCTCCGTAATGGGTGGCGGCTCCGGCACCCCCTCGCAGGGTGAAATGCTAAGCCAGCCGGTCAAGAAGTCGGTGCAGGGCGATACCGTGCAAGTGCGCGGCGTGGGCGCTGCTCGTGCTCGTAAAGCCACGATCTACTGATCATCATGGCGACCTCCGGGACTGCTACCTTCAACCTGGAGTTCGATGACATCATCATCGAGGCGTATGAGCGCTGCGGTGTGGATGTCAGGGACGGCTACGACATGAAGACGGCCTTGCGGTCGATCAACTTGATGTTCGCCGAGTGGGCCAACCGTGGGCTCAACCTGTGGACGATCGAGCAGCGGCAGGTAGCGCTTGTTACGGGGCAGTATGAATACACGCTGCCGGATGACACCGTAGATGCCTTATCGGCGGTCATCCGCACGAATGCCGGCCAATCTACGCAACAGGACATTACGATCGATCGTATTGGCTATGCCGAGTACCTGCACGTGCCCAACAAGAGCACTCAGTCTCGGCCGGCGCAGTACTTTGTTCAGCGGACGGCCCCGGCCAAGTTGTTCTTGTATCCGGCTCCTGACGCCACGCAGTCCTACATCTTCCGGTACTACGCTATCCGCCGCATCCAGGATGCGGGGGCGTTTACCAATACCGCCGACATTTCTTTTCGGTTCCTGCCGTGTTTGATTGCGGGCGTGGCGTATTACTTGTCGGTCAAGAAGGCTCCGGATCGCATCCCGCTTCTTAAAGCAATGTACGACGAGGAGTTTGCTCGGGCAGCGGCGGAGGATCGGGAGCGGTCGAGCTATTTTGCTGTTCCGATGTACCAGAGCAGGTGACGCATGGGCGCCGGGTATGCTTCAGGCAAGTTTGCAATCGCACTGTGCGACCAGTGCGGGCAGCGCTTTAAGCTCAATGCCCTGATCAAGGACTGGAAAGGCTTCAAGGTTTGCCGCGAATGCTATGAGCCCAAGCACCCGCAGCTTGAGCCTAAACGGACGATCACGGAGCCCCAGGCGCTGTATCAGCCGCGTCCGGAGGCCCGGATGGCGGTGACGATTTATGTGGGGAGTACGAGTGACTCTTCAATTGGCAGCATTGGTATGATACCGATGCCGTTGTCCAAGCAGTTGTGGGCTGCTGGGATTCTATCGCCAGTGACGGTGATGATCACATGAACTACACACAGCTCAAGGCAGCGATTGCCGACTACACGCAAAACACCTTCACGGAGACTGAGTACGCCACGTTTGTGACTCAGGCCGAGCAGCGCATCTACAACACGGTGCAGTTTCCGTCGCTGCGCAAGAACGTCACTGGCTCCACCTCATCGGGTAACAAGTACTTGTCCTGCCCGGGTGACTTCCTGTCGGTGTATTCCATGGCGGTCATCGACGCCTCGGGCAACTATACGTACCTCCTTACCAAGGACGTAAACTTCATCCGGCAGGTGTACCCTAACCCCACGACAAGCGTGGGGCTGCCCAAGTACTACGCGCTCTTTGGCCCCACGACCACGTCGGGTCCTAGCCCTGTGCTGACGGACGAGTTGAGCTTCATCCTTGGCCCCACACCGGATGCCGTGTACTCTATTGAGTTGCACTACTTCTTCTATCCGGAGTCAATCACGGTTGCTGCGGACGGCCAGACTTGGCTGGGCGATAACATGGATTCCGTGCTTTTGTATGGTTCCTTGGTGGAGGCGTATACCTTCATGAAGGGCGAGCAGGACTTGATGGCGCTCTACGATGGCAAGTACAAGGAAGCCTTGGGCCTTGCCAAGCGCCTGGGCGATGGCCTGGAACGCGGGGATGCGTATCGTGATGGCCAAGCCAAAGTTAAGGTGGAATGATGATCACAGCCGGTCTGGTCACTAGTTTTAAGCAGCAGGTGTTGCTGGGGCAGCATGACCTGCTCAATGACGTGATCAAGATTGCGTTGTACACCTCAAATGCAGATTTGGGGCCGAATACGACCGTTTATTCGGCGACCGATGAGGTCACGAGCGCGGGCTATACGGCAGGCGGGCAGGTACTCTTAAAT
>JAURFH010000332.1 GCA_030834415.1 Verrucomicrobiota bacterium | reverse complement strand
CAGCCTGCGTGAGGTCGAGGAGTCGATCGATTCGCCAGAATTACGGGCCGAAGTTGCCCGGGTGCGAGATCGTGCGCGCGAGGTGCGGGTGGACTACAAGCGGCATGGCAAGGAGCCGCAATGGGACGTGGTGCAGGCGGAGATTTCCAAACCCATGGCGGAGATACGGGCGCGACTCCAGCAGGAGATCGCCAAGCGGGAGTCGACGGACGCACTGGTGCCCATCGACCGTGATCCGGTGCCGGGCCGCTTCAGCGAGTTGGTGCGCCGGTATTACGAGAAACTGGGCGGGGACGATTGATGTTTTGGGCGGCGATATTTTTGTCGGCGAAAAACTGGCTGCCGTGGGCGGCCGGTTTTTTGTTCGTTGCCGGGCTGCTGCTCGCGTGGGGCTATCGGCAAACCCGCTTGCAAGGTGGTCGGCGTTTTGCCTGCATCAGCTTGAAGTTGCTAGGTATCCTCTTGCTCGCCCTCTGTCTGCTGGAGCCGATGTGGTCGGGTGAACGCGCCGTGCCGGGGGCGAACCAATTGCTGGTGGTGGCGGATAACAGCCAAGGAATGCAGATCCGCGATCGTGATGCCGCCAAGAGCCGGGGTGAGCGGCTGCAAGCGATGCTGGCGGATGCCGAGAAAGGTTGGCTCGGCGACCTCAATGAGAACTTCAAAGTCCGCCCGTTCCTCGTCGATTCACGGTTACAGGCAGTGAGTGATTTCGGTGCCTTGGATTTCAAGGGGGACGCCTCTTCCTTGGGCTTTGCCGTGCGGACCTTGGGTGAGCGTTATCGGGGACAACCGGTCGCCGGATTGATGTTGTTGACGGATGGCAATGCAACAGATGTGGATGATACGATGGACTTCAGCGGATTGCCGCCCGTCTATCCGGTAGTCATGGGTAAGGGGGAACCCGGACGCGATCTGGCCATCCGTAAGATTTCTGTCAGCCAGACTTCATTTGAGGACGCACCGGTGACCATTCAACTGGAGGTCAGTGTGCACGGGTATGCTGGTGAGAACATTGTGGCTCGCGCGGTGGAGGTTAGTCCCGGAGGGACAAACACGGTCATGCTCACGACCACTAACGAATCAGCCGTTTCGCGCAGCAAGGAACAGACGCAAACCGTGAAAGATGAAACGCAACCGCTGGTGTTCCGTTTCTTGGAGCGTCCAATCTCGCAGGGAAGCACTTTTTACTGGATCACGGTGGCGGCAAAGGGAGACTCGCAATTGAGCGAGGCGACGTTGCTTAACAACCAGCAACTCGTGGCGGTGAATCGAGGCGAGGGACCGTATCGCATTCTTTACGTCTCCGGCCGGCCTAATTGGGAGTTCAAGTTCCTGAACCGCTCAGTATGGGATGACCATCAGTTGGAGATGGTCGGTTTGCTGCGGGTGGCGAAGCGGGAGCCGAAGTTCCAGTTCAAGACGCGCTACGGCGAGACGAGCAATCCGCTCTTTCGCGGCTTTGATCGGAAGACCGAAGAGACTGAACGCTATGACCAGCCGGTGCTGGTGCGTTTGAACACGAAAGATGAAGCTGAATTGCGTGATGGGTTCCCGAAAACAGAAGAAGATCTCTACCGTTATCATGCGGTGATTTTGGATGATCTGGAGTCCGAGTTTTTCACCCAGGACCAGATGAGTATGGTGCAACGCTTCGTCAGTGACCGCGGTGGTGGCTTTCTAATGCTTGGTGGACAGGAATCCTTCAATCAGGGCAAGTATGAGCACACGCCCATCGGTTCCATGTTGCCGGTGTATCTCGACGGGCTCGCCGAGGTCAGCCAAGCAAGCAACCTCAAGCTCGCACTGACACGTGAAGGCTGGTTGCAGCCATGGGTACGCTTGCGCGCCAATGAGGGAGACGAAAAGGAACGCTACGAAGCGATGCCGTCCTTGCAGATCATGAACCATACGCGTTCTGTTAAACCCGGGGCGAATGTGTTGGCGACCGTGAAAGATGATGGAGGTCAGAGTTACACGGCATTAGTGGTGCAGAAGTTTGGCTTCGGACGGACAGCCGCGCTCACCATCGGTGACCTCTGGCGCTGGGGCTTCAATGATGAGCAAATGATGGCGGACTTGCAGAAGTCCTGGCGGCAAACTTTGCGCTGGCTGGTGGCCGATGTGCCGGAGCGGGTGGAGATCAGAGCTGAACCCGCCCGCCAAGAAGGCCATGGTGCCGTGCGCTTAAAGGTGCGGGCCCGTGATCTGGTCTTTAAACCCTTGGACAACGCCACGGTGGTGGTGAACATCAAATCGTTGCCCTTACCCACGGCCACGAACACGACTGCCTTGCCGGAAATCAGATTGACGGCTGAACCCTCGCTGAGCGAACCCGGATTATATGAAACGGTATTCATCCCGCGTGAGGCGGGCGGTTATATGGCCACGGCGATCGCCACGGATGCGAACGGAGTCACGGCAGGAACCGCAGTGACGGCGTGGGCAAGTGATTTTGCCGCCGAAGAATTCGCCTCACTGAAACCGAATCGTGAGCTGATGGAAAAGATCGCCCGCCAGACTGGCGGCGAGGTGATCGATGAGGACAGTATAGCGGCCTTTGCTGCGAAATTGCCGACGCGCCGTGCGCCGGTGATGGAGACCACGGCGCAGCCGCTCTGGCATACATCATGGGTCTTTCTGTTGGCATTGACTTGTTTCCTGGCGGAATGGGGATTGCGACGGAGAGCGGGACTGGCATGAGAAAACTTGGAGCCATCATATTGTGCGGATGTTTGTGGACGCTGGGCACCTGCTTCGCGCAGGCGAACGGCACGGATCAAGCGACCGTGTTTGTGGTGGTGGGAGCGGCCGGTGAGGATGTCTATGGTGGTAAGTTCGCGACTTGGGCGGGCTGGTGGCGTGAGGCGGCGAACATGGCCGGGGCCAAGTTTGTGGCGGTGGGGATGGATGCAGACCAGAACAA
>JAURFH010000331.1 GCA_030834415.1 Verrucomicrobiota bacterium | reverse complement strand
TGCCCCTTTGCCCAAACATCGGACTTCACCTAAGAACTGCATCCGTCCCTACCCCAAAAGTCTCCTGACATAGGGCTGTCACTCACTCATATCATCCTGCCGCCATGACAACTAAATCAGCATTACCCGCCCCGATAGACAGTTACTTGTCCGCCACCAACAATCATGACGCTGCCACCTTCCAATCCGCTTTTGCCCCAGACGCTGTCGTACACGACATCGGCCGGGAAATTCGCGGCCACGCCGCCATCATGAAATGGGCCGCCGAAGAGATCTTCGCCGTGCATGTCACACTGGAACTGCTTTCCACCGTCGAACATGATGGCCAAACCATCCTCACCGTAAAAGTGGATGGCACCTTTGACCGCACCGGCCTCCCCGACCCGCTTATCATGGAGCACCTCATCACCGTGACAGAGGGGAAGATCACTTCCCTCTCCTGTCGGCTCAAATCCTGACCCGCCTATTTCATCCTGGGAGATTATTTATACGCGATCGCCGCACTCGATGGCCCCGCCAGATGGATCACCTCGAACCGCTTAAAGCCAACCTCGCTGCACCACTTCTTGAAATCAGCCCCCGTGTAATCAAACGCATCCCCGAACTCGATCAGCATGTTCAGCGACATCATGAGCCCCTGCACATTCTCCCGGCGAGCATCATCGATCAACGCCTCGATCGCCACCAACGCCCCGCCTGGCGGCAACGCCTCATACGCCGCGCGGATCAGGTGCATCTTCTTCTCCAGATTCCAGTCATGCAAAATCATCCCCATCGTGATGACGTCCGCCTTGGGCAACGGGTCCTTGAAGAAATCCCCCACCGCCGTGCTCACCCGACCATCCAGTCCTGCTGAAACGATGTGCTTCTGCGCGATCGGCTCCACCGGCGGCAGATCAAACGACGTGCACTTCAGATGCCCATGCCGCTTGGCTACCTCGATGGAGAGCAACCCCGTCGCTCCGCCCACATCACACAGCGTCTGGTATTTCGAGAAATCGAACTTTTCGGCCAACGCCTCAAAATTGATGCGCGACAGCCCCGTCATCGCCCCCATGAACTGCTCCAGCTTGGGCAAATCCGCATACAATTCCTCAAATATGCCCTTCTGCCCGTGCTTCACCTCATTCTGCGGTTTGCCCGTGCGCAACGCCTCCGGCAGGTCATGCCAGAACTTGAACAACCGCGCATTGAGCATGATCAATATCCCGCCCACATACCGCGGACTCTTTTCATCCAGGAACAGCTCAGCCTCCGGTGTGTTGTGATACTTGGCACTCACACCATCGCCCTCACGTTGCAGAAACTTCATCGCCACCAGCGCATCAAAGAAATCAGCGATCCCCCGAGGATGCAGCCCCAACTCCGCGCCCAACTCATCCCCTGTCAGCTTGCGTCCCGCGAGCCGGGTGAACACCCCGAACTCCACCGCCGTGAGCAATACTTTGGAGGACCAGAACGAAAAAGCCGTCTGTAAAATACCGGAAGGATCAAGCTGTGACTGAGACATAAGTCAGGTGATAAAGCTAATATTGGAGTAATCCCCAACGAGTAGCCATCCTCTGATGACCACCTCATTTGACCGGCAAAGATTTCCAGAATACGGCCCAAAACTCCAGACCTTATTCAACGGTCAATACGTCAAAACCTCCTATCCAATCCTCACGGAACTGCCTGCTTCGCCGCCGGCACACCACCAGCCTGCACTCCTTGCAACTTGAGCAACAGACTGTGCGCATCCCGGAAACGGGGAGCTTCCTCCAACGCCCTCAGCACGTGCTGCTTGGCCTCCGCCTCATCCTTGCCCACCAACAGTTTCGCCAACCGATAATGCACTTCCGCCGGGTCTGCCGGGTCCAACTGCAGCAAACGCTTATAAGCATCCATCGCCCGCTCGGGATTCCCCGTCGCTTCATTCGAGCGACCGGCAAACCAATATGGCTGCGAAAGTAGTGGGTTCACCGCCAGATACCGATCGGCATTCACCTGCACCAGTTTCCAGTCCTGCTGCTCCACTCCCAGTTCCATCAGACGCAGATACGCATCCACCGCTTCGCCATCGATGGCCGCCAGTTTCTCCAGCGTGGCCTGTTCCGCTGCCGTCTCCTTGAGATTACGATGCACCGCCGCCAGCAAGTAATACGCGCTATCCGGCCCGATCTGTCGCGGATACGCCTCCAGTAATTTGTTCAACGGCTCCTTCGCCTCGGCCCATTTCTTCTGCTGCATAAGCTCCCGGCTCTTCTGCAGCAGCACATAATAGTTCCGCGGATCGCCCATCAACTTGTCCACCAGCTCAGCCCCGGGCAATCCCTCACGCTTCGGATCCGGCTTCACGAAAGACAGTTTCGGCGCCAGACCTTCCGCCAGTTTCCTCGCATACGCCGCGAATTCCTTCTCCACCTTTTCCATCGGTTGCGTATTCTTCGCGATGGCCTCATTGATGGGCACTCCGTCATGCAAGTCCCGCAATATCTTGCGCAAAGCCTCCATCCCGTATTTCTCGACAAGATGTTCCACCACCAGCGATGACTGATAATAGGCGAATTGGATATGCAGCCCGCTCTTCGCATTCAGGAACGCCCCGCTCAACTCGCTCACCGGTGTCAGATCTTCACCCAACACCATCTCGCGATAACGCGCATTCATATGTTGGCCCCATACCGGATTCGCCTGCCGCTCTTCGTAAACCGAGATACCTTCGCTCAACCACCGCGGCATCCGATTCCGCGTCAACTCTAAGGTGACCACATGACAAAACTCATGCCATAACACTGCCTCCCAGTTCGCCGATCGGCTTACCTCCGCCGAAGGACTGTTCGCCGTGATGACCTTGCCAAAGCAGACACCGAGGAAGCCCGGATTATCTGGCATACCAAACGTCCTCACGCCGAAATCCTTCTGGCTGCCAAATATCTCCACAATCACGGGCTGCTTCA
>JAURFH010000330.1 GCA_030834415.1 Verrucomicrobiota bacterium | reverse complement strand
TGCTCAAAGCCAACCAGCACTTGAATGGTGGGCGTGCTCATGCGGGCATGAACGCCGGACCGCTGCGCCGCTGCGCCCTCTGGATGGCCTCGATGATCTGCTGCCCGATCTGGTCGGGGGTGGACACAAGACCGGCTTGGACGTTGATTGTCATGCCCATGCTGTTGCGACCATTCAGCGGTATGACAGCCTCGGGGCCGGCCTCACCAATGAGCGCGACCGTTGGCTGGGTGACGATTCCGCCCTTGGCAAGCTTTGGGATTTTGGGGATTTCAGGAATGTCCGGCCCCGGCCAAACATTATTGATCGCGCCGGTCACGGTGTTGAGGCCGCTCACAATGCCGTTGATTGCGCCGATCAAGAGATTGACAGCGCCCTTGGCCTTTTCGGTGATTTCTCCCCAAACCGCCGTGATCCCCTGCTTGATCCAGCCGACCACGTTTCCGCCCAGCTCCAAGAGCTTTTCTTTCCAGCCCACCACCAGGTTTCCGAGGGCTTCTGCCATGCCCTTGATGTTTTCCCAGACAGCGGCGGCCAGCCCCGTAGCCGCGTTTTTTATGTAGGTGATGATGCGCCCACCGATGGTTGCAAGACCTTCCGCCCAGCCCCCGACGAGGTTGAGAAGCGCACTTGGCATAGCCTTGATGCCGTCCCATACCTTTGTCGCCAGATCGGCGGCGCCATTGACGATGCCTGTTACCAGCGCCGCGCCGATGTCAAACGCCAGCCGCACAATGGTGAGCGGCAGCGCCAGCAGGGTGCTCTTGAGCCATTCAATGACGCCGCCGGCGGCGCGCTTCAAAGCGTCCCAGGCGCCGGAGAAATCGCCCTTGATGAGAGCGCTGATAGCGTCGATGGCGCCCTTAATGACGTCCCAGGCAGCCATCACAGGCCCCTTGAAGTAACCGACCACCACGGACACAACAGCCTTGATGGCGTTCCATACCGTTTCGACCACTCGCCGGAAAGTTTCCGACTTTTTCCACAGCAGGATGATTCCGGCTGTGAGCGCCGCGATGCCGACCACCACAAGGCCTATAGGGTTTGTCAGCAGGCCAATCGTCCCCATCACCTTCATCACCGCATTGACGGCAACAATGGCTGCGGCGAGCCCCCCGAACACCCCTATAAGAACCTTGACCAGTCCCTGATTCTGGCGCATCCAGCCGGTGAGGCTTCTGAATACGCTCGCCGCAACCTCAATAACGGGAATGAGGGCGATGGCCAAGGTCTTTTGCAGCTCCTCAAAGGAACGGCGCCCACGCTCAAGCTGCCCCTGAGTGGTCTCGCCCATCGCCTTCGCTGTGCCGCCTACCTGATCCTCAACTTCCTTCAGGATGATCTTTTGGGCGCCAAGCGTGTCGCCGGTTGCAACCAGGCTCTTGATGGTCTTTTTCTGCTCCTCCGTGAACGTGACGCCGGCGCGGCCCAGCGCCGCGATGCCCTTGATGGGATCATTCAGCGCCTTGCCCAACATTTTGTTCGATGATTCCAAAGATCCGAAACCCTTTTTAGAAAGGTCAAGGGCTGCGACCGTGGCGCGGTCAAAGATCCGGTTTCCCTGCCCCGTTTCGTTCCTGACCTTCTTGAAGGTCGCCAGCATCGCGCCGCCCTGAGTGATGAGCGCCGCGCTCTCCCCGGTGGTGTCTTGGAGCTGCTCGGCGAACTCAAAGAAACCTTGGGACGTGGTGTTCACCGCGTTCCCGGTGCTCTTGAGCGTCGCCTCGAGGTTTGCGACAGCGGCCTCATCCTCCATGACGCCGGCCACGCCCTGCTTCGCCATGAGCGCGATACCGCCCAGGACTGCGACCGCCGGCAGGAAAGCCTTCCTGATGGCGAACCCTGCCTTGGCGCCCTTGCCTTCGAGCTGCTGAAACTGCTTCACGCCGCGATTGATGCCGCTCCCGTTGAAATCGGTGAGGATCGGGATTGTGATCGCCATTAGTCCACCATCCCTTGCACGGTCCTTTCGGCCTGCTTCACGAGAAGCGCAATACCGGCCTGAATCTTGGGCGCATGACGATCAGCAGTCGGCCACAGAACGCGGTCAGACCGGGCGCGGATGTTCTGCCCCAGCCTGTTTCCGGTGGTGACAGTCTCGAACAAAATGCCGGCGGGATTGCCCTGGCTGACATACAGCACGCTGTTCTTATTGCGCCGCGTGCTGGTCTTGACCGTGACGCTTGAGCGAACCTTTGCCACTTGCCAGGGAAAGATCGAGAACGCCTTGGGCGTCCACGGGCGCGCCATGCCAGAGAGCGGCAGCTTGGGGTACAAGCCCTTGGCCTCGGCGACCATCGGCGCCACGATTGCCTTGGCTGCCCTGTTGAACTCCTTGCGAAACTCGGGATCCACGCGCCGCAGGGCCTTGATTGTTTCCTTGACCCCTACGACCTCGGTTTGCACCCCTAGCGGCACTAGCTCCGGCTTTCGTTGATTACCTGCAACACGGTGTTCAGATGCTTCATCGTGAACTTTACTTCTGGGGGCCAGAAACCCGTTCGCACCAGCACCATCGCCAGTGTTCGGCCTACTGTTCCCCGTCCGTAGGGTTTGTGTTCGCCCCGTTTTCGTCTTCGATGAACTCCGCAACCGGATTCTTTTTCAGGAACTCCTTGAACTCGGCTGGGACAGGCACGCCCTGTTCCTCTGCCGCCTTGTACATGCAGAACGCAACCCACGTCATTCGCCGCTGTTTGTCGTCAAACAGGACGCTGAACGGCAGATTGAACTTCTCCTCGAACTCCGTCGTGACGTAGAGCGTGCCAATGTCCAATTCGCTCGTCTTGCCGTCAATCGTCATCCTCAATGTTGCTGGCACTTCAGTCTCCCCTTGTGTTTCTGGTTATGGCGTGATGTCGCGCACCCAGGTGCCACCGCTGAAGCTGACCTCCATCACCTGGAGCTCGCCCACGGTGTAGGTCACCGGGTAGTCGGCAATCATGGTGTTGCT
>JAURFH010000329.1 GCA_030834415.1 Verrucomicrobiota bacterium | reverse complement strand
TCCTGGCGCGTGAATGGGCGACCAAGGGGGTGCGCGTGAACACGTTGACGCCCGGCTTCTTCCCGGCGGAACAGAACCGCAAGCTGCTCTTCAATGACGATGGCACGCCCACGGCGCGCACGAAAGCCATCTGGGGACACACGCCGATGAACCGTTTCGGTGAATCTAAAGAGCTGATCGGTGCGTGCGTGTTCCTTGCGGCGCACAACGCGAGCAGCTTCGTCACCGGCACAGACATCTGTGTGGACGGTGGCTTTTTGGCGCAAACAATCTAAATTAACCCTATGCAAGCCATCGGCCAATCGGTGCCCGCAGGTTCCAGCATCTCGCCGCAGCAAGTGGCGGAGATCGTCGCGCAAGCCTGCCCAGCGAAAGAGTATCGCGACAAGAAAGTGCTGCTCATCGTGCCGGACGCCACGCGCACCGCGCCGGTGGGTTTGCTCTTCAAGACGCTGTTCGAGCAGATCGGCGAAACCACGAAGGCGATGGATGTGCTCATCGCGCTCGGCACGCACCAAGGCATGAGCGAGGCGGCCATCTGTGAGCGCCTGGAGATCACCGAGGCGGAGCACCTGGGGAAATACAGCAAGGTCAAATTCTTCAACCACGAGTGGGATAATCCGGCGGCGTTGCGGCGCGTGGGTGTCATCAGCAAGGAAGACATCCGCGAACTGTCGAGCGGGCTGTTCGAGATGGAAGTGGGCGTGGACGTGAACAAGCTCGTCTTCGAATACGACCAGATCATCATCGTGGGGCCGGTGTTCCCGCATGAAGTCGTGGGTTTCTCGGGCGGTAACAAATATCTGTTCCCGGGCGTCGGTGGGCCGGAGATTTTGAACTTCTTCCATTGGCTGGGCGCGGTGGTCACGAACCCGATGATCATCGGCAACAAGTGGACGCCGGTGCGCAAGGTGGTGGATCGTGCGGGTGCCTTGGTCACGGTGCCGAAGAAATGCTTCTGCATGGTCGTAGCGCCGAACAAAGACTTGGTGGGTCTGTATGCGGGCACGCCGGAGACGGCTTGGGATGCGGCGAGCGAAGTCTCGAAGCTGCACCACATCTGCTACAAGGATAAGCCGTTTCACACGGTGCTCTCTTGCGCTCCTGCCATGTATGACGAGCTGTGGACGGGTGGCAAGTGCATGTACAAGCTGGAACCGGTGGTGGCGGATGGTGGCGAGCTGATCATCTACGCGCCGCACATCACGGAGGTCTGCATCGCGCATGGGAAGACGATCATCGAGATCGGCTACCACTGCCGCGATTACTTCCTGAAGCAGTGGGACAAGTTCAAGGATTACCCATGGGGCGTCATCGCGCACTCCACGCATGTGCGCGGCATCGGCAAGTTCGAGAACGGGGTGGAGCATTGCCGCGTGAAGGTGACGCTGGCGACGGGTATCCCGGAAGAGATCTGCAAGAAGATCAACATGGGCTATCGCGATCCGAAGACGATCAACAAGGAAGACTTCGCGAACCGCGAGGATGAAGGCATCCTGCTGGTGCCGAAGGCGGGCGAAATGCTCTATCACCTCAAGAAGCAGCCGAAGTGGGCGGGGGGAGAGTAGGGATTTACGATTTTGGACCCCGACCAAAAGGTGCGTGGTGAATTTACGAATTACGAGCGCCGCTTTGAGATTTCAGAGCGGCGTTTTTTTGCCCGCTAAACACGCGAAAGGGCGCGAAAAAAGAGGAAGGCTATGCTTGGGATTTTGTTCGGCTTTCGGTCAGTGCAGCATCCAGTTTGGCAAGAATGTTGGAATCTGGCAGGCGTTTGCGAGCTTGGTTACGGAGTCGCCGAAGTTGCTGGTCTGTTTTTAGAAGGCTTGATTCATAGAGAAACAGGGTGTCTTTCAGAAGTGTGGTGAATTCTTCGTCGGAAAGGTCTTTGCGGCTTATGTTTTTGGAATAGCGCTGGAAGCGGCGGCGTAAAGTTTGATCGGCAGTGCGACATTTGGGACAGCGGACGCAATCGGCTCCTATAAAAAAGCCGAGGGTTTCAAACCAATGTTGCTGTTCAGTGGCGAAGAAAATGAATTCATGCTGGCAATCGCGGCAGCGTTTCAAGCTATCCACGTAATAGCGGTGTGGTGATACGGTGTAGTTCTGCTTGGTTGCGTCAGCGATGAGCACTGAATCAAGATAAACGGTTCCCGAAGCCCAGCGTAGTGAGGCTTTCATTTTTGACAAAACTACCCGGTCTTTTTCTGAGATAAAATCGGAAGCCTTTCGTCGGTGCTTTCGTTCCTTGGAATCATCGCGATACGCGCGGGCGTACCAGAAATTATCCAAGGCTCTTTTAATCCTACGGGTTTCGCGGCCATGATAGAGGTGGAAGTCCATATATTGGATGATGGCGCGACATTCTCTGGCGGTGAAAGTAGAAAGGCGGGTAGTAGTGCGCTTGCTTGGAGGTAAATCTTGCAGGCCATTTGTCAGATGGAACAGAGGGGACCCCACACCGATTTTTCCATCGATGTCAGCTATCAGGTAGGCGGGCAGATAAAAACGGAAGGCTTCATCGGAGAAAAAGCTCAGAGCAGAAGCGAGGCCTTCGGGAGCTTGGGCCAAAAAATCCGGATCAATGGTGTGCCAATCAGGTTTATCCATGAAGGCGCGCCGAACCATTTGGGCTTCATCATTCCACTCGTTTTGGATGAGTCGGTCGTGACGGGGAACGGGAATGTCAGCAAAAGCTTCTCGTATGAAGTCCTTGAGGCGCTCCTTGTGGTCGATTGGTTCACGATAAGCATGCGGTTGGATCGTTTCAATTCAATTGAGCATTTTGCCGACTGCCAGTCGGCGACATCACCGCAGTCGCGGGATAGGCAGCAGGTTGCCAACCTGCGCTACTTGAGAGGCTTTCCGTATTTCTTGATCCACGGGCCGGGTTCTTGGCCGAGGTCGTCGCGGGTGCGGGCGCGGAGGATGGAGATGATTTCCAATTGAGCACGCTTGC
>JAURFH010000328.1 GCA_030834415.1 Verrucomicrobiota bacterium | reverse complement strand
GGTGAAGGTGAAGATGCTGCCGTTTGACAATAAATCCGAGTTCCAGATCATCCTGAACATGCCGGAAGGCAGTTCGCTGGAACAGACTGCCAGAGCCGCAAACGAGATGGCGGAGGCCATCAAGATCGAACCTGAAGTGACCGATTACCAGATCTACACCGGCGTCGCCTCGCCCTTCAATTTTAATGGCTTGGTGCGCCATTACTTCATGCGGCGCGGCGCGAACGTGGCCGACATCCAGGTCAACTTGCTGCCGAAACATGAGCGCAAGGCGCAGAGCCATGATATCGCCAAGCGTGTACGCCCGGCAGTTGCCGCTATCGCCGCCAAATATGGCGCGCGTGTAGCAGTCGCCGAGGTGCCGCCCGGTCCGCCCGTCTTGCAAACGCTCGTGGCGGAAATCTATGGGCCTACTGAAAACGCCCGTCGTGAACTGGCCGCTGAAGTCCGCAATATCTTTCAAAGCACCCCCGGCGTCGTGGATGTAGACTGGTACATGGAAGCCGACCAGCCCAAGGCGCGCTTCGTCATCGACAAGGAAAAGGCCGCTCTGCATGGCATCAGTGCGGAGACGATTTCTCAGACCTTGAAGATCGCGGTGGGCGGCGAGTCCGTGGATCTCCTGCACGTGCCCGGTGATAAAGAGGACGTGAACCTGGTATTGGAATTGCCGCGCTCGGCACGCACACGGCCCGAAGAACTCCTCGCGATCCGCGTCCGGAGCGGAGATGGCAATGCCCTCCCTGAACCTGGCTCTGCAGAAAACGGAGTCCCGCTCGTCTCTTTAAGAGAACTGGTGAAGATCGAGCAAGGCATCGCGGACAAAAGCATCTATCACAAGAACCTGATGCCGGTGACCTATGTGATCGGAGACGTCGCCGGCGTGGTGGAGAGTCCGGTTTATGCCATTCAGGAGATGAACCGCAAGCTGGCCGCACTGGATGCCACCAAGTTCGGCGGCACCGGCACGGGCGTCAAAGTGCTGAACGCAAGTATGCCCTTCAGCGATGCACAGCCATCCATGAAATGGGATGGCGAATGGCATATCACCATCGAAGTCTTCCGCGATCTGGGTATCGCCTTTGCCGCCGTGCTCGTGCTCATCTACATCCTCATGGTGGGCTGGTTTCGCTCCTTCATCACACCACTTGTGGTGATGATCGCGATCCCCTTCTCGCTCGTCGGCATTTTGCCCGCGCATGGCCTGATGGGCGCGTTCTTCACCGCCACCTCCATGATCGGCTTCATGGCCGGGGCGGGCATTGTGGTGCGCAACTCCATCATCCTCGTCGATTTCATCGAGCAACGCCTTCGCGAAGGCATGCCCTTGGCGGAAGCCGTGGTGGACGCTGGGGCTGTGCGGTTTCGCCCAATGTTGCTGAC
This sequence comes from Verrucomicrobiota bacterium, assembly GCA_030834415.1. GTDB lineage: Bacteria > Verrucomicrobiota > Verrucomicrobiia > Limisphaerales > JAEYXS01 > JAEYXS01. The sequence continues at coordinate 1,633 of JAURFH010000328.1, read as the reverse complement.
GGCGCTGGCGGTTGTGGTCGGCGCGGCGGTGATCCTGGCAGACCCGATCTTCCAAGGCCTCGCTATCGCCTTGATGGCCGGTGAAATCGCCTCGTTGCTGATCAGCCGTATGGCAGTCCCAGTTCTCTACTACATGTTCAAGCGGTATTGATCATCACAGATTGTTTCCCCGTCACATTTTACGGCGTGGTGAAAACAATATCTAATCAGGGACCAAGAATCGTTACAGGTTTACAAACTCAGGATCTGTCAGATTGAAACGCCAGCAAACACATGACTGAACAGCCGGAGTTCATCGCGTATGCGGTGCAGGACTGGCTGCGGGAACAGGCGGTCAAAGTGATCTACATCACGCTGGGCTCCCCGTGGGAGAACGGCCAAATTGAGAGCTTCCACTATAAGTTTCGGGACGAGTGCCTGAACCGGCAGCTCTTTGGGAGTCTGGCCGAGGCCAAGATAATCATTGAAAGCTGGCGGCTGGAGTATAACACAGAGCGCCCGTACAGCTCGCTGAGGGATCAGACCCCGGCGGAGTTTGCGGCACGCGGCTTGGAAGGTTCGCGACCTTGGTCGGCCCCCGCCCTCTCTCCGTCACGATCATTCAGCAACAAAGACTACAACCAACCGTGGAACTCTACTTTTGAAATCTCTCCCTTTTGGGGTCAGGTAACGCTTAGTTGCGGTTGGATGAACTGCTTCCGGAAGAAACGGCTGCCATGCATTAGTAATACCGCTTGTGACGCTTTCAATGCGGTTCGGGCCAGTTTCAAAAATCGAACTTCAGACGTCCGCAGAAACTACGGCCGTGAAACATGGAGTATAAGTCAGGGTGTCAACAGAGCTAGAGCTGGTTTAGCTCTGTTGACATCCTAAAGGAGATAGATGGAGCCGCTAGAGGCGGTAGAGTTTGAAAGTCAGACCGAGGAGGAGGGCTTGGAGGCGTTGCGTCAGCAGGCTGCGTCCCGGAGCCCGGCCTGACAGCTTGCGCTTAATTATCGAAAAGACACTTTCGATCTGAACCCGGTGGCGATAAAGCCGTTTGGGAAAGTCTGCTCTCATCTTTGCCCTGATACCCGTGATTTTCCACTCCGGGCGCCCACGTTTGGCCGGAATTACCGACTGGGCGCCAATCTGCTGGCGGATATGCTGGTGGTTGCGTTCACTGTCAAACTCCGCATCCGCCAGCACCACATGCACTGGAACATGCTGCCGGGCCTGTTCAATCAACGCAGGCAACCGGGCACAGTCATTAACGGGACCGGCATGCGCCGCCTGTGCCAGGAGCAGATGACGGCTGACGTCCACCACCACCAGCCATTTGAGCCAATACCGCCGGGACATCGGCTGCTGGCCATGTTGTTGACGGCGATGGATGAAAAACGTGCTGATGGCACCTGGAGCCAGCCCGGTCGCGTCAATAGCCACGATGCTGCGTCGGCCCTTGTAGCGTGGAAAACGTTTGACGACTTCGGCCAGAACCTTGGTCAGATCCTCCTCTTTGAGTCGTCGTAAGAAGCGGTAGACGGTGGTGTGATCGGGAACACTTTGCAAGCCCAAGGCCCGACGCAACTCCTGGTGCTCAGCCAGTCGCACTTCGGCTTCACGATAAGTCCAGTCCTCAAACCGCATGACA
>JAURFH010000032.1:17595-27693 GCA_030834415.1 Verrucomicrobiota bacterium | reverse complement strand
GGCCTTCTACATGACGCGCCAGATGGCATACGTTTTCTTCGGCAAGAACCGGGCTGAGGCCAAGCATGGTCACGATGCTTCAACCCCGCATGAGAGCCCTGCTGTGATGACGATGCCATTGGTCATTCTGGCGGTATGTGCCGTTTTCATCGGGTTTCTTGGGACGCCGATGTGGCCATGGTTTGAATCATTCGTGCATGGTCATGAGGTTGAGGCAGTGGAGGGTGCGTTTACCAAAGCACTGCCTACGATGCTTACTTCCTTCATAGTGGCGGGCTTGGGCATCGCTGCGGGCTGGGGCTATTACGGTCGTAAACCGATCGATACGAGCAAGGCTGATACGCTGCAGGGATTGCTGCCGGATGTCTATCCGGCTTTGGAGAAGCGTTTGTATTTCGATGAGTTGTATGAAGGGACGATCATCGCATGGCAGCGGACTTGGGCGCAGGGATGCGACTGGTTGGAGAAGTGGATCTGGCAAGGGGTGATGCTCGTGGTGAGTGTAGCGTCGCAAGTCTTGGGTTGGGTGAATCGGATTATTGATGATCTGCTCATCAATGGCGGCTTCAATGCCAGTTGCGCGCAAGTGCAAGCCGCGGGTGAGAAGGTGGAGGCGGCGCATCAGGGGAACATCCAGCGGGTCTTGCGTTGCCTGGGAATCGCCCTGACGATCATCGTATTGCTTCTTTCTTGGGGGTGCAGCAAGTCATGAACAGTTTTCCGTTCATCACTCTGTTGACACTGCTGCCGCTGGTAAGCGGGGTGCTGCTCTTGGGAGTGGAGAAGCAACGACAGGCACTGGCTCGCCATCTGGGTTTTGGTTGCAGTCTGTTGACTTTGGCCTTGGCGCTGTTTGTCGGGAGCCAATTCGATTCTTCCAGCGGCGAGTTGCAGATGGTAGAGAGACATTCGTGGATATCTTCTCTCGGAGTGGAGTATTTCGTAGGTGTCGATGGACTGAGCCTGGTCATGTTGCTCCTCACGGCTTTGCTCGTGCCGATGAGCATGTTGGCGGCTTGGAAGCTGGAAGACCGCACGCATACTTTTTTGGCTCTCATCCTCTTCTTACAGGCGGGATTGTTCGGGACGTTCACTGCGCAGAATTTCATCCACTGGTTCCTCTTCTGGGAGTTGAGCCTGGTGCCGGCCTTCTTCTTGGTGAAGCTCTGGGGTGGGCCGGAGCGGGGCAAGGCGGCGATCCAGTTCTTTGTGTATACCATGGTGGGCAGTGTGGCGCTGCTGCTGGCGTTTCTGGGGATGTATCTGGCGGTCGGGACATTTGATTTTCAAAAGCTGGCGGAACTGGCCAAGAGCGGTGAACTCGTGAACCGGATGAGTCTGAATCTCGGCTGGTATGATCTGAGCAAGGAGCAGCTCGCGCTGGTGATCGCTTTCGGCGTGTTCCTTGGTTTGGCGGTGAAGGTGCCCTTGATGCCTTTTCATGGCTGGCTGCCGAAGACCTATGCTACGGCGCCATCGGCGATCACCATGCTGCTGACCGGCGCGATGTCCAAGATGGGCGTCTATGGTTTCCTCCGTATATTCCTGCCCATCTTTCAGGAGCAGATTCTTCAGATGCAGACTTGGTTGCTGTGGCTGGCGATCGCGACGATTGTGATGTCCGCGCTGGCGGCTTCAGTGCAGACGGATTTGAGGAAGCTGTTGGCGTATTCATCCATCAATCATCTCGGGTATTGTCTGCTGGGTGTCTTTGCTTCGGCATGCAGTTTGGATGGTAAGAGTGGTTGGAGCGTGGAAGCTTCGGCGGTGCTGGGCGGCACGGTGCTGCAGATGTTCAATCACGGCATCACGGCGGCGTTGCTCTTCTGCTTTGTCGCCTATTTGGAAGAGCGTGGTGGTGGAGAGACGGATCTGACAAAGTTCGGCGGATTGCGAGCGGCTATGCCGGTGTTTTGTGGGTTGATGGGGGTGGCGACATTCGCTTCGTTGGGCTTGCCGGGCTTGAGCGGGTTTGTGGGGGAATTTCTTATCTTCAAAGGAACGTTTGGGCTGGTTGCCTGGTCGGCGGTGCTGGCCACGCCGGGGTTACTTATCACGGCGATCTTTCTATTGCGTATGTATCAACAGGTGTTTTATGGGCCATTGTCGACGAAGCATGCAGGCTGGAAAGATCTGGATCTGCGTGAGCGTTTCACGGTGTTGCCGGCACTGCTGCTGGTGCTGATTTTGGGTGTGTATCCACAACTCCTCATGGGCTTGATCAATCCAACGGTAACGAAGTTGGTAGAAGGGCTGGCGAGATAGCATGAACGCACTGCCCTGGACCATCTACGTGAGCTTTTTGGGAGCGCTTCTTGTCGCCTGCTTGCCCGCTCGCAATGTGTATGCCATCCGGTTGGCAGCCTTGTTTGCCGGAGTAATCGGACTGGTACTCGGTCTTTATGCTGCGGTGAATTTTGAAGCCGGTGCTGGCGTGGTGACACTCATCAAGCACGAGTGGGTGCCGGCGTTCGGAGCGGAGTATCACTTGGCGGCGGACGGTATCAGTGTGGTGATGGTCTTGCTGACAGGCATCGCGGCAGTGACCGGGATTCTGTTCTCTTGGAATGTCACGCATCGGCTGAAGGAGTTCTTTGCCTTCTTCCTGCTACTTATCGGTGCAGTGTATGGAGTGTTCCTGAGCTTTGATCTGTTTCTCTTCTTCGTCTTCTACGAACTGGCGATCGTGCCCAAGTATTTCCTCGTCGCCATCTGGGGCGGGCAAAATCGGGAGTATGCGGCGATGAAGTTGGTGCTTTATTCGTTCATCGGCAGTGCTTTGGTTCTCGTCGGCATTGTGGCGACGTTGGTGGTGTCTGGCGGTCAGTCAGCCAGTTTGGTCACGCTCGGGCAGTTCCAGTTTGCCGAGTCGTTTCAGTATTGGGCGTTCCCCCTGATGTTTGTCGGTTTCGCGATCCTGGCGGGCTTGTGGCCGTTTCACACCTGGGCACCGACCGGCCACGTGGCCGCACCGACGGCCGCTTCCATGTTGCTGGCGGGTGTCATCATGAAGCTGGGAGCTTACGGGGCTTTGCGCGCGGGTGTGTGCCTGTTTCCCGAGGGGCTCATCGCGTGGCAAAACGTGATCGGATGGCTGGCGGTGATCGGCATCGTGTATGGCGCTTCGGTGGCTTTGGTGCAAAAGGATTTCAAGTTCGTCATCGGTTATTCCAGCGTGAGCCATATGGGGCTTGTGATCTTGGGATTGGTTAGCATGAATATTGTTGGGCTCTCGGGCGCGATCTTGCAGATGTTCTCGCACGGAATCATCGCCGGACTGCTCTTCGGTGTGGTGGGGCGGATGGTTTATGAGCGGACGCATACGCGGGACCTGAACGCCTTGAAGGTGATGAATCTGGGCAAGGTGATGCCATTTGCGGCTGTGACCTTTGTGCTGGCGAGTCTGGCATCGATGGGCTTGCCGGGTTTCAGTGGATTCATAGCCGAGTTCTCGGTACTTATCGGTGCTTGGGCTTTGGACCCGACGAAGGCAGTGGTGGCGGGTATCGGTATCGTCATCGGGGTGGCGTTCACGCTCAGAGCTTTGCAAACGGCATTTTTCTCGGATACGACGGCCAAAGATATCCAGCCGCATGAACCGTTTGAACCCATCACGTTGCCTGAACGGGTAGGGGCGGTGATCCTGCTGGCGACCACCTTGATAGTAGGACTCTATCCCAAATTACTTTTGGATTTCATCCAACCGGCATTGGAATCGCCGCTCTTTGATGCGCTGCGGAAAGGAGGGCTGGAATGATTCCCGTGAATTACGGCCAGCTGGTGCTCGCACTAATCCCGGAGCTGTTGCTTGTTGCGGCGGCACTGGCGGTTTTGGGTGCGGATTTGATGGTGTTGCGTGAGCAATCCAAGCGGGTGCGTTTCGGGTTTGCCGCCGGGTTTACCGGGTTCGCCTGTCTGGCGGCGATTTTTTGGATGACGAGCAGCACCGAGCCGGCGACTTATCTGGGCGGATCATTTATCGTCAGTGAATTGACCCAATGGGTCAAGACGGGCTTGCTGTTGCTGACGGCATTGACGGTGATCTTGTTTGTCGACGGCGAATTCACCGAGCATGTGGGCGAATGTGTCGCGCTTATCCTGATGTCCACCGTGGGGATGATGTTACTGGTGAGTGCGGGTGATCTGCTGCTGCTCTTTGTGGCTTTGGAGCTGACCAGCCTCTCGCTTTATTCGCTGGTGGCTTTCGACAAACGCAGTCGTGAAGCAACGCACGCAGCGTTGCAATACTTCCTCTTTGGCGGGATGGCGGCGGCGTTCATGCTGTTCGGTTTCAGCCTGCTCTATGGATTGACGGGCAGCACCCTGATCGCGGATATCGGTAAAGGACTGGCGGATAAGACGGGCGATCCCGTGTTGCTCGTGGCGATGGTGATGGTGATGGCGGGCTTGGGCTTTAAGGTGGCAGCGGTGCCATTCCATCTCTGGGCGCCGGCAGTTTATAGAGGAGCTCCGGGACCGGCTGCTGCGTTGATCGCCTCTGGCTCCAAGCTGGCGAGCTTTGTAGTGCTGGCGCGGTTGATGTTCGCCGGTTTCAGTGGCGCGGAGGGTGATGCGGCTTGGCGTAGTTATACAGTGGGCTGGATGCCATTGTTGGCGGGTGTGGCAGCTTTCTCCATGGTGTTGGGCAATCTGGCGGCACTGGCTCAGAGCAGTCTGCGGCGGCTGCTGGCATTTTCGGCGGTAGCCCATGCCGGGTATATGCTACTGGGCGTGTTGGCGGTGAAGGAGACAGGGTTGCAGGCAGTGGTCTACTATGCCTTCACTTATGGATTGGCTACCATAGGCGCTTTCGGGGTTGCGGTATTCGTGGAGCGGAAACGGGGAGGGGATTCACTGACCGATTTGGCAGGCATGGCGAAGCAGTCGCCGTTGCTGGCTGTTTGCCTCATGGTGTTTGTACTTTCACTGGCTGGGATACCGCCGTTGGCCGGATTCGTCGGCAAGTTCCATGTGTTCTATTCTGCGGCCGCACTGAAATCACCCGGGCTAGGCTTGTTGTGGCTGGTGGTGCTGTCTATCGCTACGAGCGCAATCTCGCTCTACTATTACCTGCAAGTTTTGAAACAGGCATGGGTGGCGAAAGAGAATGAGACGGCGGTGAACCTCAAACCGGGCGTCGCCACTTTGGCGGTCTTATGCGTTTTGGCGGTGCTGACAGTGATTTTGGGGTGCGCCCCAGGATTGATCTTGGAAACGCTAACTGAGGCGTTAAAGCACAGCTGGTAAATGATTTCACCGAATGCAGAAAAGAAAACGGCAGCCATTGGCTGCCGTTCGTAATTAATGAGCCTGAGATTTTAGAGCTTCGCTTGAGCGGTGGATGCCTGCGGTTTCATCTTCTGATACTCTGCCACCATCGTATCCACTTTCTGTTTCTCAGCATCAAGATTCAGTTTCGATTTCTCAACCCGGCTTTCCGCCGAGGCGACTTCCGTTTGCGCCTTCTTGGATTGCGCGATGAGGTTCTTGATTTTCTTTTCCGACTCGACGGATTCTTTTTCGATGACGACGAGTTTGGCTTTCGTTGATTCGATCTCTTCGCTGCACTTTGTTACTGCGGCTTCGCAGGCAGCGACTTTTTTCTGCAACGGTTCCAGTTCCTTACGCAGAGCATCGATTTCGTTGTGCAATGATTCCAGCGTTGCTGGTCGCGTCTTGGACATGGAGGCTTCAGCTTTCTCCAATCTGGCGGTCAGTTTGCTTGCGGCTTTCTGGGCGTCCTTCAATGCATCTGCGGCATCTTCGGCAAAACGCTTGTCGAACTTGGCGACATTCTTCAGACCATCCCAGCGGTCCTTGATGTTTTCGCCCTGTTTCTTCGCCCGTGAGATATCCTGATCTGCGGTGGCGACGATGGCTTTGGCATCTTCGATGGAGCCGAGCAGTTTCTGATGCTCCAGTTCCTTCGCCGTGTAAGCGTCCTTTGCCTCGTAGACTTTCACGTTGAACTGGGCCGCCTTGATCTCGGCCAGTTTGATCTTCTTGGCATCGATCGCCGCCGTAGCCACCTGAATGGCAGCTTCAGTATCGCTGATCTTCTTCTTGGCCGCATCGAGTTTCACCTTGTCGCCCTGCTGGCCTTCGATAAGAGCGTGCTCTTCTTTGGCTGCAGCCAGATCAGCGGTGAGTTTTTCGATTGCTACCAAGCTGATATCGATCTCGTTTTTGATCGCTTCAGCACGTTGCTCCAAGGTAAGGGGATTGGCACTCAGATCGCCGATCAATTTACCATCGGCTGTGTTCCAAACGTAGATGTTGCCGGTCCAGTCACTGGCAATGACACGCTTGCTGTCGTGGGTGAGCGTGGCCCGGACAGGAATGTCATTGGTGACGGCGAAGGAGCGTTTCTTGCTGCCGTTACCATCCCAGTAGGTGACCTGTTTGTCGCGGCCAGCGGTGATGACGTTACCACTTTGATCGAAGCTCCCGGACAAAGCCCCGCCACTGTGAGCATTCCAGCTGCGAACCTGTTGTTCCTCCTCAACCTTCCAAGTCTTCGCCGTGCCGTCTTCACTGGTGGAGAGCAACAGGCCGGAATCAGCGCGCCAGCTCAACTGGGTGATGGAACCGCGATGGCCGCGCAGTGCATAAAGCTGCATGCCAGTGGATGGTTCCCAGATCAGGATGCCGCCAACCCGGTCGCCTGTGGCCAGGTACTTGCCGTTGGGACTAAACTCTGCAGCCGTCACCCAGTCGGTATGCTTCTTCAGGCTGAACTTTTGCTGGCCATCGGCAGTGGAATAAATCTTAACGAGCTTACTAGGGCCGCCGAGGGCGATCCACTTCTGGTCCGCGCTCAAGTCAGAAGCGAGTACGGTGTCAAACTCTTCACCTACGGTGATGACTTTCTCGCCCGTCACTACGTCCCAGACTGTGGCCAGACCGATCTTGGCACCCTCGCCACCTGCAGCGAGCAGCATCTTACCGTTGCGGCTGAAGCGGACTTCGGTGGGGTGACCTTCGGGAAATTTGACGATACCGGAGAGCTCCAAAGTGTCCGTGTTGTAAACGAGCACCTGACGTTGGCCCGTGATCGCGACCACAGGAGCCCAAGGACTGGAAGCCATGCCGAGGACTGCTGTGGTATGTTCCGTGCGGAGCACCGGTTGCAAAAGCCAGTCTTGAGGAAGAGCGGGGGGACCATCTGGTTTGCCAAGCTTGGAGAGGTCCACCGTCATGTCCACCTTGGGAGCGGAGGAAGCGATAGCTTTGCTGCCAGAGTTTTCGAGCAACCCACCAGCAATCCATTTTTTGACGAGTTCCAATTCCTTGTCGGAGACCTTGCTGTTGGGCGGCATCTTGGGCTCATCGGAATGAGCCATCAGCTTGAAAAGGCGGCTTCCTTCCGGGTCGCCACTCATCAGTCCGGGACCGGAGCTGCCACCCCGCAATGCTGCCCCGAAGGTACTCAGATCCAAGTCGCTCTTGGCGGTGTCCTGGCTATGGCATTTGAAACAATTATTTCGGAAGATGGGGACAATGTGGTCCTGATAGTTGATCTTCTCCTGGGCGCTGGCATCCGTGAGCAACCCGCCATGGATGACCACGGCGCTGATTCCGCCCAAGACTATCCGTTTCCAATGCTTCACCATCATAATGCTAAGGCCCCTGAGATCAGTGGTTGAACATGAACTCTTTGGAGTTCAATAATGACCAGAAAAGGTCGTTCAATGCCTCTTCCTGTTTTTCTTTCTGCACTAGGAAGGGCTCCAGTTTTTCCATTTCTACCGTGGTCGGCTTGCGTGAAAGCGTGCGCAGGTATAAATCTTCAACGATCTCATCCGGTTGTTTGCCGGCAGCGAGCAGCTTCTTAATCACGCCACCGTTCTGAACCTTGCCGTTCACAGTGTCACCATTCAGCAGGTGCAACGCCTGGGACAGGTTCGGCTCCATCTTCACTTCGCAAGAGCAGACGGTCTCGCGGGTGGCGCGACCGAAGGTGGTGAGGAAGTAGCTCGTCACATTGCCGTCGGCGATCTGGACGGCGCTCATGCCTTTCGGCGTCTTGCTGAACCGCTCCTGCGATTCGGTGACCTGATCAATGGAGTCCAACAGGATCTCAGCGCGCATGCGCCGTATACTGCCTTTGGCGAAGTTCACCGTATCCGAGGCGTTGCTTTCGTTGGCCTGAGTGGCCAATTGATAGACGCGTGAGTTTGTGATGTCTCGCACCAGCGCCTTGAAGTCGTAGTTCGATGCAGTGAAACGCCGGGCCAACTCATCCAGCAACTCTGGATTGGAGGGCGGGTTGCTGATGCGGACGTCATCCACCGGGTCGATGATGCCGCGACCAAAGAAATGAGCCCACACGATGTTCACCAGATTTTTGGCAAAGTACGGGTTCTTCTCGGAGGCCAGCCACTCGGCAAGTACTTCACGGCGGTCTTTGCCTTTCACATCTGCCGGACCGCCACCCAAGAAGGTGGGCGGAATGGGACGCTTGGTGACCGGATGGTTTATTTCACCGCCGCCACGATTGTAGATGATGGTATCGCGAGGGTCTTCGCCGCGCTTGCGTCCGACTTGGGAGAAGAAGGAAGCGAAGCCGTAGTAATCATTCATCGTCCAGCGGTCAAAAGGGTGATTATGGCACTGGGCACATTGTATGCGCATGCCCATGAATACTTGGGCGACATCTTCAGAAGTCTTGAGGACATCCGTCTCCAGTTTGTAATAGTTGGACGGCGGGTTGTCAAAAGTGGAGCCGCTGGCTGAAACGATGGCTTGCACCATTTTGTCGACCGGCACATTGCCGAGGATCTGTTCGCGTAGCCAGGTATAATAGGCCATGGTGTTCTTCTCTGAGAAGTAGCCACCGTTGTCTTGGATGGTTCGTACGCGCAGCAGTTCCCCCCACTTCATCACCCACATATCGGCGAACTCGGGCTTGGCGATGAGTTCATCGATGATTCGCTCACGCTTGCCGGAGCTGATGTCAGTCTCGAAATCCTTAAGCTCTTGAGTGCTTGGCAAACGTCCAATGATATCGAGATAAACCCGGCGAAGGAATGTGGTGTCGGTGGCAAGTTCTGAGGGAGCGACGCGAATTTTCTTCAGTTTTGTATAGACAAGTTCATCGATGTAGTTCTTGGCTTCCACTTGCGGGAACTTGAAGTCCGAACCCTTGGGAACCACCAATATCTGAGAGCCTACGGCAAAAGTTTCAAATCGGGCCAAGATAAAAGCTTCACCACGTTCGGCCGAAGTGAGCTGGCCTTTGGGATCAACTTTCACGGCTACGTCATTGTTGCTCATGAAGGCGGCCAGGGAGGTGACATCACGGTCAGTGCCGTCGGAATATTTTGCGCGAACTACCAAACGTTGCAGGGTGTTTGAACCTTCCATCACCGCTTGTTTCGGATAGATCTCGATGCTCTCAGGAGAGGGGATGTTTTTATCATCCTTGGGAGCGCCTGCTTGAATCCAGCGGAGAACAGTCTGGTAGAGCTCGCTTTCGGGTTCAAATAGTTTGCCGCCTGTATGCTGCACTTGGCCGGCACCTTTGGTGAGCAAAAGGCTGTCCTCTGGGATCGCCAGATTGATGCGACGTCCGATGATCTCACGGGTGAGGTAATCGTAGTCGCCATCCGGATTGTAACCGAAGAGAGAGAGACGGAATCCATCCTTGCCCCGGGCGGCTCCATGGCAACCACCTGAATTGCAACCAGCTTTCATGAACACCGGCATCACATCCAGCACGAAGCTGATAGGGCGATCCTCTTGAGCTTTGGTGACTTTTACGGGGATGGTAAGTTTCTGCCCTTCAAAGCTGACTTTGAGTTCCGTCTCGCCGTCGGCTAGAGGGTAAACGGTGAAATTCTCGATTTTGCCCAACTCTGCATTGGCCAGACTTATTTTGGCCTTGGCCGTGACATCACGCGTCGTGCCGTTGTCATAACTTGCGTGGACCAAGAATGACTGGCGGTCGCGCTTCGTGGTCAGATTGATGTCGGGGGGATAGACTTTCACATCCACCAGCTTTGCGTCTTTGGCCGAAAGCGAACCGATGGCCAAAAGGGACGCGGTCAAGAATGTCAGGCAACGCTTCATGATCCGGATAACTTAACTTGCTTCAGC
>JAURFH010000032.1:0-17497 GCA_030834415.1 Verrucomicrobiota bacterium | reverse complement strand
CTGAATCATCCCGAATGCAACGCCGGCTTGGCATTGAGGGATTTGGGAAAAGGCCGGTCTGGTATGGTGACCAGACCAGCCCTGTAAAAGAACAACCATCATCACGCGATGAGGTCATGCAGAACTTCGCCGCCATCCACAATCTCAATGGGGCGGGCCCCGGGAGCTATCAGTTCTTTTTCTGCATCGATACCCATCTGGTGATAGACCGTCTTGGCATAGCTCTGCACGTTCACCGGATTTTCATCCGGCTCGCCGCCCGTCGGGTCGGAAGAGCCATAGACCATGCCGCGCTTGATGCCGCCGCCGGCCATCGCGATGCTGAACACTTTCGGCCAGTGGTCGCGACCAGCGGTCTTGTTGATCATCGGCGTGCGGCCGAATTCGGAGGTGACCATCACCAGCGTGGAATCCAGCATACCGCGTTCATCCAAGTCACGGATCAACCGGGCAAAGGCTTGATCGAAGGATGGCATCGTGCGGTCCATCGCGCCCTTGATGTTGTCATGATGATCCCAGCCACCATAGGTAAGGGAAACGAAACGCACACCAGATTCGACCAGACGGCGTGCGAGCAACATGCGCTGACCGGCCTGATTGCGACCGTATTCATCGCGTAGTTTGGCCGTTTCTTTCTCGATGGCAAAGGCTTCACGGGCCTTATCCGAGCTGATCATCGCGTAGGCGCGCTGATAGAATGAATCCATGCCGTCCAAGGCATCGGATTTCTCTAATGAACTAAAATGAGCGTCGACCGCCTCGCGCATCGTGCGGCGTTGGGCAAAGCGTTCATCGGTCACGCCTTTCGGCAGGGTGAGATCGCGGACGGCGAAATTGCCGCTGGCCGGATCGCTACCCAAGCTGAAGGGGCCGTAGGCTGAACCAAGGTAACCGGTGCCGGCGTAAGGATTCGGCACGCCGGGGATACAAACGTATGGGGGCAGATTCTCGCGCGGCCCCATCTCATGCGAAACCACTGAGCCGAAGCTGGGGAATTGCAGGGCGGGGCTGGGACGATAGCCCGTGAACATATTGTGCGTGCCGCGTTCGTGTGCCGCCTCACCATGTGTCATGGAGCGGATGACCGTCAATTTGTCGGCAATTTTAGCGGTTTGATCCAAGTGCTGGCTGAAATAAGCACCATCAATCTTGGTTTTCACCGTGCCCAATGGGCCGCGGTATTCGATCGGGGAGCCCACCTTCGGATCCCACGACTCTTGGTGAGCCATGCCACCCGGGAGGTAAATCTGAATCACAGACTTGGCCTGACCAGCCTTGCCGCCAAGTTTGACACCTTTTTTAGCTTCAGCCCGCACTGCATTGGGGAGCGTTAATCCGAAAGTGCCGAGCAAGCCGACAAAAAGAAATTCACGGCGATTAGGGCGCCAGATGTGGTCGCGGCTATTGCACCAAGATCCAAGGTTTTCATTACTCATATTTAACTATGATTGTGTTGGTTAGGGCTTTGGATACTATAAAATGTTACTTCCGAGGGCATTGCAACTCGCAATCCCGCTGTTTGCACATCTTTTTACGGCCTTTTTACCTCAACTCTCTGCATACTTAAAGTTCGACGGATAATAACCTGCATTGGTTACAAATCAGCAATGCCGGTTAACTTACAGACTGTGCTAATCAAATTGGACGCGACAAAAATCCATCTATTCAATTCGACCTCTCTTAAGTTATTAATTTTTCATACTTTTCCTACTGCCCAGCCCGCCAAGCTTGCTTGAGAGGCGTATTAAAACTACTTAACTAGTTCTACAGCAAAGAGTTTTGAGCCGTCGCGCACATAGAGTTTACCGTCAGAATAGGCCGGAAAACTCCAAGTCTTACCGCTGGCTTGTAAGCGACCGAGTTCTTCATACTTCGTCGGATTGGCCTGCAAGAGCCGTAATTCACCCGCATCGCTCATCACTAAGAGCTTGTCCTGGAAGGACATAACTGAGGCGTAGTCGCCAAAACCGGGCTGATTCCACTTGACCTGGCCGGTTGTAAAATCGATGCAGAGAAACTCCGTCCTGCTCCCGGGGCCAAGTCCGTAAAGGTAGCCTTTCACCAAGACCGGGGTGGCGATATTAATCTTCAAGGTCTGGTTGCGCCATTCCTCGTTTGCTTGCAAGCCATTGCCGTTCTTGGAGATACGAAACTTGATGAGGCCAATGGAGTGGGAAGCCACCGTCACCGTATCGCCATCTATGATTGGGGTGACGATATGGCGCTTGGCTCCGCTCTTGAGCGGCACGCGCCAGAGGACTTTACCCGAACTAACGTCAGCACCCATCAGGGCATCCGCATTGAACCAAACCACCTGTTTCACTCCTGACAGTGTCGCCACTACCATCGAAGAATAGGCGGCGTTATCCTGACCGGCTTTCCAGAGCACCTTGCCGGTATTCTTGTCGAAGCAGACGAGGGAGCCGCCCTCGGGACTGCCTACGGGCAGAAACAGCCGGTTGCCGTCGATGACGCCGGAGCCGTTATTGCCATGGCGACGTGCGGCCGTTTCCTTGGCAGCCGGGTCATTCTGATTCAGGAAGAATGTGGCACCAAAATCTTTGGCGTAACTGGTTTTCCAGACGGTCTTGCCATCTTTCAGGGAGAGGCAGGAGAACTCGCCATTACAGGACTGCACATAGACCTTGTCGCCATCAATCATCGGAGTGCAGCGGGGACCGGGGCCGTAGGTGTTCGAGAAATCGACCGACTCCGCGAAGGGGGTGGACCAAATCTTTTTACCCGTGGTGATGTCCACGCCATTAGCGACCTCTTTGGCGTTCTCCTCATCCAAAAAGACGAGTGTCTTTCCGGCGACGACAGGCGAGGCTTGGCCTTTGCCGATGTCCAGCTTCCAGATGGGCGCCGTGGACTGGGGCAGGGCGGTGAGTGTGTGGGAAGTATCCTTTACGGCGCCATCACGGTTTGGGCCACGCCATTGCGGCCAGTCCGCCGAGGCAGAGAGGCAGGGGAGAACGGTCGCCAGGCAAAGCGCTTTATGGAAAATGGATTTCATGATGGCCGGTTGGATTGAGATTCCTTGAGGGGATACCGGGGGAGCATCCTCCGGTCAAGGCTGGCATTCCAGAATCCTGCCCCCCGTACGTTGAACTGCCCTTGGATAAGTTGCCGGAAAACTTATCTTGTCTACTAGAAACCAATGGAGCGTTGACGAACTTTCTCAGCTTCGCAGGTTCACTGGTGTGGATAGCTTTGCTGTCCTTGTGCATCGGACTCAAGGAAAGCGGTGATTGAAATGTCCCGGCCTCTTCTTTCTATTAGTGTTGTTGAGATTGGTCCAGATACATTCAGCCCAGAACACGACATGGAGGAACAGCAGCAACCAATAATCTCCGGATGGAAGGTGCATCTGCCTGCCTGCTTCCGTGTCTTGGCCGGTCTGCTGTTTTCCAGTTTCTTGTTATATCTGCTGATTGAACTTCAGATAAGCAAAATTCGACAGCCGTGGGTGGACCATGTCCCGGGCATCGACTTAATTGTCATGGCGGTCGTGATTTATCCCGCCGGATTATTAAACATGCTGGGGGTGGGACAGCCGTTTGTAAGTCCTACAATCGGGTTTCCCTTGCTTAACCTTTCTGGAGCTATTCTGCTTTACTTGGCCCCGGCTGTGTTTTGCACGCTGATTGCCCGCTTCTTTCTGCGGAAAGAAGCGGGTGGAGTGATGACTGCTAAATCTACCGAGCTCATCATATCTTGCCTGTGGGTGGTCATCATTCCACTTTGCTATGGCTTTCTGTTTATCTACGGGATGACTTTCATAGGGGCGGGTCATGGATCTGACTTTTTTGGTTCTCTGCCTTTGTCCCCGTTTGTCGGGGAAAATGCTCCTCCACAACTGTCTTTGGTGTTTTGGCCTGCCTTCGCGTTTTTCTTGGCGTTCCGGCGTATCGAATTTTGCCGCAAAGCAGCTTGGTGTCTCCTTTCGCTGCATTATGCAGGAGTCGTCTGGTTAAGTTTGACTACTGAGTGGGGGTATGTATGGCGCGTATTGGATGCGTTGTTTTTGCCGGCAGCGCTACACCTGTCCATATACGTAGGCAGCCAGATTTGTTTTTGTTTCTTGCTGATTCACGCAGGCAAACCCTAAGAAAACCAAATGTGATGATAGGGTTGCTACAGCAGGCTGAACTGGTCAATCGAACCGACGTTATTGCTGAAACTTGAGTGATTAGCTGCTTGACACGGGTGCTGGAAAACTTGCCACGAACGGCGCCAGCTATTTTTCCAGCTCTTGTCGCGTGGCAATTGGCACGTAGCCGATCTCAAGCCCCTTGGGGGGCGTCATGATCAAAGCGGGATCAATGCTTGCGAGCGTGCCGACGTCGGGCGGAGCTAGGTAATTGCGCTCCTTGGTCCAAGCGCGGTGCAGTTTCTCCACACGGGCTTGTAATTGCTCACGCTCCTGGTCGGTGAGGTCGGCGTTGAGCAGGGCTGGCTGGTCGGCGAAGCGATACCAATAGTAAGTCACCACGCTGCCATCACCCAACTGAGCTTTGAACGGTCCGGCGACCGGTCCCGGTTTCTTCCAGCAACTCGATGCATCGTCCGGGGTGGTGCGAGGCAGTTGCGGTTTTTCAATGGGTGTTTCAAACTTATATTGCGTGAGGCCAAGACTGGCGGGAACGCTGCTTGGCGGGATCACAGCCCATTGCGGTTTCTTGCCGTTAGGCACGAGCGTGAAGTACTCGGGCAGGGTGACGAGGGAACCATTGCTCCGTGTCATTTGCGGGTTCCACTTGTAGGCAAATGTGATGGGATTCGGTGAGAAAGGGGTGGCAAAAGATTTCCACGCCATCGTTGGTTTCTGATCACGCTGCGTTCCGGGCGGATAGATGCTCCAGCTGGAGCCACCACCTTCACGAAAAGTATGCACGGCGGAGGCGCCCGCTTTGATCAAGCCCTCGACGGGAGCACCACCGGAGAACCAGCGCTGCACATCATCCCACAATGCTGCCTTCTTGTAGGCGGTGATCTTGTGAAGTACGGTCGAGTAGCCTTCAGAGCCGATGGGGAAAGAGGTGGGCGCGATCCGGGCAATGCTTTGTCCCCGGCCATCTTTCGTAAGGATGGCCGGCACATGCTGGGTCTCCATCTGGATGGCTTTATTCGGTTTGGCGGGACGCGAATCTAGCAACATCCCGGCCCATTCCGGATGATCGACGGTGGCCTGCGACCAGAAGAACGGGGTGAAGAATGTCGCGGGGCCTTTAAAGTTTGCGGTGTTCAGAAACAGCGTCCAACAGTTGTTTCCCGTGGGCACGTTTTTGCCAGCGGTCATCGACTTGGGATTGGTGAGTGGCAGGGGCAGATAACCGTAACCGAACAGCTCGCCGCTGGTGCCTTGCTTGAGGTTCAAGCCATCGAGTGGAAACAGCAGCCAGGGGCTGAGTTGGGCCACGCCATACTGCCCGCGCGGCTTTTCCCAGGTGCCCGCGCCATAGCCGGGACCATTGGCAATGAACGAGAAGTTCGGTCCCACTCCGCCCATGATGAACTTGGGGGTGGTGGAGGGGAAATGTGTGTCACGCCACCAGCCAAGGCCGCCTTCGATATCCGTGTATAATTTGCCCTCGGGTTCTTTTCCGGGCTCATACTGCGGGTGCATCCAGGTCCCGCAAAGCCCGGTTTGAAATTTGTGCCCCGGGTAAGTTGCCACCAGCGGCCATGCCGCGGCGTAGAGGGAAAAACCGCCATTGAAATCCTCCGGCACTTTTTCCGCCGGTCCGAACAGGTAGCCAGCCATTTCGCCTTGCTGAATGTTGTCGAAAGTTTTGGATTGGCTTGTGGTGGATGGGGGAACCGGCTTGGAGACTGAGGCGGTTTGCTTAGGGGCAATCAGCGCTTCTGCAAAAGCTTTGCCGATACCCGCCAGAATCTTGGCTGAGCCGAGGTAATGGTATTCCTGGTTGGAGATGCCTTTTTCCAAAATCTTTCGTTCATGTTCGCTGAGGCTTTCCGCGCGGAGTTTCTCAGATAAGGCTTTTTCGTCTGCGGGTTTCAGCTTGCCTTCGTTGGCGAGCTTCTTGGCCTGTTGCTTGGCGGCGTTCTCTTTGGCCTTTGCGATAGACAGTTCGCGGTCCCAGTATTTTTCAGTGCGCACTGCGAGGACGTTTCCTTTGAACTCTGGCATCTGCGCCGGCGCGGCCATGGCGTTACGAAAGTTGTCGTGGGTGGGTTTGTAGCGTTTTTCATCAGGGCCATATTCATCCGTCGGGCCGCCCACACCGAGCACCCCGATGACAAAGGGCAGCTTGGGTGTATGTAGATCCTGGCGCACATCCCGGATGAACTGCGCCATCACGGTACTATATGCATCGTAGCCGCCGGGCTTCTCCCGATTCGGATAAGTGCCCGAATCCACCATGTCGTTCCAGCCTTGGAACCAGACAAAACCCGCCAATTCGTAGCCTTGGGCGGCATCGTAGTCCGGCACCACGCTCTTGATATCTGCGAGCACTTTTTTTACGTGGTCGATCATGAGGCGGTAATAAACGCCTGTTGCCTTTTGCTTCTCTGCTTTGATGGCCGCAATGTCTTTTCCCTGTTTTTGGAAAGTGGCGAGCTGAGTTTCATTGAAGACATACGGCCCGGCGCCCGGCGGTCGAAAATCAGTGTTCAGGCTCTTGCCGCCCCAAGCCGTCTTGATGAGCAGGACGTGGGTATCCGTCGCTTTCTCCATATAGATGCCAAACGTGAACTCCGGCCCGATCTTCGGCCCGCCTTGGCTGGCTCCGTAACCAGCCGTCAGCTTTCCCGTCCGTACGTTATCTGCGCTGCCGAGCGAGGAGATCCAGACGCGTTCGCAGACCCTCGGTGAGCCATCCGCGTTTTGCATTTCCAACAGCATCGGCTTGGCTGCCGAGTCCATCCCGATGTGTTCAAATGTGCTGACCTTGGCGTGGCCCTGCATGTTGGATTGCCCGGCGAGGATAAAGACCTTGAGCGGTTTCTTCTCCGCTGCGAGAGCTTGGCTGCACAGCAGTGCGGCGAGCGAGAGGAGTGTGATCAGGCGTTTCATCATATTAGTGACCGCTTTCGAACAGTTCTACGGAAGTGATTTGATACTGAAGTGCTTTGCAGACTGAGGGAATCATTTTTTTTGTCGGTGCTGGTTGTAGTCGAGAGTTGCGCCAGGTTCCACGTATAGCGGCCTTGATTTTGCCCTTTGCCGGGGTCATCTTAATTTCATGTCGCGTTTATTGTTTTCTGTGCTGCTCACGTCTGTCTGCTTGATTGCCGCGGCGGCTGAGCCCAAGCCCGGTCCGATTGTCATCGATCCCAAGAAGATTGCGGCGGTGAACAGTTTTGAACGTGGTATGCATCTTTTGGATATCGCCACGACCGAGGCGGAGAACAAACAAGCCATCGCTCTTATCACCGGTGCCGCTGAATCCGGCTACCCGGATGCCCAGTTCTTCTTGGGCTTGGTTTTGGAAGCGTCGAATGCATCCAAGGCCCGCGAGTGGTTTGTCAAAGCCGCGGGCGGCGGGCATGCCCGTGCCGCCGCCAAGGCCGCCACCATGTTTGAAGAAGGCAAGGGCGGAGCGATTGACCGGGAGCAAGCTCTCAAATGGCATCGCGTCGCTGCCGAAGGAGGGATCTCGGAATCTGCTTTCAAAGTAGCCCGCGCCAAGGAAGTCAGTGGCAAAGGCAAAGCAGAGGACATGCTCGCCTTGTATGAAAAAGCCGCCGCGACTGGTGACAGTGAGGCGAACATGCGTTTGGGTGATCTCTATTTCACCGGCGATGCCGGACAACGCGATCTGCCAGAGGCGTTCAAGTATTACCGCAATGCCGCCCAGTTGAAGAACACCAAGGCCTATTTCAAGATGGGGTATTGCTACGAGCGTGGCCATGGCATCGGCCAGAGTAATCAGGATGCCGTTTACTGGTATCAACGGGGCGTGGATGCCGGTGAGTTGAATTGCATCGCGAACATGGCGCGATTCTACGAGAACGGCGTCGTGGTGGATAAAGATCCGGTCAAGGCCGCAGAGCTCTATCAGACGGCGGCTGAGCAAGGGGAAGCCTTTTCACAGATCAGTCTGGGCTCGCTTTATCGCACCGGTGTTGGCGTTAAGAAGGATCTGGTGGAAGCCTACAAATGGATCAGCCTCGCCAGTTCGCGCGGCTTCGGCGTGGAGATACTTCAGCTCCTCGAAAAAGAGATGACGCCAGAACAGATCGCCGAAGCGAAAGACCGTGTGGCTGGTCTCGGCGCCAAGGCCAAGTGATCGGCCTCAAAGCCGGGGACGGATTTCCTCCAGCCATTTCAGCGCGCCTTCGTGATCGCTGAACTTGCCTTCCAGTTGCGCCTCAAAAGCCGCTTCGAGGATTTGACCAAACTCCTTGCCCGGTGACATGCCGCGTGTGATGAGGTCGCGTCCCTGCAGGATAGGTTTTGGGGCTGCAGCTTGCAGTTCCATCTCGGCCGCCTTGGAGAGCAATTCTTTTGCCCCCTGCGGCAATCCCGGCGGCTTGGGCGGTCTCCCGCTATGGTCCGCCTCGATGACCAGGCACAATCCTTCGATGGTTTCTGGTTCCAGACGTTTTGCCAGCCGTCGCACACCACGATCAGTCACGGCGTTCAAGTGAGCGAGATGATTTGTCACCAACGGCACTACGCGTTCGCGGATCGCATGGGAGATGCTGATGCGCTCCATGAAACTTTCCGCCACCGGTCCACCCGCTTCTTCATGGCCGGGGGAGACGATGCGCCATTTGCCGTCCCGCAAGGCCCGACTGGTGGTCTGCGGTTTCGCGAAATCATGCGCGAGGATGGCGAGCATGTAAGTGATGCGCGATGGTTCATCGAGTTTTTGCCAGGCTGGCAAGCGTGCCATGGCATCGCAACACAGGCAGGTGTGGGTGAAGACATCGCCTTCTGGATGCCACTCTGGATCTTGGGGCACCCCCATGAGGGCTTGCACTTCTGGAAAATGTTCACTCCAGCCGGTATCACGCAGGAATTGTAACCCGCGGGAAGGGACCTGGCACTTGGCTGCCCATTTGAGCCATTCTTCCCGCACCCGTTCCACGGCCAGTTCATGGAAGTTATCCTTGATCTGACGACAAAGCTTCAAGGTCTCGGTTGCGGTGGTGAGATCGAAGCGGGCGGCTAACTGCATCCCACGCAATACGCGCAAGGGGTCCTCGGAAAACGCGGTGCTGGTATGACGCAGGATGCGCTGTTTCAAATCTGCTATGCCTCCGTAGTAATCCAGGAGCGCCCCTTTGCGCGGACTATACATGAGCGCATTGATGGTGTAGTCGCGCCGGGCAGCGGCTTCCTTGGGCGTGATATCCGGATCAAAGGTGATGCTGAATCCCTTGTGGCCCGCAGCTACCTTGGAATCTCTCCGGGCCAGCGAGAAATCATACTGCTCACCGGATGCTGTGGTGAGTTTGGCTACCCCGAAGGAACGTCCCACCAAATCCACGCGCCCCCAGCGCTTCAAGGCCTTCTCCAGTCGCTCGTAGGTGATGCCGAACACTTCGATATCGAAGTCTTTTTGAGGCAATCCCAGAAAGGAATCCCGCACGCAACCGCCGACGAGATAGGCTTCTTGCAGGGTATCTGTCTCCAGCAAGATGCGCTCCAGCTCCGCAGGGAGTAGAGGCGGGTCGGAATTGATCAAATTACCCATGGCCATCGGTTCAGCTTAAACTACTGTGACCAGCAGTTGCTGCACACAGGCAGCTAACGTGGTCATTCAAGTTATGTACTGTGGCGGCACATGGTCAGTCAACCAAGCGTCGTCTTTGCGGAACTCTGGAAATCATATCCAAATGTCCTTGGCAAAGATGATTTTCAATTCTCCATGCTCGGAAATGAAACAGATAGAAATTGATGAGAGGTGCTGTGAACTGAATCAAACGCTTCAGTTTACACTTTCATGACCATCCCGGGATTCAGGTTGGCCAGATATTGTTTGGCTTCCTCATGGCCTTGGTCTGCCGCCAGATTCAACCAGAGGATGGCTTCGGGCTCCGTTCCTTTGTCTCCCTTGCCGCGAGCGAGAAACTTGCCCAGCAAGAATTGCGCGTCGGGGCAGTTCTGTTCTGCCGCCATCCGCAACCACTTCATGGCATGCGGATAGTCTTTAGGGACACCACGTCCCACCGAATACATGACGCCGAGGTTATACTGGGCATCTCGATGCCCCATGTCGGCGGCGCGGCGGAACCATTTTGCAGCGGCCATGGTATCGGGATCGCCCAACTTGCCTTCGATATACCAGACGGCGAGGCGGAACTGCGCCGCCGCATCTCCAGCCTCGGCTTTCTCCGTGGTCTGTTTGATGTCTTCTTCCAGGCTAAGTGTCTTCCGTATCCAGCCAAACATACCTGATAGGTAGCAGGTTGTTTGCCGTTCTCAGGGGAAAAGCGGCAATATTGCAGATAAGTGCAACTACCTGTATCCGAAGGCTCAAGACGCGGGTAATACCCTCAAGAATAGAGGGCGCTGGAGAAAGCCCGATGGAACCGCTCCGAAACTGGATGCCGGATGCCCAATATCTGGAACACGCTCTTACAGGCAGTCTTCGCCGCTTCGTTGTGATACTGACGGTCGATCTCGATGACTTTGATCCAGTTTTCCAAGGCAGTGGCGTAATCCAGCTTGCTCAATGCCTTGAGCCCGGTGGCAAAAGCGCTTTTACCTTTTCCTTCTGGCAGAGAGTCGGACGTGAGACGTAAGCCCGCCAGATACTTCAGTCCGGATGCCTTGGCATAGGCTTCGGCATCTTCTCCGAAAGGCTTCAATATTTCTGCAACTGCTGCCGGGTTGAGTGCTAGCTGACATTCCGCCATCAGCAAGGCGGCCGCTGGATCGCCCGAATCCAGTGCCAGCACATCCTGTAATTTCTGGGCTGCTTCCGCGAAGAGCCCTTCACTCGCGAGCCGCTGCGCTTCCTTCACCAGACCGGCATTGGGCGAGGGGAGGTGCGTTTCCAGCCAGCGCCGCAATTCCACCTCGGGATACGCGCCCAAGATCTCATCGGCTACTTGGCCATTGATGAAAAGTTTCAAGGCCGGGATGCTGGCGATCTGATATTGGATGGAGAGATTGGGCTGCTCCTCGGTGTTCACCTTCACGAGTTCCCAGCTTCCTTGGGCTTCAACTGCCAACTTCTCGATGATCGGGCCGAGCATCTTGCAAGGTCCGCACCAAGGCGCCCAAAAATCAACCAGCACTGGCACCTGATGGCTGCGCTCCAAAACGTCTTTCGCAAAATCTTTCAAATCGTAGCTCATGTCGCCTCACAAGTTACGCGCAATCTGCCAGACGTAAAGGTCACAGCAGTTTTTCCGCTGGAAGGAGAGCTTTCTCATGATCAAGCACCAGGAAGCGTTTGCCTTTCTGGATGACCTTGTGGCCCTCGGCTTCAACTAATTCGCGGAGCGCCTCAATTCCGCCCGGATACTTGGAGTTCAATTCGCCGCCGGCTTTCAAAGTCCGCCAGTAGGGTGTGATGCGTTTGCGTCCTTCGCCCTTGGCTTCTACTGCGGCATGCGCGGCGATCCAGGCAAAGATGCCGGTGGTTATGGGGCAGCCCACCTCGGTATCATGCTGGCGGGCGAGCGCCGCCCGGAGTTCGTTGATGGTGACGAGTTTGCCCTTGGGAACTTTTTGCATCAAGGCATCCACTTCCCGGGGAGCCAGGACAACGAGCGTGGCACCTTTCCAGCGGGCCCGTCCTTCGGGCGGGATGCTTACGACCTTGGGCAGGTCCTTGTCATCGGCGAGTTTTTCCCGCCAGGTCTTGCGAGGTTTCATGGTTTGTCGGGTTTGTATGCTTATGATGACAGATGTCATGCCGGATGTCGAAGCTTTGAAATAGGCTCGACAGATATTAGTAACCTTCGCAAAAGAGTTTCAAGTTCATGAGTGAAAAGCCATTGCCGGAAGTGAAGTGCCCCAAGTGCCAAAAGCGCGGTCCTTGGCTGGCGGGGAAGTTTGGTCCGTTCTGCTCGCAGCGTTGTCGCCTGCTGGACCTCGGCCAATGGCTGGAGGAAGAGAACAAGATCACGGAACCGCTTCGCCCGGAACACTTCACAGATTACGAGGAACTGCCGCCCGGGTCGTATCTGGACAAACCCGAGAAGGAATAAATACTCGGTATCGCCGCTTGATTCTGGGGCCGTTCAGGCGTAGTTAGAACGGAGCGACAGTCTCGTCTGGTTTACCCGATACCGGACGACGAGCGCCTTGAAAGCCCGATATATGCCGGAGCAAACATCACAGGCCAGCCCCGCGAGCGCATCCCCGCGCTTTGGTTCCCGGTGGTCGCGTTGGTTCATCCTCGTCGCCCTCATCCTTGCTACGGCTGCTGTCACCTATGCCCAGCGGTATAACCGATATCGCTCGACTGATGAACGGGGCGGCGTGCCAGTCTGGGAGGTGAACAAAGAGCTTTCCAAGGATGTATTCACCTTTGTGCGACTGGAATACTCTTCGACCCGTTATGGCCGTGGTGGTTGGGGTGGCCAACGCTGGACGACTGATTACCCGGATGCCGATCTGAACCTTTCCTATCGCCTGCAGGAGATGACTTCCATCAAGGTGAACCCGGAGCCGATCCATCTGCCGATCACCTCTCCGGAGCTTTTGAACTATCCCTTCTGCTATATGGTGGAGCCGGGTGGTCTCCAGTTCAGCGATGAAGAAGTGATCGCCTTGCGCAAGTATCTCCTCAACGGCGGCTTCATGATGGTGGATGATTTCTGGGGCGAGGCGGAATGGGAGAATTTCTATTATGAGATCAAACGGGTTTTCCCGGATCGTGAGCCGGTCGATATCCCCATGGACCATCCCATCTTCCATTGCGTCTTTGATCTGAAACTGGAAAAGAACCACATGCAGGTGCCGAACGTCCGTACGGGGACGGACAGCCAGTACACTGGCATTACTTGGGAGCGGGATGATGCACGCGAGGTCCATTTCCGTGCCATCTCGGATGACAAGGGTCGTATGATGGTGATGATCTGCCATAACACGGATAATGGTGACGGCTGGGAGAGAGAGGGGGAGAACGAGTATTACTTCCGTGAGTTCTCGGAAAAGAAATCCTTCCCGCTCGGTATCAACATAATCTTCTACGCGATGACGCACTGAGGCCCGGCTACCCAGAATGGACACCAAGCGAAACGAATACGGCCAGGCAGGGCAGCGTCAGTTCACAAAACAATTCCTCACGAGCGGTGTTCATTCGTGGGTGAACCATCTACAGGGGAAAGGAAGTAAAAGTGGAATCGACTATTGAGGTGGTGACCCCACCAGCAGCGGAACCGACTGAGGAACAGCTCGTCGAGCAGGTCATCAACGGCAAGGTGCGGATCGACGCCGAGCTCTCGAAAGTCATCATCGGCCAGAAGGATGTGGTGGAAGAGATTCTTATCGCGCTCTTCGCGGGGGGACATTGCCTCATCACTGGTGCGCCCGGCTTGGCGAAGACGCTGTTGGTGAAATCAATCGCGCAAGTCTTTCATCTCAAATTCCAGCGCATCCAGTTCACGCCCGACCTGATGCCGGCAGATATCACCGGCACTGAGATCCTTGAGGAGACTTCTGAAGGTCGGCATATGTCCTTCGTGCCGGGCCCCATCTTCGCGAACATGATTTTGGCGGACGAGATCAACCGCACCCCGCCCAAGACGCAGGCCGCTTTGCTGGAAGCCATGCAGGAACATCAGGTCACGGCAGCCGGCGTGAAACACAAACTGCCCGAGCCTTTCTTTGTGCTCGCTACGCAGAATCCGATCGAAATGGAAGGCACTTACCCGCTGCCGGAAGCGCAGTTGGACCGTTTCATGTTCAATGTCGTGATCGACTATCTGCCGGAAGATGACGAAGTGAAAGTCGTGTTGCAGACCACTGCGAAACGTCCGGAACCGATCGAGGCACTTTTCACCGGCGAGGATGTTTTGCGGTTCCATGATCTGGTCCGCAAGGTGCCCATCGCCGAAGATGTGGTGCGTTATGCCGTGCGATTGGCTTCTGCTTCCCGCCCTGGCCAGCCGAACACGCCGACCTTTGTGGCCGAGTGGGTGAGTTGGGGCGCTGGTTTGCGCGCGGCACAATTCCTCGTTTTGGGCGCCAAGGCCCGGGCTCTTCTGCAAGGCCGCACTCATGCTACTGTGGCCGATGTCAAAGCGCTTGCTGCTCCGACATTGCGACACCGCGTGCTGGTGAATTATCGCGCCGAGGCAGAGGGCATCACTGTGGACAAGTTGATCGCCAAGCTGCTGGAAACCGTGGCTGCACCGGAATCACCAGCCAAATAACTCATGGCTGAAGCCGTCACCAGTCCGGCAGCCCCCACGCCCAAACAGGCGGCCTCGTTCATCGATCCGCAGGCGTTGATGGCGATCCGCAATCTGGAGTTGCGCGCTAGGATTGTGGTGCAGGGTTTTTGGAACGGTTTGCATCGCAGTCCTTATCACGGCTTCTCCGTGGAGTTCACCGAGTACCGCCAATATACCCCCGGCGACGATCCGCGTTATCTGGACTGGCGGCTCTATGCGCGCAGTGACCGTTATTACATCAAGAAGTTTGAGGACGAGACGAATCTACGTTGTTACCTGCTGGTGGATAACAGCCGCTCGATGTCTTATGGCTCACTGACCTACAACAAGGCGCAATACGCGAACACCTTGGCGGCCACCTTCGCTTACTTCCTCTATGGTCAGGGTGATGCAGTGGGGTTGCTGACTTTTGATGAGCGCATCCGTGAGTATCTGCCCGCGCGCTATCGCACGGGGCATCTTCGCCACATGATGCTGGCGCTGGAGAAACCCGCTGGCGGCACGCAAACAGATCTGGCTATGCCGCTCAAGCGCATCGCCGAGCTCGTCCGTAAACGCGGGCTGATGGTGCTGCTCTCCGATTTTCTCGCGCCCTTGGACACCTTGGAGCGCAGCCTTTCTCAACTGACGGCGAGTGGTCATGAGGTGATGGTTTTTCAGGTGCTAGACCCGGCGGAACGTGATTTCCAATTCGAGAAAGCTTCGTTCTTCTTGGATGTGGAATCCGGTCGCGAACTTTACATCGAGCCTGAGCAGGTCCGGGAAGATTATCTCCAGAAACTCAAAAAGCATCAGGAAGCCCTGGCGGCGATCTGCCAGAAGCTGGGAGTGGGCTTTCGTCCGGCCTATACGGACAAGCCATTGGATGTGGCGCTGTTTGATTATCTGCGCGAACGCATGCAGCGAGGCAAGATAGTCAAGCAACGTAAGGGAGGCTCCGGCTCATGAGCTTCCTCACGCCATTATTCTTGATGGGGGCTCTGGCCATCGCTGGTCCTATCATTTTCCATCTGGTGCGGCGGACGACAAATGACCGGTTCACCTTCAGTTCATTACTCTTTTTGCAGCCGACACCGCCGAAGCTGACGCGGCGCAGTCGCATCGAGCATTGGTTGCTGCTGTTGTTGCGGTGTCTGGTGCTAGGGTTGTTGGCGGTCGGTTTTGCACGGCCTTTCATCAATGATGCCACTCGCGGAGGAGCGGATGGCAATCTGGCGCGTCAGCGGATCATCCTGCTGGATGTCAGTGCGAGCATGCAGCGGGATGGCGCGTGGACCCAGGCGCGTCAAAAGGTGGAGAAGCTGTTGGCCGATGCCCGGCCTACGGATCAGTTCGCGCTTTATACGTTCGATCAACAGGCAAAAGCGTTGATAACTTTCGAGCAATGGCGGCAGGCACAGGATGCCGAGCGCAAAGCTGTGGCCACTCAACGTCTGGCGGATACCAAACCCGGCTGGCGTTCCACGCATCTCGGAAATGCCTTGGCGACGGCGACGGAGGCCTTGGAGGAAGAGGTTGCGCGCTCGGAATTGAAGCGCTCGGCCATAGATCGTGAGATCATCGTGGTGACCGATCTGCAAGAAGGCGCCAAGCTGGACGGCTTGCAAGGCATGCAATGGCCGGAAGGGGTGAAGGTCGAGGTGGAGCCACTCAATCTCGGCAAACGCAGCAATGCCGGAATCCAGTTGGTGGCTGAAGGAGAAGAAGCGGCTGCGTCCGCCCGGGAGCAAACAGTGCGGGTGCGGGTGAGCAATGCGACCGATGCGCGCAAAGAACAGTTTCAAGTGGGCTGGGCTACTGCTGATGGTGTGCAATTATCCGGATTGCCGGTGAACGTGCATGTGCCCGCTGGGCAGAGTCGGGTAGTCACTGTGCCGCGGTCGGTCGAGAATGCTCAAGCGGAGAAAATCTTACTGACCGGTGATGATGAAGCTTTTGACAACACGGTTCATGTGGTGCGGCAGGAGCCGGATCGGGCAGTGGTCATGTATCTGGGTGATGAACAACCGACGGATACCAAACAACTACTCTACTACGTCCAACGTGGTTTGCAGACGACCCGTTCGCTGGCCATGGAAGTCGCCAGCCGTTCCTCGGCCAATTTTCCTACGGCTGCCGAGCTCGGTGGAGCCCGTCTGATCATCGTGGGCCAGTCTTTGACCACAGGACAAAATGCCGAACTGCGCCGGATGGTGGAAGACGGCAAGATGGTATTGGTGGCGCTGAAGGATGTGAATATGGCGACGAGCCTGGCGAATCTGTTGAACCTGCCAAATCTGCCTGCCGAGGAACGCAGCGGTTCACGTCATGCGCTGCTTGGGCAGGTGGACTTCACGCATCCGCTCTTTGTGCCGTTTGCCGATCCGCGCTTCAGCGATTTCACCCGCATCTACTTTTGGAAACACCGGCAGGTGGACTTATCCGGGGTGACGGGAGCGAAGGTGCTGGCGCGGTTCGATGACGAGAGTCCGGCGTTGTTCTCCGTGCCGGTGGGCAAGGGGCAGGTCTTTGTGCTGACCAGCGGCTGGCATCCCGCGGATAGCCAGCTGGCGTTATCCTCCAAATTCGTGCCGCTGGTGTATTCCTTTCTGGAGCAGGCGGGGACGGTGGCTTCCCGACAAGCGCAATTTGCCGTGGGAGATGAAGTACCGTTGCCCGCGGAAGTCACTTCCACAGCTCAGATCATCCTGCCTGATGGCGAAAAACTGGCTTTGGGCGACCGGAAACAGCTTGCCGGAACGGAACTTCCGGGGATTTACGGCGTTCAAGATAATGGGAAGAACTGGCGCTTTGCCGTGAACCTGCCGACCGAGGAAAGCCGGACGGCTCCGCTGCCTGTGGAAGAGCTTGAACGGCTGGGGATTCCGGTCCATAGTTCAATCCTAGTATCAGCCCAACAAATCGAAGCCCGGCAGGAAAAATTGAAGCATGCCGAGCTGGAAAACCGCCAGAAGCTCTGGCGCTGGCTGGTGGTAGCCGCACTGGCCGTTTTGCTCATGGAAACATGGCTCGCCGCACGTCTGACGCGTCCGGCCCAAACTGTAGCCGCATGATCGCCGCCGAACTGAAACAACGATTGGACCCGGTCCTCGCCAAGCACGAGGCCCTGCGCCGGTGGCGGGTTCTCAATCTCTCATGGTTCTTGATGATCTGTTTATCCGGAGCA
>JAURFH010000327.1 GCA_030834415.1 Verrucomicrobiota bacterium | reverse complement strand
CCGAACTGGCGCTTCCAACGATGGTAGGTCTGCTCCGAGATGTTCTTCTCCTTGCAGACTTCTACGATACTTTTGCCGCCATCGGCAGCCCGCAGGATGCGGATCTTATCTTCTGTCGTATGTCTTTTACCTTTCATGGTCTGGGTCCTTTCTGGATTCCCAGACTAACTCACTCAATGGCTCAGTTTCCGTAACCCGGACCAAGTGGCTGCGATATGCGGGTGACAACATGGAGGAAGGTTCCAGAATGACCGATGAATGAATGTTAAGGTCCGACCATTAATCCAACCCGGCCGAATCCCGCGTCCCGTCTGGTGAGCTTATCGTTAA
Source organism: Verrucomicrobiota bacterium (assembly GCA_030834415.1). Taxonomy (GTDB): domain Bacteria; phylum Verrucomicrobiota; class Verrucomicrobiia; order Limisphaerales; family JAEYXS01; genus JAEYXS01. The sequence goes on along the minus strand of JAURFH010000327.1, from coordinate 2,692 downwards.
AATGACCGCCGACTGCGTGGTCTACGCGAGACTTCCGAGTGTCCGGGAGAGCGTTCCGGGATCTTGCTTCCGGACATTTTGAGATTTTAGTATCCGCTGATGCCACCATGCCCATTCCACCTTCAGACAAGCGCCCCGACCTTACCGAAAGCGGTGGCCGCCGGGCTAGATCCCACGGCTGAGCTCGCATTCTTAGAAGAAGTTTATCCGGCAGGAATAGAGCCCGAGCGCCGCACCTGTCTTGAGGGAGCGATCGCCGCGGATCAAGCCGCCCCACTGACCTCGAAGGAACTGACTTGGGCCGGGCGGATTGCGTGGCGCAATAATTCGCGCTGTATCGGCCGTCTCCATTGGCGAAGTCTGATCGTGCGTGATCACCGCGGACTAGAAACCCCGGACGCAATTGCCGAGAGCCTGCGCGAGCATCTCACCTTGGCATAGGGCGACGGTGCCGTGCGTTCCTACCTCACCGTTTTCGCGCCGCCGGAGCGCTGCGGTGGCCCGGCGCCGCGGATTTGGAATTCCCAGCTTTGTGGTTACGCTGGTTATCGCGGCACTGGCGGCACTATTTTAGGCGATCCCGCTAACACGCCATTTACTGACCTTGCGCTGCAGCTGGGCTGGCAAGGTCCAAAGAACCCAACAGCATTCGATCTCCTGCCTTGGATCATTTCTGGCCGCGACGGCCAGCCCCAGCTTTTTCCGCTACCGCAAGGGTTGGTCCGGGAGATTCCAATCCACCATCCCGAGCACAGTTGGTTTGAAGCGCTCGGGTTACGCTGGTATGCTGTCCCCGTTATCACACATATGCGGTTTCGGGCAGCTGGCACCGACTATCCGGCCTCTCCTTTTAACGGATGGTATATGGGCACCGAAATTGGGTCGCGCAATCTGGGCGACACTCACCGTTACAATCTACTTCCTCTGATCGCAGACAGGCTTGGCCTGGACCGAAGGACCTCGCGGAGCTTATGGCAGGATCGGGCGTTGCTCGAGCTTAACCAGGCGGTCCTGCATTCCTACGCAGCCGCAGGAGTAAAGATGATCGATCACCATACCGCTTCCGAGGAATTCATTAAATTCCGCGATCAGGAAGCGTCCCACGATCGGGCGATATCGGCGCGCTGGGATTGGATCGTGCCGCCGATGTCCGCATCTGCCACGCGGGTCTTTCACACTTCAATGAGCGAATTCGCCACCACCCCGGACTTTCATCACCAACCGGCACCCTCCTTTTCGCGATGAAGAGGTGAGCGCCCGATGTTTCCACCAGTGGTTTGGTTGAAAACGCGATGAATCCCCGATGCTCGCTGCGACGATGGGAAATTCGATGGATTTGAAGGGTTTCATCATGTGTCCGGCTGTTGCTAAAGCCTCGGAGAATCCTCAGTCCGCTCGTGATCTCACCTTTGTTTTCAGAGGAAAGTGAAATTGATCCGCAGTCCTTCCATCGTGTCGGTATCACCATGGTTGCTGTGCTAATTCGGTCGCAACGAACCAAATCCCGTCAACCATTCCCAGAAATCGCCGATCTCAAGATTACGGGCGACTCTGGTTCATCTCTCGGCACCTCCACCATTTTAATACCCCATCGCGCACCCTCGTGCCGATGGCGTGACATGCGGATCTTTTGTTCGGTCGTGTATTTCCCCCTTTCATTGTCTGGGTCCTTTCTGATGTCCCAGACTAACGCTTCCCTTGGCTCAAATCCCGCGTCCCCGTCAGGGTCGAACCCACAAGACTTGCGTCGGTAGATTTTGAGTCAGGCTATGCGTCAGGCCGTGACCGCGTGATCGGGAGTCAGTGACCGCGCTAACTTGTTCAGACTGACATGGCTCGTGCCAGTGGATAACGAGCTCTCATCCTCGTGAGCACGCGGATAAGCACCGCTTAAGAGGGGAAATCAGCGTGGGAACCCGTGGCGGTTTGCGGCTTCAGAGCGATAATAGTGGTATGGCGCGAGCCTTCAAAGAACTAACCGTTAACAGTTGACTCTAAAACAGTTGTTGATGTAGATATTATGAACTAAACTAAAAATGCTTACTAAGTTCACTTTTGCCGATAAATTACTCTTTCTTGCTTCATTCTTGGTCATAATTTTCTCTAAACTGTTATACTGGCAGGGAGATAAAATTGATGCTATTTTTGTTGGCCTTTGGGCTCCTTCTATTCTCGCGTTCGGAGTCTATTTGAAACTGATAGGATCTTCGAAAGATGAGTGATTATGTCTCCTATTTTGCAGCTTTGATTTTTGTGCTATTTGGGATCGCATTTTTTTCGGCCATGCAGGGATTCAAGCGTTTGGGCAAAGACAGCAAATCCGCAACGAGCAAAACCCCTGACCTGACCTCGCTATTTTGAGCCACCTTTCATGGTCTGGGTCCTTTCTGGGGCCCAGACTAACATCAAAGGTGGCTCAAAATAGCGAGGTCAGGTCAGACAAGTGGTTTTCTGCGAAAGCAAAAAATTATGGCAGTTAAGCAATAATAGCTTGGTCTAAAAGCCCGAAAGCTCTACAATCTTCCGACGTGACACATTACGTGTCTTAACATAACCCCCAAAAAACAAATGCAGATCATCGACACAATAATCGGAATACTAAAAAAGATCACTGAGCTTGGAGTTGCACTGCTTGCTCTGACTGTTGTTCTCCAAGTGGTTTTCGGTACACCGGTGCCCTTTATAAACCTCG
>JAURFH010000326.1 GCA_030834415.1 Verrucomicrobiota bacterium | reverse complement strand
AGTCAGTTGAAAATCGCTGCCTATTCCTTCTTTTTCTTCTCGCCCTCTTTCTTCTTATCCCCGCCTTTTTTCTCCGGAGCTTGGCCGAGATACACGGAGACGGCGCTTTCCTTGCCCTCTGGGGTCTTCTTCACCTGGCCGCGCACCATTTCACCCGTGGCGATGTCACCAAAGGTGGCCGGCTTGCCTTCCTTGGCGATGCGAGTCTCAGAAGTCACTGTCACCACACGGTCCTTTTCCTTGCCTGCCAGCGTGATGGTCATGGCCGTCTTGTCCGTGGCCTTCACCGTGCCGCGGAAAGGATAGACATCGCGCTTGGCTTTCTCTTCGCTCTTGCCCTTCTCTTTGCCTTCCGCCTTGCCTTTACCTTCTTGGGCGGAGGCATGGAAAGGAGCCGAGATGAATACTGCGCTGGCGATCAAAGCGGCCAGATAAGCGACAGGTGCTTTCATGAGTTTCGTTTTGGGATTTAAGTTGTTTGGAGACTAATTCTGAACTCTCCTCTTGGTGAATTCTAGGAGTGGAATAATCCTCCCGTGCATGCCGGGCAAGCTTTTTTGTTAGCGGTAGCGCAGACTGGTAGTCTGCGGTGTCGCAGATTGTTAATCTGCGAGTCATGAAAATCGGCGGCGATCTGCCGACTGCCAGTCGGCGACACAGCAGGTTGCCAACCTGCGCTACAATCAATCCGCCTTCGGTTCCAGCTTCGCGATCTCGGCCATGAGCTGGTCGGCGACTTCTTGATAAATCTCTTTGAGCCGTGGTTTGGAGCAGGTCTTCGCTTCGGCCCGCAAGGCTTCGAACATCATCGGCTTGCCATACTTCACCACAATCTGCTTTGGACGCGGAATCTTCAGATGCCTGCCATACGCTTCAAATGCCCCGAAGATATGAACTGGTACCACAGGTGCCTCGGACTTGATGACCGTGAGCCCCACGCCGGAACGGGCCGGTTGCAGCTTGCCATCGCTGGTGCGCGTGCCTTCCGGGAAAAGCGTGATGCCACCACCTTGCAGCAAGCGATCGAGGATGATCTTCAATCCCTTGGCACCGCCGCCATCCCGGTCCACCCCCACTGCACTTAATTGGCGAAGATACCAGCCGGCTATCGGAAAGCGGAAGAGGGATTCGCGGGCGAGATAATTGATCTGGCGCGGCACCGAACAGCCGATGAGCGGCGGGTCGGCAAAGCTCGCATGGTTTGATGCCAGGATTACCGGCCCCTCCACCGGCACCCGCTCTACGTTATACACGCGCCACCGGAACCACAGCTTGAAAGCCAGGCGTCCGGCATACCACGTGATGGTGTAGACGGTGTTCACGATGGAGTGCGCCCTCCAGTGGGAGCAGGTCGCCCGGAAGCCGGAAGCCTTGCTCCAGATATGCTTAGGGAACAAGTATCATCCCATCTGCACTTTCGCATGGTGCTCATCGGCTTGCATGATTCTGGGTTCCGGTTCAGCCCGGGCCAGTTTGGCCGGGCCCTAAAAAATCCTAGCGCGTCAGCTCCGCCTGTTTCTTATGGAACTCGGCGATGATGCGGTTGGAGGTCTCTTCCGGTGTCTCACCGGAGTTATTGATCAAAGTAGCACCCAGCGCGATCATCAAGGGAGCCGCTTTGCGCTGGCTGTCGCGTTTATCACGCTCAGCCAGATTCTCCTGCACCCCATCAGCTTCACGACGGCGATTTCGCTCTTCGAGTGAGGCGTCGAGGTAGAATTTGAAATCCGTTTCCGGGAACACATTCGTGCCGATGTCGCGGCCTTCCATCACGAGATTGCCGAACTGGATGCACTCGCGCTGTTTCTTCTTCATCCAGTCACGGACCTTCGGGCCGGCGGCGACCTTGGGTACCGCGGCACTGGTTTCTGAGGTGCGGATCTCCGTCTCCGGATAATACCCGCCCACCAGCAGACGCGCATTGCCGTCCTGGTTCACCAGCATCGTTTTCCATTTGCGGACGGTGGCCGCGACGGCTTTCTCGTCGTCCACATCGATGCGGTTCTGGAGGCAATACCACGCGAGGGTGCGATACATCGCCCCCGTGTCCACGTAGATATAGCCAAGTTTCTTGGCGATGAGCCGGGCGTTCGTGCTTTTGCCACTGGCGCTGGGGCCGTCGATGGCGATGACAATCGGTGATTCCATGGATACTGGGGAAAACTAACCTTTGATAAATTGGGCGGCCTGTTCGGCGGTGGCGCCATCGTGCACGATGGCCATGAGCGCTTTCGTCATACCGGCCGGGTCGCTGTGCTGGATGATATTGCGGCCATACACGATGCCATGAGCCCCCTGGCCCATGAGCTTCTCGGTGCGCTCGAGGATTTCCTTGTCCGCCGCTTTGCCGCCTCCGCGCACCAGCACCGGAATACCCCCGGCGATCTTGATGACCTGGTTGTAAACGGACACATCATCCGTCGGATCGGCCTTGATGATATCGGCGCCGAGTTCCACGGCCTGACGCACGAGCGGGAGGATCTTGTCCAGATCACCATCCACCATATAGCCGCCGGACTTCTGGTTCGGCTGGAAAACGAGTGGCTCAACCATCAGCGGCAAGCCGTAACGGTCACACTCGGGCTTGATGCGCAAAATATTCTGAATGCACTGGTCCGTCACCTCGGGCTGCTCCGGGATGCGGAAGAGGTTCACCACTACGCAAGTGGCATCGAGCCGCAACGCCTGCTCCACCGGTTGCTCGATCATGCGGCTGAACAAGGTGCGCGGCAGTTGCGTGCCATAGACGTTCGCCACATCCGTGCGCAAAACGAGCGCGGGCTTCAGCTTGCCGGGGATGGACTGGAGGTGGCGCGCCTGCCCCACCGTGAGCTGGATGGCGTCCGGATTGGCCTCCACCAGCACCTTGACGCTCTCGCCGAGGTCTTCGATGCCTTGCAGGAAGCCGCGTTCGTTGAAAAAGCCATGGTCCACGGCCACGTCGAAGCAACGCCCCGACGTGGCGTTAAAGAGACGGTTCAAGCGATACGATTTCATAAGCGCGGTGAATGCTCTAACCGCAATGGCCACGAAC
>JAURFH010000325.1 GCA_030834415.1 Verrucomicrobiota bacterium | reverse complement strand
AGGCATGTGGGGCAGTGCGTTCTCTTCACCCATCATCTCCGAGCTTTGCGGGGAGCGGCAAGTGGTGGTGCAATCGCGGACGCTGCTGGCCGGATTGGAACTGGCGACCGGGGCGGTCTTGTGGACGCAACCGGTGGAAGCTTTTCGCGGGATGAACATCCTGACACCCATCGTGGTAGGTGACGGGATCTTCACCAGTGCCTATGGGGGGAAGACGATCTTCTTCGAGGTTTCCAAGAAGGATAGCACCTATACGCTCAAACAGAAATGGACGAACAAGTCCCAGGGGTACATGTCCACGCCGGTGATCGTGAACGGTTATGCGTATCATCATTTGCGAAATCAGCGCGCGATGTGCCTGGATCTGGCCACGGGGGAAGAGAAATGGATGACGGGTCCGGGTTATGGCAAGTATTGGAGTCTGGTGACCAATGGAGAGCGTATTCTGGCGTTGGATCAGGTGGGCAAGCTTTACCTGCTGCGGGCAACGCCCGAAAAATTTGATGTGCTGGACTCACGCAAACTCGGGGACGCCGAGATGTGGGCGCACCTGACAGTGACCGGTAACGAGATATACGTGCGAGAGCTGAATGCTTTGGTGGCCTACCGCTGGGAATAAAAGCTCTTTTCCCGGGCTTTTAATTGCCAGCCGGGCAGGTCGAGGGTGCAAGTCTGACACGCAATCAGCCGGTTGTATCCGTTCGCTGCGAGCGCTAAAAAACTTTTCCCTATGTGTATCAACTAGGCTGCTACGGGTCAGCTGCGGAGGGTTTTGCCTTTGAGTTTCTCCACGAAACTCACGAAGCCTTCGGCTTGTTGAGTGCAGCGGGTGCGGAGTTCGGGGTCGGTGAGCTTGCCGGTGGCGTCGAGCTGTTTGTGCACGCCGGGGATGAAGACGCGGGTCGGGTAGATGTGGGCGTTGCGATAGCCGAAGACCTGCTGGAGCTGCTCGATGGGGCGGAGGGCGCCATACATGCCCATGGCGACGCCGACGAAGCAGACGGGGCGCTCCTCAAAGGATTCTGGGAACTTCAGCATGTCGATGAAGTATTTGAGCACGCCGGGCATGCTGCCATTGTATTCCGGGGTGACGATGACAAGGCCGTCAGCCGCGAGCACGGCCTCGCTGAAGGGGGCGAAGGCGGCCGGTTTCTCGCCGTAGGCAGTGGGGGTGAAGAGCTCGGCCGGGAGGTTGATGAGGTCCAGCGTCTGCGTCGGCACCTTGAGATCGCGGTAGATGCCTTCGAGTTCAGTGGTGACTTTGCGCGTGTTGCTGTCGGCCCGGTTGGTTCCAGAGATGAGCGTGATCATATGCGGTTGCTGTCCGTAAATTCTGTTGATGGGAGATGGACTGGCGATTCCATTTATTCCGTGCGGGAATAGTTTACCCGGAAGTGGGATTTGTCCAGTGGGGCAAAGAAAAGATTATCTGGATAGGAGGAGTTTGGTGGTCGTTGCTTAAGTGGTAGTTTGAATGTTATCCATATGCCTCCCAGCCCTGATAAATGCGTAGGCTGATGCTCCCAAGACGCCCAGCAAGAAAAGTTCGATAAGTATAAGGTCCCTCCGGTCTAAGCGCCGTGCTTCCGCCAGTTCAAGATTTGCAGCTGCGAGTTTTTGCTGTGTCACTGTACTCGGCGCTGACTCATGCTGCTGGTGAGCGTCAAAGAGTTGATGCATCGCTAGAGACCGTCGCCGGGTGTCTTGGAGTCCCGGTAAGGAAATCTGTGCCGATATTATCAGGCCCATCAGTAAGAGCAGGGATAGCCGCAATGCGCTCATTGTGTTGAGGTGTCCCAAACCAATTGAACAGCTTTCTTCTGCTCCACACGATTTGTTGAGGTGATACCAGCGAAAAACACGGCGAGCGTGTTGGTGTCAGCATGCTCGACGAATTGGCGGAGTTCGTCAGGCGGGATGTCGCAAATCGGGTGGCGTGGGCCGCAGCCAAAAAATGTGGTGGTGCCGAAGATGGAAAAGCCACGGGTGCAAGTGAGGCGTCCCCATTCATGCTGATGGGGTGGTCGATGCGTTTGATACCAGCCGGTAAACTCAGTGTCTCGGTAGGTTTGCCATGCGTAGCCGAACAAGGTGCGGTCTATGCGCTCAGCACGACAGAGCGTGCAAGTCTTGGGGGAGCGGGTGGCGATGGTCACAGCCATTAGCGAGCCGACAGCGATAACCGTCGCAACGATTCCGCAGGTTATTTTAATGGCGCGTCTTTTAGTCATGGCGTGGTCAAATGACCTAACCGCTACGGATATCAGGCTGGGTATTGCTTCGGTTCAAAATGGCTGAGGTTTGGGTTTCACTCTTGGTTTGAAAATACTTTATGCAGGTTGATTTAGCAAGGGGAGTTGGTTTTAGGAATAGGACGAAGGATAGGACTTATGGGACTAATGGGGCGGATGGTTCTTCGGGTGCGAGTGGAGAATAGCCTATGGCAAATATTTGGTAGCCGAGGGGGCAGCCGGGACGGGCTGCCCGGACGGCAGGCCAGAGGCCTGCGCTACAAGCGGAATATAGCGACTTACAGAAGGGGTGTTTTGTGCAATTTCTTGGAGGCGAAATACTTCGGTTTGGTGAATAAGTTTTAGCGAAATTCGATGGTGGGATTGCGGTTTTATGATAATATTTTCATTGCTGGCAACTGGTTGCCAGTAAAGGAGAGGCGCGAAGCCTGTTTCGAGTTCCTAGTTTGAAGTTTCGAGTTGAGAACGAGAAGGCGACGAAATCCTCACAAACAGTAGTAACTGATTTAGGACACCTGAAGTGTGTACCCAATCTTGAATCGAGAAATGGAGACGAGTGGACATTTGAGGAGGAGTGAGCGGTGGCGGATTCCTGAGGGAGGACTGCCAGCAAGCCCCGACCAATTGTTACGGAGTTTATGCTGGCAGCACAATAGGCGCAGCAGACTTGTCGGCGGGGCGTTAAGCGTGGATGCTGCGCGGCATCGATCGGTTATGAGTGATTTGACGGACATCATCGTGGTGGGTGGCGGGCTGGTGGGCCTGGGGACGGCGTTGCGGCTTTT
>JAURFH010000324.1 GCA_030834415.1 Verrucomicrobiota bacterium | reverse complement strand
CACCGGCTTGCCATCCTGTCTCGCCAATTCCGGTTTGGGATCCCAAGTGTCCACATGTGAGGGGCCGCCTTGGGCGAAAATGCTCAGCACCCGTTTGGCTTTGCCCGGAAACTGTGGCTGCTTGGGCGAGAGTGGAGACATGGAACTGAGCGCGGCGGTCGCCCCGGTCGGGCCCAAAACCTCTGGCATCATGACGGCCAGGCTGATGGCGCCAAAACCCAATCCCAAGCGTTGCAAGAAATCGCGGCGCGGAAGCGCAGGCGACATTACGGGCTTATCGTTGTTATCTTTCATGATCAACAGTGATGATGATTTATGAAAGATTGGACGGGATTTATGGTCGGCGAGTACGCCTCAGGTTGTCTAAACCCAACCACCGATTGTCTGACAATCTTTGCCAGTGAACCGGCAATATCCAAGGGGTTCTATGGGGTAGGTGCTACCGGCGTGGCTCCGTGAAATACTTGGCGATCGCCTCACCAAGTTGACGCCCCACCGTTTGGTAACCTTCCTGCGTGCTCTGCGGTGTGTTCCATGAGGTCTCAAGGGTGATCGCCACCACATGGCCGGCGGTGTGTTTGGTCACCCAGTTCTTCGAGATCTTATCCCAAGCCTTGTCATATTCCGGACCGGATTCGCGGGCTTTATCCAGCAAGGGCAGGGGGCCGTTGATGGCTTCCTTAGAACACAGAAAGAAGTCCTTCAGGTTCTTCGCGCCTTGGGCACTGAGGTATTCTGCCACAGTCACAAAATAGAACGGTCGTTTGTCATTCGGGGCCGGATTGTGCAGGTCCACGAAGAGGTCGAAGCGTCCGATCCGGTTCAATTCCCGGATGTGTTCTTGCGCAGCGGCCACTTCTGGGTAATGCGGGCTGTCACTCCAATCGCGGTTCTGGTCGTGCGGCGTGGCATTCTTGCCGCCCGCACCGCGTTGCACATTATCCACATCCATGATGGGCACGAAGTAGATGTCCGCCATTTGCCGGAGTGCCTTGGCTTGTGGGTCATCGGAGATAACCCATTCGATGAAGCCCTTGCCCACCCAGCTGGAACCGCTCTCCCATGCGTGCTGCCGGGCTTCCACCCAGATGCCGAGTTTTTCACTGGCGGGCACGCTGGGGTCGTAGAGTTTCAGTGCTGGGATCGTGTGTCCGTCTTTGGACTTGGCGAGAACGAAGCGGGTCGCATAGGGGGAACGCGCGCAGATATTGTCGATCAATCGCTCCGCATCGCTCAAGACAAACGGCGGTCCCCAGGCAAACCATACCGGAGTTTTCTCCACGGTGTGTTGATAGACGATGCGGTCCTTTTGTCGTTTCCCTGGTGAGGTGTGCTGCCATGTCACGTTGTCGTAGCTGAACATCGCTTGGTCTGGCGTGGCCCAAATCCCTTTGCCAACATCGAGCGTGATGGTTTCGCCGGGCTTCACTCCCTCCAGCTTGAAATACCACCACGCATCCCAGCCCCGACCCGGATGTAAGGTGGGGGTGAGTTGGATGGTCTTGCTCTCTTCCGACAACTGCTCCACCTGCGCCGAGCCGCCCGGGAAATCCGTGCGCACTCTCAGTTGGGAGTTCTGGCGGCTGCCATCAGTCGTGCATCCGGCACCGATGGCCAGTATTCCCAAGGCCGCCAGCAGACTGAGGCGAGGGCGCATACGGCTTACTCCACCGGGGTTTTCTCGAAGTCCGAATCATTCACCCAGCCCGCCTTGACCTTTTCGCCCTTCATGTAGCGTTCGTAGAAATTACGCGTGGCATCGGCGGCGTAGATGTATTCGTCAAAGACTTTGCCATTGCCGAACATGCGCGGGTCACCCTGTTCCTTGAGTTCCTTCTCCATCTGCTTTTTCAAGGCGAGCTTCTTCTTCTCCATCTCTTGGGACGAAGCCAGGTTCACGACACAATCTTGGTCTTTCTTTAGGTCATACAATTCTTCAGCCGGACGTTTGCCAAAGGCGAGGGACCAGAATTTCTTCGACTCCAAGTTGGTGCGGTTCTCCAAGATCCAAGTTTTCACGGCCCCACCATCGCAATTCAGATAGCCTGTCTCGGGATTGCCGGCGGGCCAACGATCTGTCTCGAAGTTTTGCAGGAAAAGCATGTCATCCTTGATGATGCCGCGGATGGGATAGCCCCAATCGTGCGGACGCCCGATGTCATGACGCTCCTTGCCCACCAGCACATGGTCACGCTTCGGGTTCACCTGCCCGCCCTTGGTGGAGTAGAGGATATCCGTCAGGCTCTGGCCGCTGATGGGCTGCATGCCGGACTTCTTCTGGTCGATCTGCGCCAGCTCCAGCAGCGTCGGGGCGATGTCGGTGAAGTTCACGAAATCATTGATGACGCGGCCGGATTTCTTGATGCCCGCGGGCCAGCGGATGGCGAGCGGGATGTGGTTGGAATCTTCATAGGCCTGTCCTTTCACGCGCGGGAAGGGCATGCCGTGATCTGAAGTGGAGATGATGATGGTGTTCTCCAGTTCACCCCGTTTTTCCAGCAGCTCCAGCATGCGCACCAGATGCTTGTCCATGTGCTCCACCTCGAAGGCGTAATCCAGCATGTCATTCCGGCTCGTCTCATTGTCCGGCCAATAGCTCGGCACGCGATCGATGTCTGAGAGCTTCTTGCCGCCCTTGGCCACGCCGGAGCCGTACTCATACGCACGATGCGGTTCCAGCGCGCCATACCAGAAGAACCATGGCTCGTCCTTGGGTTTGTCATTCAGGAAATCCTCGAAGTTCGCCGCGTAATCCGTGCTGAAGATGCCTGTAGTCTCGGGCTTCAATTTCCGTTTTTGGTAAGGCTTGCCCGCCACTTCCCGGTTCTTGCCGGTGGCATCTTTGGCGACGCCCGGTCCCCAGCCTTTGCCGGTCATGCCGGTGGTGTAACCTTGCTCACCCAACACCTCGACCACGGATTTGAACTTGGCCGGGAAGAAGGCGATATGGTTCGCCCCTTCCTCCAGCTGCCATGAGTAACGACCCGTGATGATGATGGAGCGTGAAGGGGCGCACTTGGCATTCGGCGTGAAGGCATTGTGGAAGAGCAGACCTTCCCGCGCGATGCG
>JAURFH010000323.1 GCA_030834415.1 Verrucomicrobiota bacterium | reverse complement strand
TTAAAGCCCTAGGAAGTGCCTTGGCAAAACCCTGAAGCCGCTGCTTGGAAAATTGTTTGCATCGCTCTCTTCTCCGACCAAGGTTTTGGCATTTTCACCTCGGAACTCTTTGACCTGCTGATTTCCCATTTGCCCGCTGCCAAAATACGCCTCATCCTTTCCCCATCATCATGAACCGCCGCCAATTCCTCCATCGCACCGCCGCTGCCACCGCCTTGGCCGCCCTTCCGAAACTTGCGCTCGCTGCCGCCCCGGCTCCCACGGCGCCCCTCGTCGGCACCCAACTCTACGGCTGGGGCCAATACTACCAGCGCGACGGCAAAAAACTCGCCGATCACCTGGACGAAATCCTCTCCGCCGTCCGCGATTGCGGCTACGATTACGCCGAGACCGCCCTCGACTCCGCCCAACCCGCGAACAACCAGAAGCTCGCCGACCGCATGAAGGCCAAGGGCCTGAAACCCGTCTCCCTCTACACCAACGCCGTCATCTACGAAGACGCCCAGTGGGAACCCAACACCCAGAAGCTCATCACCGCCGCTCAAGCCGCCCGCCAGGCCGGGTTCACCTCCCTCACCTGCGACCCCGGCCTCAGCAAAGAGGAGAAGACCGATACCCAACTGAAGACCCAAGCCAAGGCGCTAGAACTTCTGGGAACGGAGCTGAACAAAGTCGGCATGAAACTCGGCATCCACCACCACACCCCCGCCCTCCGCAGCAACGCCCGCGAATACCATTCCAATTTCAAACTCACTTCACCTGAAAAGGTTGGTTTCTGCTACGACGTCCACTGGATCTTTCGCGGCGGCGTGAAACCGATGGACGCCCTCAAGGACTACGGCTCCCGCATCGTCTCCTGGCACCTGCGCCAAAGCCGGGAAAAGATCTGGTGGGAAGATCTTGATACCGGCGACCTGGACTATCCCGCCATCGCCGCCTACGCGAAGAAGCACAACCTGGCCCCCTACTACACCGTCGAGCTGGCGCAGGAAAACGGCACGAAAATAACCCGGTCCGTCGTGGCGAACCACCAACGGAGCCGGGCTTACGTAAAACGCGTGTTCGGCTGTTAATTCAACAGCAACTGACGATCAATGATGGGAGGTATCGCTCTTCCCGTCATTGCTCTCAGCGTCTTTGATATAGACATGGACGCCATACATGTAGCCCAGCACCAAGCCGAACCCTACCAGCACGATAACGATACAAACGCCACTAATCATAATTCGCGAACGTTATAAGCATTTCCCCAGTCAGCACAACCCTGTTTTTGCCCCCGGCGAACCTTTGTTTGCCTCGCCTCGTGGGGTCTTACTTTGACCCCGCCTTGGCCACCGTGGTGGCCTCCTCGGGATAAGGCGCACCGGCACGGATCCAACGGATGATCTTCATAATCTCTTCCTCGCTGACGGTACCTTTGCCCGAGGGCGGCATCACATCGTCATGATCCCCCGGCAGCATCACTAGGCGGAGCATATAGCTCGTCGCCGGGTCATCCAGCTTGATGGCCGGCTCCCCACTATCCCCGCCTTTCAGTGCCGCTACCCGCTGATCCAATCGCAGACCGCCCTTCTGCTTTTCCGGTCCATGACAGGAAAAGCATTTGGCCTCGAAAATGGGTTTGATCTGCTCCACGTATAACTTCGTCGCTTCATCCTTGGGCGGAGCCACTACCACCGCGACTTCCTTCTTTTCCAACAGGTTCTTGATGAAGCCTGGAGCATTCTCCGTAAGATAGTTGCTGCCATGGGTCAGGTTACCACCCAAGTGGCCTGCGATCGTCATCAAGGTCAGGCACAAACCCAGCGAAGCAAAATACAAACCGCGCATCGCCTTCCCCCTGCTCAAACCAAAATGCAACCCGGCTGCCACCAAGGTAGCCACCGCAAAGGCAATCCCCATCCATCTGTGGCGATCCAGAGTGATGACATCATATTCTTCACCCTGCCCCCGCAGCCAGCCAAGCGCTGCTGCCAAGGCCGAACTCAACACCGTCATCACCAGCACGAGCCGAATCACCCCTTTCATGGCGTCCGCCGGTCGCCAGAAAGAATAAGCCTCCAGGATCACCACCATCGTCATGAAGCCGATGGGCAGATGCAGCACCACCGTGTGGAATGGCGCCAGGAACGCCGTCAGGCTAAACCCCTGCTCCGCCTCTTTAGCAGCTCCCGCCGCTTGGGCCATTGGTACGATGAACAGGCAGAGCAGGACGATCAGTCCTGCCCACCACACCCTATGCGATGATTTCTTCAAACAATCTTTCATTGAACACCCATCTGCCCCGCCCATCACCCGCCCTCCGGGAGATGGCACAACTAGGCTTGTCTATTAATAGACGCTGTCGGATGCCATTTTGTTTACATGAATTTCAAGAATCTGGTGAAGCACCATTTGTGAAAGAATATTACATGCAAAATGAGAGCCGGCACCAAAGGCTCCGGCTCTCATCACAAAAACTGCTGCTCGCAGTGCTATTTAAGTTCAGTCCTTGGGCGTGATGGACCACATGCCCGTCTGTTTGCTGGTCAGCAGATTCGTCTGTCCCAGAGTGAAATTGCGTCCCAGGAACTCCACATGCCCATCCATCATCAGATAGTTGTAAGAGTCATTCCCGTGATGCGATCCATTTGGAAAGCCCAAGGCCACATTGCCGCTGTCGAACTGGTAGTCCGAGTTCGGGATCTCGCCGTAGTAAGACTCACCGGCGTAATTGCTCGGGTGGAGACGCTCCACGATGGCAATGGTGCCAGTGTTATCCTGCACCAAAGCGGCATTGATGGCAGGCTGGCCACGGATCTTCCAGGCATCCGTGGTGGCCGTCGCGGTGTTGTTGATGCTGTTCGGATTTGGATCCGCTTTCCAAGTAGCACCGCCCATGCCGTTAGGTCCGGTGGTGGTTCCCATCACGGCACCTTGCTGCAGGCAAAGCCCCACACCACTGCGGCTGTTCGGACTCGGCGGCCAGATCAGCGTGTCGAACGCCGGGGCGAAAGCACGCGGCCCCGCCTGTTGCGGCAGCGAGTAACTGCGGCGGGCAGCATTCGCAGAGGACGGCTTGACCTTGTCCGCCGGACATTGCGCCCACTTCAATGCATGATCATTC
>JAURFH010000322.1 GCA_030834415.1 Verrucomicrobiota bacterium | reverse complement strand
AACGCGCTCGACTCCATCGCCAGTCCGGCGGCTGTTATCGCCGGCACCGTTATCACGGCTTCGGTGATGACCGATATGAGCCCCTTCATGCGCTGGACCTTGGCCGCCATCGCCGGTGGTGGTGTCGCCGCTGCTGTGCAAGGCACTACGGTCATCGCCCGTGCCGCCTCCACGACGCTGACGGGCGGACTGGCGAACCCGCTGCTAGCCACAGCTGAACTCGGCGGCGCCAGCACACTTGGCTTGCTCGCCCTGTTCGTGCCTCTCCTCGCTCTGGCGCTTATCGTCGCCCTGCTCGTCTGGGGCGGTCGCAAACTGCTAAAACGGAAAGCAGCGAAAACATTGCCGCCCCCGATGCCGGTCTAAAAAATCGTTAATCCAAAAATCAAAAAGCGTTGAATCGTAGATCACGATTCAACGCTTTTAAAATTTTAACAAATCCCGTTCCTCAGAACTGCTTCAAGAACCGCAGATCGTTCTGATAGAACAAACGGATATCATCGATGCCATACCGGATCATCGCGATGCGCTCGATGCCGAACCCGAACGCCCAACCGCTCCACTTCTCCGGATCATAGCCCACCGTCTCGAACACCTTCGGATGCACCATGCCGCAACCGGCGATCTCCAGCCAGTCTTTGCCCATCTTCTTGGTCAATGAGCTGGCGAAATCGATTTCAAAGCTCGGCTCCGTATAGCTGAAATAATGCGGGCGGAAACGTAGCTTCACTTCATTGCCTAGCAATTCCTTGAAGACATATTCCACTGTGCCCTTGAGGTCACCCACGGTCACACCTTTGTCCACATACAGACCTTCGATCTGATGGAACGTGGGATTGTGCGTGGCATCCGCATTGTCCCGACGATACACGCGACCCGGCACAATGATACGGATGGGCGGCTCCTGCTTCTCCATCACGCGGATCTGCACGGAGGAAGTATGCGTGCGCAAGAGCGGCTTCGGGCCATCGCCCTTGCCGACATAAAAAGTGTCCTGGGCATCCCGCGCCGGATGATCCGCCGGAGTGTTCAAGGCATCGAAGCAATGATACTCGTCCTCGATCTCTGGACCATCCGCCACCACGAAACCGATCTTGCGGAAGCAGCGGACGATATCTTCCGTCACTTGCGTGAGCGGATGCAGCTTGCCGAGTGAACGACGACGCCCCGGGGCCGTGAAATCTGTGGGCTCCTTGGGCAACGCGGCCTTCAATTCCAGTTCGGCCCGGCGTTCGCCGATGATGCGTTCCAATTCCTGCTTCGCCTCATTGATGGCTTTGCCTGCGGCCGGCTTCTCTTCTTTGGAAAGGGTGCCGAGCTGTTTCATCAGCGCGGTGAGCTTGCCGTTGGAACCGAGGTAGGACGTGCGCGCCTGATCCAAGGCTGCCAAGTCAGCCGCCGCCTGAAGTTCGGCCACGGCGGACGCTTTCAAAGGTTCGATCTGTGCCACAAAAGACATAGTGCGGGCGAAAGATAGGTGATGAATCGGATGCGACCAACAAAAAAGGGCGGCTGTTAAGGCCGCCCTCTTTCATGAAAAAACTGAGCTTACGCCTTGGCGGCAGCGAGCTTCGCGGCCTTGGCCTTCAGCGCCTCACCCGACTGGCGGACGAGTTCCGTGAAGGTGGCGGCGTCGGTCGCGGCGATGTCCGCGAGGGCCTTGCGGTCCAGCGTGATCTGGGCGGCCTTCAGGCCTTCCATGAAGCGGCTGTAGGTCGTGCCGGCGGCACGGGCAGCAGCATTGATACGCACTTGCCAGAGGGCGCGGTAGTCGCGCTTCTTGGTCTTGCGATCACGGAAGGAGTACTGCATGCCGTGGTCCAACGCATCGGCGGCATAGCGGTAAAGTTTGGAGCGGCGCAGACGGAAGCCTTTGGCGGCTTGCAGCGTACGTATACGGCGCTTACGGGAAGCTGGGGCGTTTGTAACACGCATAGGTCAGTAACAGTTAGGAGTGAAATTATCGGGTAAAGGGCATGCTGCCCAAGATGCGGTAAACGTCGGTCGAGTCCACCATGACGCCCTTGCCGAGTGAACGGCGGCGCTTCGCATTCTTGCCAGTCAGCAAATGGCGACGACCTGCACGGGCGCGTTTCACCTTACCACTAGCGGTGACTTTGAACCGCTTGGAAGCGGCCTTATTCGTTTTGATGCCTTTCGGACGACGCATAACTAATCGACTTTCGTTCTATTTAAAAGAGCGCGAACTATATGGACCTGACAGGAGGTGTGCAAGCGGTATTTTAGGAACACTGTGAAAAAGAAGAGTGATCCGGGCAGCAGACGCCAAGGAGGTGGGGGTGGGGAACCCCTCTGAAGAAACGTTCCGCTACCCGAATCAAGTTCAAAACTAGAACTACGCCAAAAATTGTCAACCTAAGAACTACGTAAAAATACCCTGTTTTTTGTAATCCTAATATTTTTAGTTCTTCTGGCAGACCAACTTGCAAAAATTCAATTCATGCCAACAATCCACCTGCATGCAAATTTCAACTTTTTTGATTTTTCCGCGTGACACTTCGTCTCCTTGCCCTATATTCACGCCCCTCTGTGGCCGACCCTATCGTCTAGAGGCCTAGGACACCGCCCTTTCACGGCAGTAACCGGGGTTCGAATCCCCGTAGGGTCGCCAAACTTGACTTCTCGCCATCTGGCTTTTCTGAAAAGCTTGTAAAGCGGACAGCTTGCAGCGGATTCAAATTCTCCACCCGAATATCTCACGCCTTCCAAGAAAAGCACCTGCTGCAACCGCTGCTTTTGCTCACTTGAAACCTCAGTCCACAGCCGTGCCGCGTTGAGGCCTGAATGGTGACGCTGCCAGTCACACCATTCAGCGTCCTGTGCCATCGACTGTTCGACAAAAGTTAGAACGAGGCAAACTTGAGACTGGCCGTGGAGCTCTGGAAGGCGAACGCGACGGCAAAGCTGCCGCCGGCAGACTAATAGCCAAGCTGCCCGGAGAGACAGCAACGGAACACATTCTGAGGATTCAACGGGCTTGCAAACACTGTCGCAATTTGTGAGGATTTTTTTACCATCAAGGTTCCGGCCCAGTCGGGCTGCACCCTCCTTAGCCTGAACATTGGGATAAGACAAAAGAGCAAAGACAAA
>JAURFH010000321.1 GCA_030834415.1 Verrucomicrobiota bacterium | reverse complement strand
TCGCGAACGGGAGATTACGGACCCCTTGCGTGTTCACGCCGTTGGGGTGCCCGGCCATCATCGCGGCGGCGGCGAAACGGTCGGGGATGCGCGGGGCGAGCTGCCAGACGCCGTCGCCGCCGGCGGAATAACCGAGCAGGTAGACTTTATCCGGATGCACGCCTCGGACGGCGATGAAATCCTGGATCAGGCGGTCGAAGAGCCGGTCGATGTGCGGCTGATGCCAGAGGTTCCAGGTATCGGTCGGGGCGCGGGGCGCGACCACGATCCCTTCGGGCGGCGCGTAGAGGCGGATCTGGTTCTGCCATTGCTGATCATTGACCGCGGCGGGCGCGCCGCCGCCGCCATGCATCGAGATCCACAGGCTACGTTGGCCGGCGGGAGCGAGGTTGAACTCCTTTTCCAACCAGCGCAGGGTCTTGCCTCCCGCCTTGAGTTCGCGGGCGGCGACTTCGGCGGCCCGCTCGGACCGTAGTTCCGCCTGACGTCGGTCGGCGGCCTCGCGCAAGGCCGTAGGCAAAGGGGTGTCGGCATGGACGGCGACGCCCCCGCCGACGATTGCGCTGAACAGAAAGCAAAGCAGCCGCGGGTGACGGAACATAGCCTTAAACTGTCGTCCGGCCCCGGCCGTGACGAGCCATCTTCTCTTTGACCAGATGTCCGGCCCTTGCCCCCGTGTCACCGTGCGAGCGTGTCCCCGCGCGGCCTCGGGCCGCGCTATCCCTTCAGTTGGGCGAAGCGGACGTGCAGGAGGGCCCGGCCTTTGGCGGCGAAGACGCAGGAGTCCTTGGTCGGAGAGAACTGGACCCCGTCGCACTTGGCGAGCTGGGCGCGCTGGACGGCGTAAGCGCGGAGCAGGAGCACCGAGCGGACATGCTGCAGGATGTCCTCATCGGACTTCGCGAGAAACTCCGGCAGACTCTCGACCTCGATCACCAGACCAGGAAGGCGCTTCGACATGCCCGAAACCCAAAGATAGCGCCGCAGGTCCGTAAAGTATGAAGAATTCCTTCAACCCATGACAGGGCTAGACCCTCATTCAAACCCTGAATCTGACACGGACACTCCGGGGTTTAGATCTGACTATACATGCAAGACTTGCTGTCGCTTTATGTGTCGCAAGCCCGTTAGCAGTTGATGTACTTACACGGGTTCTGTGAGCCGAATACAAAGCTGCTAGCGACGGACTTATCTATGTACTTTGAACGGATGGCCTCCGGGGCGAGCTTGCCAATAAATTCGATGCGGCCCTTGCCATCCTCGGGAGTCAGGTCCTTGCGAGTTTCATAGCTGTCCACTTGAGCATCCTGCCATAACTCGGGTTCATAGACCTCCTTCACGATGCCCTCGAAAACAGCAAAAGCGTACTTGGCTCCTCTTGCCCTTTCGAGGGAGAGAATCCAGACGCCGCGGGTGGCATCATAGAGCTCCTGCGCGGACATACCGTTACGATATAGCTCATTGATTCTGATGAGGACTACGGGGTCAGGGATGTCGGCGTTCATAGGGCAGTAGAACACTTCCAGCTCCTTCAGGCTCTTACGACCATACAGAAGGCTGTTGTGACCTGTCACCTTGTTGGTGAGTTCCTTAAGACCAATGAGGTCGATAGCCGCCGCTTCTACCAAATAGGCCTCTTCCGAGGTCGCAATACCATGCGCCAGGATCTCGATCTTGGGTTCCAAGCCCGCATCTAAAATCTCACGGATGCGATTCACTTTCGGATGGTCATCATCTTCAAGCAGATGGTCCAGGCAACGCTCGCCCTTGCCTTTCCCGATGTAGAACACCTTCCCGTTTCGAGGGTCGACATACAGGTACACGTAATACCCGAGCTTCTCAGCCATGCCGGGCTTGAGGGATCGGAGGTGGGGAGGGATTGCCATGGGGTACTTCCTAAATAAACTATTGAGATGAAGCCCCCAGTGAAAGTCCTATTCCTTAACTCTGGCAGGCGTTTGATTGATTGTGGGGTTCTTCTGCGCCTAGGGGGAAACCCAGACGTAATCATTTTAGCCGAGCTTACTCTTGGAAGCCAAAAGGCCTATCAAAACGGCCTTAGGGGGCTCGGATATAAGCATGCGTCCCGCCCTACGCTACACAGCCGGAAGCGACACGTACGTCTTTACAGCAAGCTGCCCGTGGAAACGGATAATCGTTTCACCAAGCGCGGCAATAAGCTGAAGAATAATTGGCTCTGGTGTCAGATCGGCGATGTGCTCATCTCCGGCATCCATATGCCCACCAAAGGCATGAAGGAACGCCCTTTCGACCAGATCCGGAAATGGATGAAGAAGCAGGCCGAAACCAGAACCCTGCTCATCGGGGATTTCAATACCGATCCCTATGATGAAAAATGGGGGCCGCAGCTCAAGTCATGGATCGAGTTTGGCTGGCGCAACCTATGGGACCAAACCAGAGGCGGAGAAAAGGCGTGGACCTTCAAAGGCGCCCGCAAAAGCGATCGGCCCAGGAGAATCGACCACGCCTTCATCGGAGATGCCATCAAGACCGCCAAGCTGAAGCACCTTTCGTCCTTTAGGACGCGCGGGCTTTCTGACCACTCAGGGCTTCTAGTCCAACTCGGCTGAACTACTTGTCTTCAGAGGTGGGAAGGTGCTGGCCGAAGTAACCGATAACGAGTTTGGCGCGGGCTTCGTCCCAGATGAAGTGGATGGACATGCACTCTTTAGGGTAGCCGCCGCCCAAGGTAATGTGCTCCGCAAAGAGGACCTTCTTTTCGCCGTATTCAAATCGATAGTGGTCTCCATGAACACGCACCACCGTGTCACTGACGTTTGGCCGGTAGAGATTTCCAAGAGCTGAGTCCCTGGCGACGTCCTTTAGACGGTGTAACGGTATGTTCTTCCCTGCCCTTTTAGCGGCGAAGGCGGCCAGATGCGTCAGGGCCTTGTCGAGTTTTCCGTCATGCTCATACAGGCATGACTCCGCGTGCAACAAGGCCTCCGGCAGGATCTCAATATGCTTTGAAAAATCGGCGTGAGCGAGATGCGTCTTCAGGACATCGACAGCCTTGGTGAAGTCCTTCTTCTCGATGACAGAAGGGCCGCCGTGCTTATTAACCGACTTAAGCTTTCGCTTGGCGACTAACCCGCCCATCAAAGCTGACACCTTTTCGCGCAGGGGGTCGGGGACAGTGACAGAA
>JAURFH010000320.1 GCA_030834415.1 Verrucomicrobiota bacterium | reverse complement strand
ACTGTCGCATATGAGCTGGACCCGGGCGGTGCTGCCATATGAGCCATATTATAAACTGCAGGAAAACCTGCTGCCTTACGCCGTGCAAGAAGCCCCGGTGCCGTTGTCCTCGAAGTTGCGCCTGACCTTTTTTCCGGGCGAGCTGGACAATGGTCGCGCCAAGGTGGAGCAACTGGGTGCCAAGATCTTGGGTGAAGACCGTTCACCGTTCGGTCCGCAGCTGATCGTGCAGCCACAGAAAGATTCCCTCGTGGCTTTGGCCGGTCTGACCGAAGTGCAGACGGTGGAGCGGCAGGGTGAACGCGTGGCGATGAACGACCTGAGCCGTAACTTGGTCGGCATCTCCAGCAACACCTTTACGTTAAGTAACTATCGCGATCTGACCGGCACGAATGTGCTGGTGGGCATGGCGGACTCAGGAGTGGATACCAATTATTTGGGATTGTACGGCCGGGTGATTTTGGGTCAGCTCGCCGCGACGACTGACACTCGCGGTCACGGCACACATGTGGCTTCGACGTTGGCTGGCAGCGGCAATCCTGGTCCCTCGTTCACGACCAATTTCATGGGGTCCTATCCCAGTAATGATTTCCGTGGGATGGCCCCGCAGGCCAAAATCCTTTTCCATGATTACCGCACCCTGTCGGATGCCGAGCTGGCCGAATCGGCGGCCCGGTCGAACCTGCTGGGGAACCTGAAGACCAACACGATGATCGTGAACAACAGCTGGGGCTATAATGATTCCTATACGTATGATTCTTCCTCGGCCATTTACGATGCGGCGACCCGCGATGCGATTCCCGCTGTGGGCGGCTCCCAGCAGATGCTCTTCATCTTTGCTGCGGGCAATGATGGTTTCGGTGGTAACAACGGTCTGGGCGGCCTGCCTAATAGCGTGAGCAGCCTGGCGGCGGCGAAGAATGTCATCGCCGTGGGTGCCAGTGAATTGCTCCGCTACATCACCAATGAGGTGACGATCGTAGATTCGACCGGCCAGACGAATATCATTCCATGGTGGGAAGGCACGACGGACAGCAGCAATGAAGTGGCCGCTTACTCGAGCCGTGGCAACACGGGTATCGGCCGAGAAGGCGATTTCGGCCGGGCCAAGCCAGATGTGGTAGCCCCCGGCTCCATGGTGATCTCAGGCCGCTCTCCTTCCTGGGATCAGACAAATTATTACAGCTCCAGTGTGGCGGTGGTGAATACCTTCACGAACATCACGCTGGCGGCTGGTTCCACCAACAGCTTTTCCCTTTTCCTGCCGGATGGGACGACGAACCTGATGATTGAGGTGCTTGATACGGGCAGCGGGGTCACCCCGGTGCCCAACATCGATATCTACACCAACCAGACGAGTATCCAGCCTTCCTCGAGCGCGGCCAATCTGTATGGCAGCACGCCGTTGAACATCCCGATCGATACGAATAGCACCGGCATCTGGTTCTATGATCTGGTGAACACGGACACGAATTTCGTCTCGGTCAATGTAAGGGAGACCTATTTGGTCACCAACAACCTCGGTAATTACTTCCAGGTGCTGAGCAACGACCTGAACGGCCCGCTGGATCCAAATTATCGCTTTGAGGTGGGGACCAGTATGGCTGCACCCGTGGTTTCCGGCATGCTGGCGTTGATGCAGGAATTCTTCGAGCGTGACTTGGGCGAGACGAATAACAGCCCGGCGCTCTACAAGGCGATGGTGATCAACAGCGCGCGCACACTTTCGCAGACGTATGGTCATGAGACCAAGAACATCATCAACTATCAGGGCTGGGGTTTGATCAATATCTCCAACGCGTTGCCGTTGGCGATGTCCACGAACACGGCCCGTACCGCATGGCCGCTCCAGTATTTCGACCAAAGCCCGACGAATGCCCTGGCCACCGGCCAGACACATTCACGCGATTTGACCATAGCACCCATCGCCAAACCGTACCCGCTTCGCATCACGCTGGTGTGGACCGATCCGCCGGGCAATCCGGCGGCGAGCTTGAAGCTGGTCAACGATCTGGACCTGGTGGTCAGCAACCGTGTCACGGGTGAGATATTCTATGGTAATGATTTCCCTTCCGGCAGCATCTATTCCGTGGGTAACAGCTCCAGCACCAATGCGGCGGCAGATTTCGTGAACAATGTGGAGAACGTGTATCTGCCGGGTGATCTCTCGGATGACTACACGATCTATGTGGTGGGCAACCGGGTGAACGTCAATGCGGTCACAGCGCATACGAATGGTATCGTGCAGGATTACGCGCTGGTGGTCTCTTCTGCCAATGTGAACTTGGTCAGTCCGTTCGCGTTGGATCAGACGCCGACTTTGATCGAGAATTATCTGCCCAAGATACAATACTTCACGAGCAGCACCAATTCGCTGCCATTCATCGGCCAGCGGGTTGGGGCGAACCCGCCGCTCATCACTACGACCAACGGCACGAATGTGCAGTGGAACTTCTATGTGTTCACGAATGACACAACGTTTACGAATGTCACTTTTGTCTCGTTCCTTTCGCCCAACTTATCAGGTGATCCGCGCATCAATACCTATCGCGATCCCGGAGCGGATATTGATCTGTATGTCTCCACATCGTCGGATCTGACCAATCTGAATGCTACAGTGGTCAGTGATTGCTTTGCCAATACCATTTACGGCTCACCCGCCAATGGCGGGGCGGTATCCATCACCCGCGGAGGCAGTGAATACGTGCTGATAAATAATGCCCCGTCCGGCCAAGTCTATTACATCGGTATCAAGGCGGAGGACCAGAAGGGGGCCGAGTTCGGCTTCTTGGCGGTGGCGACTGAAGATCCGCCCTTTGAAGACAACATGGACGGTTCCTATGATGTCAATTTCATCCCCATCCCGGCACCGATCCCGGATGGTAATCCGGAGAAGCCGGAAGGGGTGCAGCTGTTCGGTATCTTCCCGCAGAGTGTGAACATCCATCGTGTCATCGCCACGAACGAAATGACGCATGACCTGTTCACTGACTTGGTGGGTACATTGGAGCATAACAACGAAGTGGTGACCTTGAACAATCACACCGCCATAACCTCAACCAATCAGGGTGGTTCAGTGACGATTGTCTATGATGACAGTGATGAGGCGGATATCCCCGGGAGTGTCTTCTCCGATGGTCCAAGCAGTCTGAACCGTTTCGTTGGTACGGATGCCAGCGGCGTC
>JAURFH010000319.1 GCA_030834415.1 Verrucomicrobiota bacterium | reverse complement strand
AACGGGCCTGACGCTGCCACTCGTGGTGCGTCTGGAAGGCAACAATGTGGAAGCCGGCAAGAAGACGCTGGCGGAATCCGGACTGACCATCATCAGTGGTGACACGATGGCGGATGCAGCCCAGAAGGTTGTCAAAACGGTGGCGGCGTAAGTCGTCTGAGCAAGACTAACCAAGCAACTTAACGACTTTTTCATATGTCCATTATCGTCAAACCCGATACGAAAGTTTTGATCCAGGGCATCACCGGCTCCTTCGGTGCCCGTCATGCGCAGTTATCCCTCGCCTACGGCACCAATGTGGTGGCCGGTGTGACGCCCGGCAAGGGTGGTCAGATGTTCGAGGGTAAAGTGCCCATCTTTGACACCGTCGCCGAGGCCGTGAAGGCCACGGGGGCCACGGCTTCGGCCGTGTTCGTGCCGCCGCCGTTCGCTGCCGATGCCATCCTCGAAGGTGTGGATGCCGGTCTCGAGCTGGTGGTCGCCATCACGGAAGGCATTCCCGTCCGCGACATGGTGGCCGTGAAGCGCGCCATGGGTGAGAACAACAAGACCCGTTTGATCGGGCCGAACTGCCCCGGCATCGTGACGCCGGGTGAAGGTCCGGATTCCACCGGTGGTTGCCGTATCGGCATTGCCCCGGGTTACATCCATAAGAAGGGCAACATCGGTGTGGTGAGCCGTTCTGGTACTTTGACCTATGAAGCGGTGTGGCAGTTGACCAGCCGTGGCGTGGGCCAATCCACTTGCGTGGGTATCGGTGGTGATCCGGTGAATGGCACGTCCCATCTGGACGTCATCAAGCTGTTCATGGCCGACCCCGAGACGCACGGCATCATCATGATCGGTGAGATTGGTGGCAGTGCGGAAGAGGAAGCGGCAGCCTGGATCAAGCAATACGGCACCAAGCCGGTCGCGGGATTCATTGCCGGTTCCACGGCGCCTCCGGGACGCCGCATGGGTCATGCCGGTGCGATCGTCAGCGGTGGCAAAGGCACGGCGGCCGCGAAGTTCGAGGCGTTCCGCGAAGCGGGCATCGGAGTCGCCGCCACGCCAAGCGAAATGGCTGACACGCTGCTCAAGATGATGTAAAGCGCGTGGGTGGTGTTGGTGAAGCATCACCACGCACCGTTCACTGATGGACCTGATCCATTTCATTCTTAATGCGGCCGCCATGCTCCTCTGGTTGAGCTGGCGGTCGCATCGTTTTGTCCCGGCGAATGATTTTCGCGGCGGCACGCTGCTCTCTACCCTCAAGAAGACGGAGCGCGGGCAGTTCAACCGGAAGACGTTGGTCACTTCGCTCGTCACGTTGCTGGGATTGCGCGCGATTTTTTATTGGCACATCGGTACCGGGGTGAACTGGGCACCGCGTATGGATTTCGTGGTGATCAGTATCCCGTATCGCTGTGATTTCTTTGACCGGATGTTGTTGTTTTCCGTGTTGAGCTTCGGGTGCTGGTTGGGGATCTTCGCATTCGCGATGCTGTTTCTACAATTGCTGAATCATCGCACCGGAGAGACCAACCCATGGCAGGCGATCGTGAAAAAGCATTTGGGCATCGTTTCAGATTTGCCCATTGGTGTAAGAATCTTTTTGCCTGCGCTTACAGCGTTCGTGTTGTGGCTCGTGTTGAGCTATTACCTGTCATATCTGCTCATTTTGGAGTTGCCGGGCTCATGGCAGCATTGGGTGGGGCAGGCGCTGGTGTTGGCGGTGACTGTGCATCTCTTGTGCACTCCATTGATTCTTGCGGTGATGCTGCTGCACATGGTGAACAGCTATGTCTATTTGGGGAATTACGCTTTTCTTGCTTATATCAATACTACAGCGCAAACGCTGCTGAAGCTGATCCGCTGGTTGCCGTTGAGGTTGGGGAAGATTGATCTCGCACCGCTGGTTTTTTCCGCGATAGTGCTGGGGCTGGACATCATTTTGCGGCGCGGTTTGGGCGAAGAACACCGTTATAGTCTGCTCTGGTTCTTCCAACATTTCATGATCTGACGGGGACTAATTTAATCTACAAAAAAATGTCTTCGCCGTTTTGCAGGTAGCCGCGCTCAATTCTTCCAAGGAACAGTTTTTGACCTGAGCTGCAGCTTCACTGATCTCTTTCACATACGCCGGTTCACAACGTTTGCCGCGATACGGCACGGGCGCAAGGAACGGGGAATCTGTCTCCAACATGAAACTGCCCATGGGCGTGGCGGCGAGCGTGTCGCGCACGGTCTGGGCATTCTTGAAAGTCAGGATGCCGGTGAAGCTGACGATGGAATTCATGGCCAGCACGCGTTGCATGTAGGCCGGTTCATTCACGAAGCAATGGAAGACGCCGCGCACCTTGGGAGTGAACGGCTGCATGATCTCCAAGGTTTGTTCGAAGCAGTCGCCGCGGGTGTGGATGACGACATTGAGCCCGGCCTCATCGGCTACTTGGAGCTGTTGTTTGAAAATCTCCGCCTGCTTTTTCTTCAGCACTTCATCTTCTGCGATACTGCCGCAATTGGCGCTGGGCAGGCGGTAGTAATCCAGGCCGGTCTCGCCAATGGCGACTACCTTGGGATGCTTTGCGAGTTCGTGCAGTTCCGGGCGGATATCGTCCGGGGCAGCGAGTGCATCGTTCGGATGCCAGCCAACGACAGCATAAACGGCGGGAAATCTTTCCGCCAAGGCGATGGCTTTACGGCTGCTTCCAAGATCGGTGCCGATGGTGACCAGGCGTTCGATACCGGCAGTGGCTGCCCGTTGAACGATCTCCGGGAGTTCCGCGGCGAAATCAGGGTAATCCAGATGTGCGTGTGTGTCGTAAAAAACAGCCGACATGCCGGGACGATAAGAAGCGGGCAGATAAACGGCCAGCCCCAAAAAAAGAGAATGCCGCGCCAGACCAACCAAAGCCCGGCGCGGCATGTACCTATACCAACAAATCAGTTACCTCGGGGGACCACCTCGGCCGCCACCAAAGAAACCGCCCCCGTCGAAGCCTCCTCGGCGTCGGTTATCGTTGTTATCGCCAGCCGCTTGCGGGTTGGCTTTGTTCTGAAGGCTTTGAATGGTCCGCTGCACCATGGCCTGCATGCGCTCATCTTCAAATTGCAGACCTTGCACGAGCTGGATGCGGCTTTGGATCACTTCGGGAGAAAGGTCACCATTGTTTAAGCGGCCCAGCGCCATGAAACGCATCATGCCGGCTTCCTC
>JAURFH010000318.1 GCA_030834415.1 Verrucomicrobiota bacterium | reverse complement strand
CCCCGCCAGTTTCTTTAGCCGCTTCGCTCGGTCTTCCGCCGACAAGCCGCTCAAATCCGTATCCCGCAGAGACATCGCCACCTTTTCCACCGTCACCTTCGCATTCCGCGCGATGACAAACCCCGTGATCGCCACCACCCACACCGCCACGAATGCGGTCAAGGCAATCAACACCACTCTTTTTTGTCTCTGGGTCACTTGCGTAATGTATTAAGATTTATTGATTTGAAAAGCCCTTAACAGTAGTGCCGCTTCCTGGATTCTCATACCAGATCACTCCCAAGTTCGCCCGCTCTTCACAGGTAAGCACATCCAGGTCGCCATCGCCATCCAGATCCAGTAGTTGTATCAAGTCATACTTGATCCCCTCCGGCCCGCTAATTTCCCGCGCTTGCCATTCTTCCTTCCATGGATCTTTTGGCGCCTCCAACCAAAACACGCCAGACTTCGGTGCCTCCGCATGTTCACACGATCCCACCAGATCCATCCGCCCATCCCCATTGATATCCCCGATGGCGATTCCCTTCGCTCCGCCCACTCCCGGCGGCAAAGTGACACTCCGCTCACTCCATTTCCTGCCTGTGCTGTCCAGCCGACGGCACAACTTCAACTCACCCGGCCTCACCGCCACCGCCACATCCAGCAATCCATCCCCGTCCAAGTCTCCTTGCCGCAAAAACATCGCCTCCAGCCCCTCGGCCCCGATCAAATGCTCCTTCCACGGTTCATTTAATTTATCCGCGCCGGGATGCTCCAGCCAGAAGCACCCGCTCCGCTTCCCCTTCCGATCCGTGAACAACACATCCATGTCTCCGTCCCCATCCAAATCCACTGCTTCGATGGACATCACCCAACCCAGTGGACGCAACGCATGCCATTGCCAATCCTTCAACTCCCTTGCCTTATCTGGCACTTCCCACCAGCCCAGCTCCGCTCCCGCATTCTTGCCACCCGCCAATATCTCCACGCCCTTCTTTCCATTCAGCTCCGTCGGCGTCGCATACATCCACATCATCTTATCCTTGGCTGTTGGAATGGCTTCCATGCGCCAGCCTTCCGTCTGCCAATAATCCTTCTTCGGCGCCCAATGCACCTGGAGCGAACGCTGCTTTCCCTCCGCTGAACTCACCACGTCCATCACTCCATCTCCATCCATATCTACCAGCACCGCATCTTCTACCGACGGCACCTTGCCCACCGTCACCGCCGGCCAAGCTTGCTTGGCGGCCTTGGGACCCGGATTCCGATACACCCGCACCGTGCCGCCCTCCTCCCAACCCGTCACCACATCGGGCAAGCCATCCCCGTCCACATCCGCGAGTCGCACCCCATCCGCCCCGCGCGACGTCCCATCGACCACATGCCGCACCCAAGCCTTCCCCTGCAATCCCTGAGCCTCTGCACTCACCAGAAAAGCCATCACCGACAAAATACCCAACCCGACCTTGGATAAATAGCAGAGTAGAGATAGCGCACGCATAGGCTTCAGTGATTCCCGCCAAGATAACACCTCCCCCGCCACAAGAAAGCCCTTAGCACCAAGCATATCACGATTACTTTCAGTCAAACTATAACAAGACCGGGACGATGAATCACACAATCCCGTGCTGCCGGCTTCCAGCCGGCAGTCCGCAACGTCCGCCGCAACCCACCGTCTCCCACATGACCTCATTTCACTATCCCCGCTCATAGCCTCCTCCGTCCACAGACACACTTCGCCTGATGTTCTTATCTCTCATGCGAGGATTCGCCTGTGTTCGAAAAACACCGCTCCACCTCTCCTTTGCCAACAACTATGTGCCAGCACCTAAATACTATCAGAAGACCGTCATTTCGCCACCGGATTTCCTTAAAACTTATTCACCAAACCGAACCATTTCACCTCAAGCAACATGCGAAAAAGTCACCTTGCGTAACTCGCCATTTCCCCTTCTAAAATCTCAAATCCTCAAAATCAGGAATTCGCCTACAACCTCTCGGCGATTCTCTCGGCCATTGGCTATCAGCTATCGGCTATTTCTCAAAGTCGGGCGCGGGCGCGGTCAGGACATAGGTAACACTTGGTTTGTTAGAGGTTACACTTCGTTTTCACTCCTACCTCTGCGCTCTCTGAGCTCTTTGCGGTTGAACTCCCCCTTGTTCCGTGTATTCAGCGTAATTCCACCCCGGCAGTTTGTCGGGGCCGCGGTTAACCCCTCACCCTAACAGACCAATTGTCTCATTGCCAAAATCCCCCTAACCTGCTGGAATTCATCCAAGGATGAAACCTGCCGCACCCAACCGTCCGGCCCTAGGCCAAACCCAGTTTGGCCTAATACCACGTTAGGCGTCATCGCACACCATGAGTGAAGACATCACCATCAGACTTTCGCGTGACGAGGCTCTTGTCCTCTTCGAGTTCTTCTCGCGCTTCGACGACAGCGACGATTTCTCACTCAGGCACAACGCCGAGTATTTGGCGTTCACCCGACTTTCAGCCCAGCTCGACAAGGCACTTATTGAGCCGTTCCGACCAGAGTATGCGGAGTTGCTTCGAGCAGCTCGCGAGCGCATCGCTGCCGGTTACGAGGGGATTGCACCAGGAGTCACGAATGTCGACGCCTAAACAAACGCTGCAGCGACCACCAACCAACTCCAACGGATCACCTAAATTGGGTCGTTAGACCGCATCATGCGCACTTTGCTCCTCATACCATTTCTTGCGCTGCTTTTAGGTTGCACACCGAAGACACTGTCGCTCGGGACACAGTCTGGTATTATCAAGACGCCTGAAACGATTTCAATCGGCATGACGCGAACTGAGACACTGCGGCGGTTGCACCAGAGCGGTGCTGTCGAGGTTGCCAGGGACGTGTTACCAGATGCGAAGGGCTGGGCTGTCGCAGGTCGTTCCGACTGCCTATTCTTGAGCTTTACCAACGACATGTTGGCTGGGATTGGCGTGGAGCTGAACGCCAATAAGCCGAAGATGTATCGTGGTGCATATACAACCAACAGTTACCGATTACGTTGAGCGGCCTAACCGTGTGCCGCAGCCACCTCACTGCCCCCTTACCCGAGCGCCAAGGGCGCGGCCTCAAACCAGCCTGGCCCAACGGCCCAGGTAATAGCCCCCCATAAGCGCAAGGGCTGAAAGCCCGTTTCATCCTTCGCCCTGACCTCCCCTACTCGCGTTCTCTGCCCTACCACCCAACATAACATTGCCCCACCCGCCGGATTGCC
>JAURFH010000031.1 GCA_030834415.1 Verrucomicrobiota bacterium | reverse complement strand
GGCCCTTTTTAGCCACTGTCAGCCGGGCTAATGAACCCCATTCAAATAAGCACAAACCATTGCCATAGAACAAGTAAGGAAGAACCCTCCCACCGACCGGCAGACTCACTGCCTTGTCGCCTTGAATACCCGCTCTGCAGTTAAGCTATCCGACTCAAGCCTTACCATCCTGCTTGCTGTCAGGAAGTTCGGCATCAATTAAGTCCTGCGAAATCAGTGCTGCCCCCTACTTGTCTTTTTAAGGACTTTGAGTAGTTTGCGACCACATGACTTTGAAAGTGACCAAGATGAACGGGGCCGGGAATGATTTCATTCTCATCGACAACCGCGCGCGGGATATCCAGCTCACGCGTGAGCAGGTTGTCCAGTTGTGCCACCGGCAGCGCGGTATCGGCGCGGATGGCTTGATGCTCCTCGTCCCCTGCGATTCGGGAAAGGCAGACTGGGCCTGGCAATTCTATAACAGCGATGGCAGCGTTGCCGAGATGTGCGGCAATGGCGCCCGTTGTTTCGCGCGCTACATCCAGAAGCTGACCGGGGCCAAAGACCACACCTCATTCGAGACGGTCGCTGGTGTCATCAGTGCCACGTTCAAAGGTGATCGTGTGACCGTAAACCTCACCACGCCTAAGGACCTGAAGCTGGATGAGCAAGTGCCATTGACCATGGGCTCGACCGCCATCCACTCGCTGAATACCGGCGTCCCGCACGCCATTCTCTTCGTGCCCGATGCCGATCAGGCGATGGTTTGCCAGGTCGGACCAGAAGTCCGCTTCCACGAACACTTCAAGCCGCGTGGAACCAATGTGAATTTCGTGCAAGTGAAGGGACCGAACTTCATCCGCGTGCGAACTTATGAGCGCGGTGTGGAAGGCGAGACGCTCGCCTGCGGCACCGGCGTCAGCGCCGCTGCGATGATCTCAGCCAAGGTACACGGCTTCACCTCACCGGTGAAGGTTCAGGTGCAGGGCGGCGATATGTTGGAAGTCGGTTTCAAGGCGTCCAACGGCGGTTTCACCGACGTCTCCCTGAATGGTCCGGCTGACTTCGTGTTTGAGACCACGATCAGCATTTAAAGACTTATCTTTTACCGATGGCTGAAGTGATGCTTTGCGTCGCTTCAGCCATTTGCTTTTTGCACCAGACACTGCGGGCACATGCAATCCACATCAGGTCCGGCAATCGGTCCGATCGCCGGCAGACCCTGACACCAGCACTCGCCCCCGCCCTGCCCCGGCCCGCAAAAGAATGGCTTGCCGCACTGGCTGCACCGCTTCGTCTTCGTCGGGTGCGCCATCTCACGTGGCAGGGCGAAATTCAATTCGGCCTCCGTCGGCGGCTCACTGGACAAAAGCAAACGCGCCTGCAAGATTTTCAGATACGCCAGGTCACCACGATTCACCACCAGCGTCTCGCCGAGTTCCAGTCGCCGGTCAAACCCCGGCCCATCCAGCACCAGCGTGTGATATTCTCCCTGCTCACCGCAGACATCCAAGCGGGAGTCCTTGTGCAACTGCGCCAGCTCCTCCAACGCCTTGCGGTCAATCCTTCTCCCCACCCAATTTGGAGTCAGCCCCACCGGTTTGACACAGGAAAAAACGACGTGAAATCCGGCCGATAACAGCGCCCCCATCAGGTCCCATCGCGACTTCTTCCACAAAGGCGTCAACACCTCCAACCCGAGCGGTTCGGCTACTGTGCGGATAAAATTAGGCTGCCCACCAACTTCATCGATGTCCCCGGTGATGAGCATGCCCACCCCCTCACTCTTCAGCATCTCCAACTGCTTCCGATATCCCTCTTCATAAGGCGCCTCGATATTCAGCACCCGATGCTTGTAGGCCATCGCCAGTGCTTGCATGGACATCACCGCCAGTGGGTGCGCCAAAAAATCTGCATCCGGCGGAGCAAAAGTCACCAACTCCCTCACCTTAATGCCGCGCTTCAACGCCAGAAACATCGCCAGCGCTGAATCCTTCCCACCCGTCCATAATACTACTGCGTTTTGACTCATCATTTACTCGCCTCAGCGAGTTGATAGTCAACGTACGCAAAACCATTCCGCTTGTAACGCTCTCTTTCCTCCAACTTCAGCGGTCCACCCGAAAAATCCGGGCTCGCATACACCAGCGTGTGGAACTCTCCATTCTCACCGCACGGGTCCGTACTCATCGGCAGATCCCAGAGCAGTCCCGCATCAAATTCCCGCCCCACCAGTCTCTCATTGATCTGCTTCGGGTCCACACAGACCAGCTTGGCACGAAACCCTTGCTCGATAAATTCCAACGCCAGCTTCTTGGTGTCACGATTCCAGAGCGGATAGACCGCTTCCATTCCGAGTCGCGTCATGAACTGATCACGATACGCTTTGATATCTGCCAGAAACAAATCACCATAAACCACCTTACGTATTCCTCGTTCACGATATGCTCGGAGAGCATCGCCCCAAGCCTGCTCGTATTCCACATTGCTCGCGCCTTCGTTCAGCCACATCTCCACCAGTGGCAAACCCAATGCAAGTGCCTGCGCTTGGATGATTTCCCGCGCGATGCCGTGCATCGCATTCCGGTCGCGACCGTGATGAAACGTTGTGACCAACGCCTCAACCACATAAGCACTGGAGCGGCGAATGGAATGCAGCGCCAAGGCACTGTCCTTTCCACCGCTCCATGCTATGAGAATCGATTCGGACATTGTTCCTCAGGATCAGATCAGAACTTCACGCGCATACCACCATAGGCTGCCGCGCGCAAAGCAGGGAATCCCGCGACTTGCTGGTATTGGTCATCATTGAGATTCTCACCCTTCACCCAAAGTTCGAGATGTTCATTCACCTGCCATGTCACCGCTGCACGCACAGTCAGATAATCTTCGCTGACCAGATTCGTCCGCGTGAAGAACGGGGCCGGGAAGGCCGCCTCTTCACGATCCATGTTCCAGCTAAGACCGGCGGTCACGACCACTTGCTCGATCGGCTTCACGCGGATATCCCCCTTCACCTGATGGCGCGGGCGCCGGATCAACCGCCGGTTGTCGAAGTCATCCGTGGCAGTTGTGTAGGTGTAGCTGAATCGGGCACTGAACTTGTCACACGGAACCCACCGAAAGGCTGTCTCCACACCTTCCGTCGTCGCCTCCGGCACGTTCACCGGGAAGAACGCCGGATTTAGTTCGATGAAGTCCTTGTAGTTGTTTTGAAACCACACCAAAGAAGCTCCAAACTTGCCTTCCGCGAAGTCCTGATCTGCCCCGATCTCCCAGCTCAAGGCACGCTCCGGCTTCAAGTTCGGATTGCCGCTGAACGGGAAGTAAAGGTCTTGGATGGTCGGTGGGCTGAAAGAACGGGAGACATTCCCATAGAGCAACGTATCCACCGTCGGCACTCGCCAAGAGACGCCCTGCCGCCAAGTCACCGCATTATTATAATCCGAGAACATATCATATCGGATGGAGTTCTGGATCCAAACCCGATCAAGCGGAGACCACTGGTTCTGCGCGTAGAGACCGAAAGAACTCAGGTTCTCATCGATATTCTTCACACCATCCGAAGTACGCTCCGCATGCGTATCTTGGTAATCAAACCCAGCGACGATATGCCAGTTCTCTGCGGGATGTAGATTGTTCTGCCACTCCACGCGGTTCGCATCAATGGTCAAACGGTTGATGGCAAAAGGTGCCGGAAAAGACGGGTCCTTTGAGGGTTGGAACTGATGATCATAGCTGTAATACAGCTTGCTCTGCAGCATCTCAGAGTAATCCCAAGTGACGCCCGGTGATATGTTCACCGCCTCGCGCTTCAGTTTTGCACCCAGGCTAGGAAAACCGACTGTATTCGGTGAGCCACCGTAGGATTGCAGATAAGAGGTCTTGAGATCGAAATACATATCATCTGTGGCCTCGTAACCCAACGAACTGCGCAACGTACTCAAGCGGAAGTCATTGTTCTCGCGCGGATACTCCGCGTTTGAATGCGACAAGCCCACTGAGTAATCGAACTTACCGATCGCCCCACGGCTGGACGCCGATTCACGGAACGTATGGAACGAACCGCCTTCAAACGAGACTTCATGCTCCGGCTTTTGCAATCCCCGGCCCGTACGCGTGATGACGTTGATCACCCCGCCGATGGCATCACCGCCATAAATTGAAGATGATGGCGAGCGCACCACCTCGATGCGGTCCACATTATCGAGCGTCAGGTTTTCGTAATAAAACCCACCAGCAAGATTGGACGGCAAACGACGGCCATCCACCGTGAGTAAGGTGTGATTGCTTTCCGTGCCCCGCAGAAAGACTGAGGTCACCTGTCCCGGGGTACCGTTACGCACGACCGAGAGCG
The DNA here is from genome assembly GCA_030834415.1 of Verrucomicrobiota bacterium. Taxonomy (GTDB): domain Bacteria; phylum Verrucomicrobiota; class Verrucomicrobiia; order Limisphaerales; family JAEYXS01; genus JAEYXS01. The sequence continues at coordinate 23,415 of JAURFH010000031.1, read as the reverse complement.
ATGGGATATCTTCGAGAGCTTCAGCGAGATTGCTGAACTTCTTTTCCTCGATGTCTGCCCGGCTGATGATACTCACTGCTGCCGCAGTTTGCTCGATGGGTTGGGCGATCTTGGTGGCGGTGATGACAACCTCGGTCATCCGGTTGGTTTCCGAATTGGCAGGTGGTGTGGTTTGGGCGACCGCTGAGGTCACCGTAAGGCCGGCGATTACCGGCAGGGCTAACTGACGCATGTTCACTGATCTTTCCATATCGCCGCACTCGGCGGCAGTTGTAGTTATGGCGAGACCAGAGGGAAATAAGGGCGGCTTGCAACGGGATATCCCGAAAAACAAAAAACCTTCACTTCCGCAAAATGGAGAATGAAGGCATTCGACAGATTCAGCTCCGCCCGAGCAGAACTGGCTGGCCCCATCCTTCTCTTTGACGGAGAAGTGCCCCAGCAAACACTGGAGCGGACGAGAGCAATCAAATCGATATCCTGACTTCAGGCTTCAAACCTCACTCCCGCCTTCCCGCTTTGCTTTCGCTGGGCAGTGGCTTATGGGAGTTTGTAACCTGTTACAGTGGCGCAACCGTCCCCGAATCTCACAGGGTTCCCTGACACTTGATTGCATTGACACCGGGCTGACTCAGACCGGCTTTTTCAAAGAGCTGAAAGGGTGTTACGCTTCGCTGTCTAAAATGCCAAGGATAATCTCGCATCAACAGGAAGTGAGTGCTCAGCATTTCGTTTTACTGGAGTTAAAAAAGGGTGCTATTTCCATAGCATTTGGCTTGCCGGATGAATCTCATGCGCCAAGCTAACGTCATTATTTTTGTATTATGACCGTAGCCAGTATCCCCGTAAATGTGGCTGACCCCATCAACGCGAAGATTCTCGCGGTGTCGGAAGATCAGATTCAAGGTTTCCAGCGTGACCCGCTGGGCGAAATTTCCCGCCTTTCCGGCGTGGAATTACCCGTCGTCATCGAGCGCATCCGCGCCATGCTGGAGGCGGGCACCATCCGCCGCGTCCGCCAAACCTTGCTCGCAACGAATCTTGCCGAAGGCGCGCTCGTCGCCTGGGAAGTGCCGAACGAAAAACTGGATGCCGCTTTTGATTATCTTTTCCAACAAGACCCCTTCTCCGGTCACGTAGTAACCCGTTCCACGGACGCCGTCACCGCAGGCTCTACGTATCGTCTCTGGACCACATTGAAGGTACCCCAAGGCTACTCCATACATAAGCATTGCGAGTGGCTCTTGAAGAAGATCGGCGGCCAGCATTTCCGTGTGATGCCAGCCAAGCGCCTCTTCGCTCTCGGAGTCGGCCATGTTCGCCGCAAAGGCATGGAGCCGGGCAGCAAAGCTGATGTACCCGCAGAAGCCACCAAGGTCGCCATCGTCACATTGAGTGATCACGAATGGCGTATCCTCGAAGCCATCAAACGTGAGTTCGAATCGAATGAACTCGTCCCCAACATCTGGGATTCCCGCGCGGAAGAAGCCGGTGTGCCGCTGGATGAATTTTACCGCGTCGCCGAAGATCTGAACCAACGCAAGGTCATCGGCCGCTTCTCTACCTTCTTGGAACATGTGAAAACACTCGCCACCGGTGAGCAGGTCACCCGTTACAACGCCCTCTTCCACTGGGCGGTTCCGGCCGGCCGCGAACTCGAAGCCGGCAGCGAGGTCGGTCGTCACCATATCATGACCCACGCCTACTGGCGCGAAGGCGGTCCGGAGTTCAAGAACGTGAACATCATGGGTGTGGCCCATGGCACTGATAAGAAACTGGTCCTCGCCCACAAGGCCGCCATCGACCAACATCTTGAGAGCATCGGCATTCCGGTGAGCTACACGAACGTTTTCTGGGGCGGTCGCAGCGAGATCAAGCCTAGCGAGATCTCCCCATTCGCCTACCAGAGATGGTGCCAAGCCAACGGCATCAATCCTGAGGATATGCGTGGCTAATTACGCAACGATTTAAACTACAAAGGCGGGATGCTCAACGCATCCCGCCTTTTCTTTTCGATGAATCTCTAACCTTTAAGCAATCGCTTCAACTCACTCTTTGGATCATCTACCAGCTTCGCCGTCACCGTGAACCGCTTCACTTTGCTCGTCGGTAGTCTGAATTTCAGATCGCGGAATACTTGCTCGCACACGGTCATCAAACCACGCGCCCCCGTATTCTCCTCGGATGCCTTCTGTGCCAACCGCCGCAACCCATCGTCCTTGAACTCAACTTCGATACCATACGCAGCAAACGCCCGTTCGTATTGATGAATCAGACTGCTCTCGCTCTTGCGCAAGACATCAAACAAATCATCAGTATCGAGCCCATGACAAGCCACACGCACTGGCAGACGCCCGATGAATTCGGGCTCCAACCCATATTGAATAAGGTCCGAAGTCGCCGCTTGGGTGTAAAGGTCATCCACACTCATCCGCTCCACCTTCGCAGGCTTCTCTGTCTGTATCAGGCGATGCCGGATGATATGATCCATTCCTGAAAAAGCTCCACTCACGATGAACAAGATGTGACGCGTATTGATGGTCTCCGCCTGCGGCACACCACCACCCCGCATCGCCGCCATGGCATTCTGAAGCTGGCCGGTCATGTCGTTCGGTGACACCACTGGCACATCGCCATCTTCCATCAACTTGAGCAGATTCGTCTGCACCCCTCGTCCGGAAACATCACGCCCTCCGCTCTCACCCCGAGTCGCCAGTTTATCCACCTCATCAAGATAGATGATGCCGTGCTCCGCTTTCTTCACATCGCCACCCACACGCCGTAACAGATCACGCACGAGATCATCCACATCGCCACCCACGTAACCAGTCTCGGAAAACTTCGTGGCATCCGCTTTCACAAACGGCACCCCGATCAATTCTGCCGCCGAGCGGATGAGATGCGTCTTGCCCACACCGGTCGGTCCGAGCAGCAACACGTTCTGCTTCTGGTAGAACGGCGCGGCATTCCCTTCCAAGGTCATCCGCACATGCTGGAAGTGATCACACAACGCCACGCTCAAAACCTTCTTTGCCTCAGTCTGCCCGATGACAAAACGGTTGAGATGCTTGGCGATCTCATTCGGTTTAAGTTTGAAGCTGAATCCCGGCTCAGGGGCAGCCGCCGTTTCCCCCACCCCATGCTTTACCATGACGTCGTGCTTCGTGGCCCGCTTGGTGCGGATGCGCTTGGGGATTCCCGAAGTGACGGGACCAAGCGCGGATGGATGACCTGATTGCGTATTTGCCATATCTGCTTTGACTGCGGTTAGGATTATTGAACCAGCCGCAAGGTTCCATGATTTTTCTTGGAATCAACCGACAAAAAAAGACGGCCACTCAAGGCCGTCTTTCTGTAAAGCATGTCAAACCGGCTTACGGCTTGTCGTATTCGCCGATGGAGCGGATCCAAATGTTACGGAAACGCATCGGGTTGTTGTGATCTTGCAACTGGATGAACATCTCCGGCGCATGCACCTTGCTGTAATCACCGTTCCGCTTGTGAGGAGTCGTACCTTGATACTCTCTACGATGATGCAGCACCACACCATTGTGGATGACAGTCACTGCAGCCTTCTTCTCGATTTTACCGTCTTTGTCCCAGCGCGGGGATTCAAAGATGATGTCATAGCTCTGCCACTCGCCCGGCGGCTTGCTGGCATTCACTAAAGGAGGGGTCTGGCCATAGAGACCGCCAGCCTGACCGTCGGGATAAGTCGGATTGTTATAGGAATCAAGCACCTGCACCTCGTAGATGCCATTCATCAAGATGCCGCTGTTGCCGCGGCCTTGGCTATCACCCACGACTTTGGAGGGGGTAGCGAACTCGATGTGCAACTGGAAATCCGCAAACTTCTCTTTCGTCTGGATGCTGCCCGCCTTCGGCGCGACCTCCATGTAACCATCCTCTACTTTCCACTTGGCTTCGCCCCCTTTAGCGGACTCCCACTTGGAGAGGTCTTTGCCGTCAAAAAGCACCGTGGCATCTGAGGGCGCCGGCGCCATGTGGCTGAACGTCTTGCCCGGAGTCACTACCCGCGGTTGCGGGCGCTCACCATCATGGACGTGCCATTTGGTGCCCGGAATGATGGGCGTGTCTTGGTAACCGATCTTGCCGGGTTCTGCCGCGTAGGCAGCAGTGACTGCCAGCAGGCTGGCGATGAGTAAATGTGATTTCTTGAACATAGGTTTCGTGTCAGAGCAAATCTGGATGACTCAATGTTTAACGGGTTAATGGACACCACGCACGCAAAAACAGTTCATTAATTCGTCTCCAACCGGGGTACGGTGGCATATATTTCCTGGGCCACTTCTGAACCATCCGCTGCGTCCAGGTTGAACTTCAGCTTGAGCTGATCCGCCGGTTTCATGTCCTTGATGGTCAACACCACTGTTTTGCCATCCGCTTGTAATTTCGCTCCCGTGACCTCCAGTTTATCGTGCTTGTTCTTGGATGGGTCATCCACTGAAACCTCTGGAGAGCCATATCCACCCGTCCAATTATAATTCCATCTCTCGGCCGCAAAATTGCCCGCATCACCGGCGGACTTGGCATCCAAAGGCTGGCTAAAAGTCACCGACATGCCGTCAGCAGTGGCCCTGAACGCCACTGGTAATTGTGCCGCCTGACCGGTGTAGCGCACCCGGTAAAACCCGCCGTCTCGCGTGGCACTGCTCTGCCAGCCTTTCAGCCCGCAGACGTAAAGCTGTCCGTCCTTGGGATTGAACCGCCCGCGCATCACGCCGCTGTAAAACTTCAAAGGCAGCTGCACCATCGCCGCCTGTTTGTTCACACCCATATCATGGAACATCACCTCGAAAAGCGTGCACTTCCCGTAGCTCATGAAAAGCAGATGATCCTTGAGCGGACCCCACTTGCTACTGGTCACCCAGACCTGTCCGCCGCTGGAGTTATCCATGTTCATCGGCAACCAGCACACCGGTTTATCATAACCCTCGGCCATGGGCGCGACCTTGTCCCATGCCTTGAACTCGAATTTCTTACGCTCGGCGGGATTGCTTGGATTCGCCACGAAGTTCGTGCCATCTCGTGTGAATTTGATGTCGCGATGAGCCGCCGGTACCATGCCGTAGAAGCCGCCCGGCTGTATCCAGTTCAACTTGCTAGCCGGCATCCAATGGCCCTGATTATCACTCACAGTGATCTCGTCATGCGGCCCTACCGTCATCCCGTTCGGCGCCCTCAATCCGGTCGCAATGACTGACATCTTCGAACCGTCCTTAGAGACCTTGATCAGGCATCCTTGATGCGGGGACGTCACGTCCGGCTGCCAAGGCGAACCCTTGGCATAATAAAAGTTTCCCTTGGAATCCGTATGCAGGTCCAGACAGAACTCGTGGTAATTTGCCGTCACCACTGTGTCGTTATTGAAGTTCTCGTAGAAATCAGCTTCGCCGTCCTTGTTAAGGTCATGCAATCTCGTAATCTGATCGCGCCCCAGCACATAGACCTCATCCTTCACCACCTTGACCCCTAGCGGCTGAAACAGCCCGGTGGCATAGCGTTTCCAAGTTATGTTGGACAAGCTGTCATCCACACCCGAAACCAGCCATAAATCCCCATGGAATGTACAAATGGCCATACGTCCATCTGAAAGAAAATCAAACCCGCCAAAGAAAGTCTTCGAGTTATACGGGTTGTTTACTGGCTCGGTGATGGTATCCACCACGTAAGGTTCCTTGTCCTCGGCGCGCACGCCCTTGGTCTGGATTGTTTCCGTCCAAGCCGCCGCCCCTCCTTTGGTCAACTGATGCAAGTCATACCGCATAGGCTTCAACTCCGGCCACACCAGTTTCGGTTTCGCATCCTCCAGCTTCATGGTTGCTATCGCGATGCGCACCGGCCGATTCCCGGTGACCTTCCCCAATTTCAACGTGATCTGTCCATCTTTCGTCACCCATTCGACACCCACAGACCCATCAACGATCAGCAGGTGTTTCCGCTTCGCCACTTCATCCGTGATGATCAGTGAGGTGCCTTGCTTCTCGATCTTCGGATTCTCCAGTGCCATCAAGTTGATGAATTGATTGCGAACCGTCTTGGAGAATTGCACGGTCCGGGTAAAGACATCGTAGCCGGCTGTCTGATGAAATTCCGGGCACTCCAAGACCACGGCATCACCCACGGAATACTTCAACACCACTTCACGCCCATTGACGTAAAGCCCTTCATAATGCGCCCAAGCTTTCGGCAAGGGCCCTTGTTGATCGTTACGCGGATCGAAAAATCTACCCTGCTTATCGCCCCAACCCGGCAGTGGCTTGGTCGAAAAAACGTCATCCCCTTTCACTTGCGGTGGTGGTGGCCAGGCGATTTGTGTTAGCGTATTTCCAAATTCGAGGAACTCTCCCCGCCAAGCCATTGAGACGCGCATCAGGTCCATGTCGTAGCATATGAAGGCATCCTTTTTCTCGCCCAATATCGCCACGATACCCCGCATCGCGATGGCATCGTTTGATTTCGGTCCACGGATGGTCCCGGAGAAAAAGGGGCCCCTCACGGGCTCATTGGTGTTGGTTTCTGCCGAGGTGATAGAGGCGTGCCCCAAACCAAGCCAACAAAGGACAGCCAAAAGAGTCAGACGACGTGGCAACTTTTGCATAATGGTGTAACACCCCACTTCATCCCTGAACGGAGCCCTGCCCGCAAGCCATAAAAAACAACCTCCTCGCCCTGGCTAAAACACGTCTTCCAGCTTCTTCCAATCCGGCAACCCCTCATACCAGTAGAGCGATTCGCGGGATATTTGCCCCGTCTGCACATACTGCCAAAGTTCCCCCAAGGTATAGGGACCCGCCTGCACCCCATTATCGATGATATGGATCAGGGCATCTGTCGGGATGGGACTGATCGCTTCCTCAGTTGTCGCTTCCGGTTGATTCTCCGCTTCCCACTCCCTTGCCTCCTCGCGTCGCAAGATGGGCTTCATGGCCAACGTGAACAGCATACCCATCACAAAGCCGCCGATATGCGCTCCAAATGCCACGCCACCACCACTGCCATCATCAGTGATCGCCCCCAACACATCACTACCAAACCAAAAGGTCATCATCAACCAGGCCGGAACGGTGAACTCCCCAATCCAGAATCGGAAAAAGAGAAAAATGAAGTAGCGAAACTCCACCCGCATCTTGTGCACCAGCAAAACAAACGCCCCCATGCAGGCGGAGATCGCGCCAGACGCTCCGCCCAATGGCAGAATAGAATCAAAATGATCTGGCGTCAGCGCGATATGGCTGAAAGCCGCGACCATACCTGCCGCGAGGTAAAAGGCCAAGTAACGCCAACGCCCCACCATATCCTCCACGCATGAGCCAAAGAGAAAGAGGAAGACCATATTACCCAGCAGATGAAAGATATCTGCATGGACAAACATAGTGGTAAAATAGGCGTACCAAGGGGCAGAAGCAGGTGCGAGCCAGAAGGTGTTCACCCACCAGTCATACATCTCCTCGTTCTTGAAATACATGACCATGGACGCGATGTGGATCAATGTATTGATTCCCATCAGCGTGAAGGTCACTACCGGCATCCGCTTGGAGTGGTAATCCACCCCCACAGGCAACACGACAAACACAATTCCCCCCCCCTTGTTTTATGTTTGCCCGGCACCACCACCGCCCGGACTTACTCCCAATCGTCCGTGCGGAACGGGGTCGCCGGGATACCGGCCCCGTTATAAAGACTGAAAACTGGATTTGCCGCCCAGGCATAGCGCACGGCCACAGGCTTCTTGATGTCAGGATGTGACACAATCACCTTGTCGCCATCGATCCGCGCTTGCGCCCACTTCCAGACTTTGTCTTCACCAGCAATGGCAAAACCTTTTAGCTCGCCGCCCTTGGCTTCCAAGCCGCCATCTGTGTGCTTGAACGTGATGACGATCTCGCCGCTCTTCTGCTTGTCACTAGCCGGGATCGGTCCGGATGCGGCCACACCCTTTTGACGGTAGACATCAGCCAGCGCCCACATCGCCAAGCGCTTGCCCACATCCTGCTTGTTCTTAGGGTGGATATCTTTCTCTTCGCCCAATCCCAGCGTGATGGCCATACCGGTGCGGGGAATCTTCAAAGCCTTCAACATCTCCTCACGCACCGTCACCCAGCCACTGGGTTCCACCGGTTCCTTTTGCGGAGCCTTAAAGTCAGGCAATTGCACCCAGGCGAATGGAAAATCGGCTCCGAAACGGCTGCGCCAATCCTTGATCATCGTCTCCAGTTGCAGGCTATACAAATTCGCAAAGCTCTTGTTGGAATTGTTCTCACCCTGATACCAGATGCCGCCTTTCAGCGCATAGGGGATCAACGGTGCCACCATGCCATTGAACAGGTTGGCCGGGTAATTTTGGTTCAAGCGCGGGTCCGCGGGTTTCTGTGGTGCACGTGGAGCCGCTTTACCGGCCGCCTTGGCTTTTTTGACATTATCACGGTGGGCGGCCACGGCCTTGTTATATTTGTCCATCGCCGCCTTCTCATCATAAGGCGTCGACGTGGCTTTCGCCCAAGACTCCGAGATGACCGGATACTCCTTCAGCTTCGACTGGGCCTCCATGCTCGTCCAAGCTTCGATCGAAGTCCCGCCCCAAGAGGTGTTGATAAGACCGATCGGAATTTTGAGCTCCTGATGCAACTCACGACCAAAGAAATACGCTGCCGCCGAGAAGTAGCCCACGTTCTCCGGCGTCGTCAGTTCCCAGCGTCCTTTGCAATCTTCCTGCGGCTCGGCCGTGGAATTTCTCTCCACCGTGAACATGCGCAATTGCGGGAACTTCGCCGCCGCCTTCTCTTGGTCAAAATCTTTGCTGCGGCTCACCGTCATACCCATGTTCGACTGGCCGGAGCAGATCCACACATCACCGATCAGCACATCGCTCACCGTCAACTTGTTCTTACCCTTAACCACCAGCGTCTCGCCCTCGGCGGCTTTCAGCTTGGTCAGCTTGACCATCCATTTGCCATTCGCATCTGCCACCGTGGTCTTGGTCTGGCCCGCGAGCTCCACGGTCACCTGTTCCCCAGCATCAGCCCACCCCCACACAGGCACAAGTGCCTCTTGCTGCAAGACCATGTGTTCGCTGAAAATAGCTGGAAGCTTCACGTCTGCTAAAGCCAGCTGCAAGGCGCCGGCCAGCACTGCGAGAGTCAGGATTGTTTTCTTCATGTGTAGTTGGAGTCGTTATTAGATTCAGACGTCTGTTGCTGCCTAAAAGTTAACCTTAAGTTTACCTCTTCACCGCTTCATAACCTTTTTTCGGTGTGCCGTCGTCATTCAGCTTGTTGCAAGCCCAGAGCAACCCACGCGTCACCAAGTCCAGATAAACCGGACTGGACATCGTAGCGTTCTGATGACCCAGCGTCGTGCTGAATACTTTGGCTTTGCCATAGGTGGTCACCCAGATCACTACGTGATCTTTCTTGCTATCCTGCCCGTAAGCCTGGGCCAGTGGAACCGTGTTCGGCCACACCTTGACGTTCATGTACAGCTCATCATCAGGATTGTCCCAAGTTTCCGGGAAGCCTTTCATCACCGGGTGATCGCCCTTGATAGTCTTGATGACCAGGTCGCGACGCTTCTCGTGCTTCACCGAAGTGATGCCCACGCATTGGCGCCATTCTTCCGTCGCCGCATTACGATAGCTGTGTGAAGAGCAATGCAGCATCACGGCCGGCACACCGGCCTTATGCGCGGCAGTGATACCCTCCACAAAGGCCACATTCGTCACATTCCCGAAGCATTCATTGTGCAGGATCAAATCGTATCCCTTGGCCCAATCCTTGTTGTGATACACACTGATCATGTGATCGCGGGCAGCTTTGTCACTCGGCCCCGGCCCCTCATGCACGATGTCAAAGGTCACATTGCCCCGCGCAGAGATGCCTTCGCTCAGGATTTTCTTCTGGTTCTCGTAATCATGGCAGCAACCACCCGTGATCATAAGCACCTTCAATGGCTGCGCTGCCGACAACACCGAAACAGCAGCAAATAGAATAGCTGCGATGAATAACGACCAGATGGAAGACAATTTCATGGATTGATTTCCCGCATCATGCTGATGAAATCACCTCCTGAAAAGACGTTTTTTGGTTGTCCCGCAGGATTCTACTTACTTCAAAAACTCCTTCCGCGCCGCCTCCACATCGAACTTCTCCAAGATGACCGCGCGCTTCCTGACTTCATCAACGACATTGGGTTTGTAGCCCTTGTAATCCTTCTCCTCCTTGGCCACCGGTTTTGCCAGTGTAGTGACTCTGTCTGTTGTAGCTCCGATTTGGAACTGGACTTCATTATCGTTGAATTCAATCCGACCTCCGGAGTTTTTGAAAGCCTCCAGAGCATGCTTCTCTTCGCCATTGGCACCGAAGTTTTTGTCATAGTCGGCCTGCGTCATCGGCCACACCCAATTCAAAGTGTTCTTCTCCAGCCAGATAAATTCTTTGCGCTTATCGAGCATTTTCACGAGCTCCGCTTTTAAAGCGACATTCTCTTCGTCCTTGATCGAGTCTTTGACGGCCAGGGGGATGATACTATTGGCGCTACGGATCAATTCGGACAGCTTTTGTACCGTAACTTTCTGCACTCCGCACAAACGTTTCTCTGTATCAAAATAAAACGGACCATTCTCAACCTTAACGTTTGCCATCGCCAAATCCAGCAGTTCGACATACTTCTTTCGCTCTTCCTCATTCAGCTTAGATGTCTCATCTGCAGGTGGGTTCTTCAGCTCCTTGCGGTGTTTCAGCAATTCTTCCCGGTTATACTCAAGTATCCAGTTGGCGAAAAAGAATGTCCGCTGCGTCTTTAAGACTGATTCCAACTGTTGCACTTCATCCGCGCTCAGCCTCCCCCCGCTATCAGTGGTGATGCCCCGGTAATCCTGAAAGATATAAAGCGTGTCCGTCTTCTCATCATACCGGTAGGACATGCTCTGCTCCTCGAACTCCAGGCAGCCGCACAACAGAAACATCAAGGCGATAGAAAACAAAGAAGCTATTTTGGTGCGCATAACCGCATCCTCCCCCTGCCCGAATGATAGACAAGGAAAATAGTGGCCTCAAAAACCTTTGGAGCTTCTCAATTGAAATTCCCTTTGGGCTTTGAGCTTGGGATTTTGAGCTTCCCTACATCCTCTCCCCGTTCTGCAGCACCCGATACTCCTGCCCGATTTCTTTGCAGGTCCGTTCAAATTCCTCAGTCGTGGCCGTGTTGAAACTGAACATGTCGTAGTGACACGGAATCACCGTCTTCGCTCCGATATCCTTCGCCAATTGCGCCGCCTCACGCCCCCAGAGATTGCCCGCCACGCGTCGTTCTGGAGCGCGCCCATTGATAGGCAGAAACGCCACATCAATTTTGAACGGCTTCAAGATATCCACCATGCCGTCAAATAACATGGTGTCCCCGCTGTGATAAATCGCCCACGAACCGAACTTCACGACGAACCCCAAGTAGATGTGCCGCCCGTCCTTGTCCTTATCCAGCTTCTCATGGGCCGCTGGAATCGCATGAAACTCAAATCCATCCACGGACGCACTCTGCCCAGCATCCAGACCTTTGATCCTTTTATCCGGCAAGCCGCTTCGCTCTCTAACCGTTGTCCGGTTTGCCTCCGGACAGACCATAACCAGCCGGGGATTCACCTTCACCAATGGCTGCAATGTCTCCGGGTCCAGATGATCCGTGTGATTGTGGCTCGAGGTCACCACATCCACAAAGTCCAATCGCTCAGGTCCGACCACCAGCTCCGTCATCCGCGTATGCGGTTTGTCTGTCGCGGCATACTTTTTGGTCAGGGAATCCGAAAGGTAGGGATCGAACAGCAGGTGTTTACCGCGCCATTGCAGCAGGAAACCACTCTGCCCCAGCCACCAAAGATGGAACCCGGAGGCATCGGACTGATTAGCGTTTACATCGGCGATAAACACCTCCCCTTTTTGTGCAGCCGGCTTAAACAAAGGCACCTCCGGGAATGACGAATGACAAAGCCCGAATGCCCAAGGAATGACGCAATGACAAATCTCCAAGGATCACTCCGGGCATCGAATTACTCTGGTCATTCGACATTGCTCATTCCTTCGTCATTCGGATTTGGTCATTGGTCATCTCGCTCAAAGCCCCAGTTCCCTTCTAATCTGCCCTACCCCAGCGACCATGTTCGCCAGCTTCTTCTTTGCCGCCCAGCGCGCCGTCTGGCTCAAACCGCAATCCGGCGCGAACACCAATTTTTCAGCCGGAGCATACTTGAGGCACAGTTTCACCCGGTTGGCCACATCCTCGGGCGTCTCGATGTAATAGCTCTTCACATCGATGATACCTACCGCCACATCCATGCGCTTGGCGATGTCCGCGATCAGTTCGATCTCCGCGAACTCGCGGCTCGCCATCTCCACATGCATCTCGTCGGCCTTCATGTCGAGAAACGCCGGGAACATCGGGCTGATGCGGCGTAGCCCCACGGCGCGCGCCTTGTAATTCCCAAAGCACAGATGCGTGCACATCCGTGTCTTGCCCGTCACACTCTCCACGGTACGATTGAAGATATCCACGAACCGTTTCGTATCTTCCTTGTAGGCGTAGCAACTCATGGAGGGCTCATCCACGCTGATCTCCTTGCATCCGGCCGCCACGAGTTCTTCGAGTTCCTTCCGCACCAGCGGCAGCAATGCTTCCGTCAGCGCGTAGCGATCCGCAGATTGTTTATTCGGCAGCAACCGCCCGCTCAAGGTGTAAGGCCCGGGCACGCTCGCCTTCAGTGTCAACCCCGCATCCACTTTCAACGCCTTCGCCACCTTCTGCAGCCGCTTGAATTCCTCCACCGCCCCCAAGCCTCGGGGCGCACAGAGATCACCCGTCACCTGATGCTTCCCGCGTTGATCATGCGCCGGTGGACCAAACCGCCGTGGTGATGCCGACTCCAGTTCGATACCCTGGATATACCCGTAGAACGAAAGATTAAAATCCAAACGCGTCTGCTCACCATCGGTGATCACATCCAATCCCGCTGCTAGTTGATCATGCACTGCCGCGATCACAGCATCGTCCTGCAATTCCGCCAGATCATCCTTGCCGAACTGCGGCAAGTTCTGCGACGCAAAATCCAGCCATCCAGGGAACGGATAACTTCCTATAACCGATGTTCTCAATGGGTTCTCCTTCATATCAGGCTCCAATCTTTTCGTAGAGCTTCGCCAGGCGACGCGCATGCTCGTCATAGGCCGCTTCAAACAACTCCGTGGCCTTCTCCTTGCCCACCACTGCACCAGCTGTGAGCACCTTCGGTGGCTTGCCCGCTTTGGTGAGTCGATCGGCGACTTCGGCTTTGATGGTATTAACGAGCAGACAACCGCCTACGGTTGAGCCGGGTGCTACTGGGGTATCGAGCCCCTCAATCCTCACCATCGCATCCCCCACTGGCGCGCCGGTATCCAGCACGATGTCCGCGAAATCTTGCAGTTTCTTGCCCGTCGGGTGCTGGCTCTTGCTCGCCTCCGAGTGCAAGCGACTGATGATCGCCACGACTTTGATACCGCGTTGTTTGAATCCCTCCGCCATCTCGATCGGCACGATATTGCAGCCGCTCGAGGATACCACCAACGCCGAGTCCTGAGGCGTCATGTCAAAATTCCGCAGGATGCGATCTGCCAACCCGCTCACGTTCTCAAGGAACATCGCCTGCCGCTGTCCGTTGGATCCCACCACCAGATTGTGAAAGCTGAGCGACAACTCGACGATGGGATTGAACCCGGGGAATGAGCCGTAACGCGGCCACATCTCCTCCACCAAAATGCGGCTATGCCCGGAGCCGAAGAGATGCACCATGCGCCCGGCCAGAATGGTCTGCGCGAAGCCATCGGCGGCTTGTTGGATGAGAGAATGCTGCTGCGCCACCACTTCCACTAGGGAGCGGCACTTGATCAGATATTGCTCAGTAGGAGTCACAAATTAGTGCGTCAAGCCTAGGCGAAGGCCCCGCACAATGAAATAGTCATCCCTCCCCCACCCTTTGCAGTTTTCTGCTTCACCAATCCACGCATACTTTGCCCTTTTGCTCTTCGTCCGTTCTTCGCATGCTCACCCCATGAGCGAGGCAACGTATGATTTTGACATCATCATCATCGGTGGTGGCAGTGGCGGTTACGCCGCGGCGCGGACAGCGGCGGCAAAAGGGCTGAAGACTGGTGTCATCGATGGCGCGCAAGAATTGAGCGGTCTGTGTATCCTGCGCGGCTGCATGCCATCCAAAGCGCTGCTCTACGCCGCCGAGGTGAAGCATCTCGCCGAGCACGGCGCCACCTGGGGACTACGCATCCCGGAAGTGGGTTTTGATTTTCCTGCGGTAATGGCCCGCAAGGCGGCGATGATAAAGGATTTCTCCGAATACCGCGTGAAGCAATTGAACGATGGCCGCTTCAAGCTCTACCGCGCCTACGCCCGCTTCACGGATCCCCACACCATCGCGCTCTCCGATGGTCAGACACTCACTGCCAAATTTTTTGTCATCTCCACCGGCTCCATCGTATCGCCGCCGCCTTTGCCGGAGATGAAAGATATCGGTTACCTCACTAGCGATGAGGTGCTCTATCTGAAGGAGCTGCCGAAATCTGTCATCGTACTTGGTGGTGGTGCGATCGCCGTAGAACTCGCCCAGTTCCTTTCCCGTTTCGATGTCGAGGTGACCCTCATCCAGCGCAGCGCCCATATCATGAGTGCCTGCGATAGCGATGCTGGCGAAGTCATCGAAACCGTCTTCCGCAAGGAAGGCATGACTTTATATACCGGCACGAAACTGAAATTGGCCTTCACCGAAAACGGCCAGAAAGGCATCGAATTCGAGCACGAGGGAAAAACCGTCCGTGTGGTGGCCCAAGAAATTTTCCATGCGTTAGGCCGTTCACCGAACACCGCCTCGCTCGCTCTGGACAAAGCAGGCGTGAACACGGAGAAGGGCCGGATCGTCACCGATCTGCTCCAACGCACCAACATACCGCATATCTATGCTGCGGGTGATTGCTGCGGACCGCATGAGATCGTTCACATCGCCATCCAACAAGGTGAGACCGCGGTGCACAATATCATCTCGCCGGACAAACCGCGCACGATGGACTACCGTCTGCTCATCAGCATCATCTTCACCGACCCACAGGTGGCTACCGTGGGATTGACCGAGAAGGAAGCGAAAGCGCAGAACATCCCTTACCTTGCTGCCAGCTATCCGTTCGCCGATCACGGCAAATCCATGATCATGGAAGCGATGCACGGTTTCGTGAAACTGCTCGCCCATCCGCAGACCGGTGAAATCCTGGGCGGCAGTTGCGTTGGCCCGGTCGGCGGCGAACTCATCCATGAGATCCTGACCGCGATGGCCAAGCGTATGACCGTTCACGAACTCGCAGCCACGCCGCATTATCACCCAACACTTGCGGAGATATGGACCTATCCCGCCGAGGAATTGGCGGATCAAATTGTCGCCACTTGAACGCTGAAAAACGAAAAGGTTGAGACGCACTCACGCCTCAACCTTTTCGAACTTTCTAACGACTGCTTAACGCATCGGTGAATAATCCGTCGGCACCATGAACACCGACTTCACACCGCCCTTGATGGTCAAAGGCCCGCCACCCTTTTCTTCTGATTCCTTGCGTGCCTTCGTCCACTCCGGGTCAGTGCCAAATGCTTTAAACCCTTCCTTGGCCGCTTCCCGGCTTTTGTGGGCCAGGATATAAACTAGCGTGATATCCGCGTCCTTCTGATCCTTCATCAGGTTCCAGTAACCGATATTTGTCATGCCATGCTTGGTGAACAGCCGGACCGTGTGATCACGAAAACGGGCATTTAGATTACCCAAATTGTTTGGTGTCGCCGTGTACGTGCGAAGCTCGAAGACCCGGGCAGCTTCACTCTTGCCTGCTTTCATGGCCCGAAGATCATATGCCTGTTCCAACTTGGAGTAGTCCGTTGCCTGCATAAAGGTCGACTCCACCTTGGCGACCAACGCCCCGTTCTTTTCCGAAGCCGCCTTAGCCTCCTTCCATTCCGGATCGGCGACAAATGCCTTCCATGAGGAATCCCGGGCTTCCCGGCTGGGATAGGAAAGAATATAGATCAGTTTGTTCTCAGGATTATCCAGCGGCACCCAATAACCGATGTTCTTCATCCCATGCTTGGTGAAGAGTTTGACCGTGTGATCTCGGAAGCGGGCGTGTAAATCATCCAGTTTGCCTTCATTGGCATAGTAGACACGCAGCTCATAGCAGCTCTTGTCGGGTTCGGCGGCTTTGGCTTTATTGCCAGTCATCAAGGTCATGGCGGTAAAAGCCACGGTATAGGCGAGAGAAAGAAAAAGGTTTCGCATAAGCTTGGTATTTATGCCACCATGCGACTTGCTGTCTGACTACTTGTCAATCAAAACTACGCTTTTCGAGCCTCGGAGGATTCTTGTTTCACTCCCCTTTTGGCGTTCTCCAAACAACCACTGACCATCTTGAGCAAAGTAGCAGGCGGGTAGGGTTTCGGCAGGAAATTGACGCCTTCGCGCAGCACCAAACCTTCGCGCACGCTCTCGACACTATACCCGCTGGTGTAAATGACCGGAAGTTCCGGTCGGTGCGCATGGATGCGTTCGGCCAAACCACGGCCTGACAGATGCCCTGGCATCATCATATCGGTCAGCAACAGATCGATCTCGCCTTCATGCATTTCCCAAAGCACAAAAGCATCATCCCCACTGGTAGCACTGATCACCTTGTAGCCGCCGCGGTTCAGGATCGCCGTCACCAGCCCCAAAACCGCCGCCTCATCTTCGGCCACCAGAATGGTCGCCTGATTCGATTCGGCCATCATCACAGTATCTGACTTGGGCCTTTGTCCGGCCAGCTCCTGCGCTACCGGCAGGTAAACCCGGAAAGTGCTACCCTCTCCCGGAGTACTTTCAACCCCAACCCAGCCGTGATGCTGATCCACAATGGCATACACGGTGGCCAACCCCAACCCGGATCCCTTGCCCACTTCCTTCGTAGTAAAAAACGGTTCGAAAATCCGGCTCATGGTGGCTGGGTCCATGCCTGCGCCAATGTCGGCCACCTCGAGGCACACGAATTTACCAATCCGCTCCGGATGCCTTGGGTTGGCTTGTACCAGGATTGGACGAGTAGTGATGGAAAGCCGCCCCCCACCGCCCATGGCATCCCGTGCATTAACCGCCAGATTCATGATAATCTGCTCCACCATACCCGCATCGGCTTTGACAGCTGGCAGTGAAGATTCGAAATGCAGATCCACGGCAACATTTTCCCCCAACAAACGATTAAGCATGCGGGAGAAGTTCCTGATGATCTCATTCAGATCCACGACGCGCAACTGCATGATCTGTTTTCGGCTGAAAGTAAGCAACTGACGGGTTAGCACGGCGGCCCGGTCGGAGGCCGTTTTGATCTCGCTCACGGATTCACGCAGATAGGCCTCACTCGTAGTTCCACGCTCCAGCAGGGCAGCATGTCCCATGATGATGGTCATGATGTTGTTGAAATCATGGGCCACCCCGGCAGCAAGTTGGCCGACCGCCTCCATCTTTTGGGCGTGCCGCAATTGGGTCTCCAGATCCAATCGCGCCGTCTGATCCTGCGTGATGAAGATCAGACACGGCCAGCCTTGCAATTCTACGTGCTCCACCGAAACCGAAGTGATGACGACACGGCCATTGCGGGTGCGATAACGACATTCCCTTGCTCGTATTTGCTCCCCGCGTTTCAAGGCATTAAGCAGCTCATTGCGATCTGCGTCCTCAGCCCACAATCCCAGTTCATGCACCGTCAAGCCGATGGCTTCACTCCGCCTGTGCTCAAAGAGACGCAAGAAGGCGTCATTGGCATCGATGAGCCGGCCTTCCCCATAAGTACTGATCGAGACCGGGATCGGCAGCGCATGAAAAGCCCGCGAAAAGCGTTCCTCAGACTGGCGCAAAGCCTGTTCGGTTTCATGACGTTCAGTCGTATCGATCAAGAAAGCCAGCGTCGCCGGTCCATCCTCCAGTTGTATCGTGGCCGCTTCGACCTGATAGAAGAATTGTGAGCCGTCGCGCCGGATACCTACCGTCTCGTAACTGTCGCGGTCCTGCCCCATCTCGCGCCGTCGGTTGATCCTAGCTTTCACTTCATCCCGGCATTGAGGCGCGATGATATCCAGAAAGAACCTGCCCTTCAGCTGCCACAAATCAGTGAAGCCGAACATATCCAGATGGGCCTTGTTGGCAAAAAGCACAATGCCATTACGCGACAACGCAATACCCACCGGCGATGCCTCGATCAAGGCGCGGAACCGTTTCTCGCTTTGCTGCAATGCTGTGCTCGTTTGCCGATGGCCGCCGATTTCCTTCCGAAGTTGGGCATTGATGCGACTAAGCTCTTCAGTACGTTCGGTAACACGGAGCTCCAGACCGGCATGGGCTTCCCGCAAGGCTCCCTCAATACGCTTCCGCTCCTCCACTTCTTCCTGCAGGGATTCATTCAATTCGGACAACTCTGCCGTGCGCTCTTTGACCCGCTGCTCCAGCTCCGCCAAAGTGACGATCATCTCCTCGCGGATCTGGATGCGCTCAAATGCTGCTTCGCAATAATCTGCCAGCGCCTCAAGCATGTGCAGCTTGGATTCATCATAGGCATTATGAGTATAGCTGTGCACTCCCAAGACCCCCAGCACTCGCTCCGGCGAACGGATCGGCACGATGAGGATCGAAGCGGAGCGGCGCATGCTGCCGAAGAGTAATGTAGCCTCCGTGGGCTCACCCATTTCCTCAGGTGACCTCAAGATAAGCTGCCCACCCTCGCGGACGGCCTTCCTCATCATGGGAGACAGCGGGCGGTATTCTTGGATCGTCGGCAGTCGTTTCAATTCGCCTTCTATCAAGTCAATCTGGATTAGCTCACGGGATTTGTCGCCATCCGTACTGACTGCATGGACCACGCAGGAATCAAAACCGATAAGCTTTTGGGCAGCATCCAAGATAGTATCGCCTGCTTGTTCATGGGTATAAGCCTCGTTAAGCTTGTGTCCCAGCTCCAAAAACACACGATTTCTGAATTCCGTCTGTCGTCGATTGGTGATATCGCGAGCCACACCGTGCACACCGATCGATTTGCCTTGCCGGTTCATCAAACGCGTCACCAATTCCATGTGTAGCTTTCGCCCATCCTTGGTCACGAAATCAGCTTCATACCGGGTGGCATGTCCATCCCGCAATTTACGCTGAAACATCTCCTCCCCAAGCTTCCGTGATTCTTCCGTGAACAAATCAAAGCCAGTCCGGCCGACCAACTCTTGTGGCGTATAACCAAGTGTCTCCGCGAAAGCCTTGTTCACCGTGACATAACGCCCTTCTAGATTATGGGTATAAACTAGATCACTCGCGTTATCGAAAAGGTCACGATATTCAGCTTCCAACTCCGAGACTCGCGCCAGTTGTCTGGTAACCTCCGCGCGTTCCTTTTCGCGCAAACGAATCTGCCAGATGGCCACTAACAAGAAGATTAGTCCCAAAGCTACGAAAATGAATTGGGAAACAACAGAAGGTTCAACCATGCCAATCTCGCCCGTCACGGAAGCGGCCTGTGATGATGCAGGCCACATGGAAATAATCACCAAAGCCAGAAGTCCCGAGTAACGGTGTCTACCACCTGCAACCCATTCCCGCCAGCTTGTCAGCAAGCTTGCGGATGGCGCTGCCAGACAAAACACGGCCAAAAGAGTCTTAAATAAAGCCGTTTTCAGCAAGCCCTCACTCGCATTCAATTTCAACGGTCCCAGTTCCCGGGCAAATGTCGTTTCTTGCTCTGGCTGACTAGGTTTCATTCGCCTAACCCTTGCCTTTCAGACTGGCTTCCCGCAATTTCATGCCGTACGTATTACAGCACATGTCAGACCAAGTACAACCTGACTCTCTGGGAATCATCGCCGGGAACCGCTCCCTGCCTCTGATGTTTGCCCGCCAAGCGCGGGCCATGGGCGTGAAACGCCTTGTTGCTGTGGCATTTGAGGGTGAAACCAGTCAGGAACTGGCCAACTTGGTCGATGAAGTGGTCTGGCTCAAAGTCGGGCAACTCACCAAGCTAATCGAGGCTTTTACCAGCCGCAGAGTGAATCAATGTGTGATGGTCGGGCAAATCGCGCCAAGCAACCTGTTCAATCTCCGCCCGGATCTGCGGGCCATGAAACTCCTCATGAGCCTCAAGGAAAAGAACGCCCACACCATCTTTGGCGCAATTGGCGATGAATTGCGCTCCGAAGGGGTTGAACTCATCTCCGCCATGCCTTGGCTGGTTCCTTTGATGCCCGGAAAAGGCGTGCGTATCGGCCAAGAACTCTCCACCGAACTCTCTGCTGAAGTGGACTTTGGGTATAAAATAGCCAAAGAGATATCGCGTTTGGAGATCGGCCAACTGGTCGTCGTCAAGGGCGGCACAGTCTTGGCCGTGGAAGGCTTCGAAGGCACGGATAAATGCCTCGCCCGGGGCGGTGAACTCGCTGGCAAAGAAGGCGGCGCGGTTGCTGTCAAAGTGGCCAAGGAAGGTCACGATATGCGTTTCGACATCCCCTGTATTGGCGAGCGGACCTTAGAGACCTGCGCTAAAAACGGAGTTTCCGTCTTGGCTGTGGAAGCGGGCAAAACCCTCTTTTTAGACCAGCCGGAGCTGGAAAAACTGTGCAAAAAGCACAAGCTGACCCTCTTGACCATCCCCCAATGATCAGCGGGCCGGTAATTTGCCATCATTTTTTCGTGGTCATTTAGCCTCGCATGCCTAGACTTCCGCCCCTGTTTCTGTATCTGGACATTTTAGAATAAAGTATGCTGACGTCTCACGAACTCATGGGTTTCATGTCTGCGGAGCTCTCCAACGACATCCTCCAATCCGCTTTCGAAAACGACAAAGAACTCTACAAGGCTACCCTGAAAGCCGTAGCCGATGCCCGAAAGCTGCGCCCGATTTTCTTTGAAAAGCAGCCCAAGCTCCAGCGCCACGCCACCATGGTCGCCACGCTCGCCAAGCCCAATATGGATCTGGCCGCCGGCACCCTGCTCCGTGGCTGGCTGCTCAAGAAGCACAGCGCCATGCTCGTTGACTTCCTCGATGCCCTCGGTATCCCACACAAAGACGGCGTGGTCGAAGACCTGCCCGAGAAGATCGAAGACGACAAGCTCAAGATCGCAGTGGACACGCTCATCAGCAAATACCCGCGCGAAGTCGTGGCCGTTTATCTGAATGCCTTCAACAGCATGAACGAAACCGGCTGGGATAACCTCGAGAAAATGCTGGAGGAAGACAGCCGCGTCCAGGTCGTCTAAGTCTTTGTGGTCCGCCAATCCACCGTCAAATTCATCCAAATGATGAATTTTGCGTTGCCCGGGGAATAAAAAACTTCTGGCGTGGCGCGGGCCGTCCGCTATCGTACTCGCTCCTTTTTGAACGAAAATATAAACATGGAACCTCAAGGTGATATCGCATTGATCGGCCTGGCCGTCATGGGCCAGAACCTCATCCTCAACATGAATGACCACGGCTACACCGTGGTGGCTTACAACCGCACCACTGCCAAGGTGGACGAGTTTCTCGCCAAGGAAGCCAAGGGTACCAAGGTGCTCGGCGCCCATTCCATCGAGGAGATGGTCAAGAAGCTCAAGCGCCCCCGTCGCGTCATGATGCTCGTCAAGGCCGGCAAGCCGGTCGATGAATTCATCGAACAGCTCATCCCCCACCTCGAACCCGGTGATATCATCATCGACGGTGGCAACTCCCTCTTCGACGACACGAACCGCCGTCAGAAATACGTTGAGAGCAAGGGCCTCCTCTACATCGGCACCGGTGTCTCCGGTGGTGAAGAAGGCGCCCGCAAGGGTCCTTCCATCATGCCCGGTGGTTCCCCGGCTGCCTGGCCTTACGTGAAGGACATCTTCCAAGCCGTCTCCGCCAAGGTGGACGGTGGCGCCCCCTGCTGCGACTGGGTCGGCGACCAAGGTGCCGGTCACTACGTGAAGATGGTCCACAACGGCATCGAGTACGGCGACATGCAGCTCATCTGCGAAGCCTACAACATCATGAAGAACGGCCTCGGTATGAGCGCCGACGAGATGCACGAAGTCTTCGCCGAATGGAACAAGGGCGACCTCGACAGCTACCTCATCGAGATCAGCCGCGACATTCTCGGCAAGAAAGATGAAGACGGCTCTCCGCTCGTGGACAAGATCCTCGACACCGCCGGCCAAAAAGGCACCGGCAAGTGGACCGTTATCAATTCCCAAGACCTCGGCATCCCCATCACCTTGATGGCTGAAGCCGTTTACAGCCGTTGCGTCTCTGCCTTGAAGGACGAGCGCGTGAAAGCTTCCCGCAAGCTCAAGGGCCCCCGCCCCGCTCTCACCAGCATCGCGGCGAACCCCGAGAAGAAGAAGGCCTTCATCGAAGACATCAAGAGCGCCCTCTACGCCTCCAAGATCGTCAGCTACGCTCAGGGCTACATGCTCATGCGCGCCGCCGCCAAGGACTACAAGTGGAGCCTGAACTACGGCGGCATCGCCCTCATGTGGCGCGGTGGTTGCATCATCCGCTCCCGCTTCCTCGGCAAGATCAAGGAAGCCTACGACAAGAATCCGAAACTCTCGAACTTGCTGCTCGATGATTACTTCCGCGGCGAGATCAAGAAGGCCCAGAAGGGCTGGCGCAAGGTGGTCTCCACCGCCGCACTGCGTGGCATCCCGGTGCCCGCGTTCAGCACCGCCCTCGCGTTCTTCGATCAGTATCGCTCGGCCGTCTTGCCCGCGAACCTGCTCCAGGCCCAGCGCGACTACTTCGGCGCGCACACCTACGAGCGCATCGACAAGGCCCGTGGCGAATTCTTCCACACCAACTGGACCGGCCGCGGTGGCGACGTCTCCAGCTCCACTTACAACGTGTAAGTAGAACTGACATTCAATTCAGAAAGGACGGCGGCAACGCCGTCCTTTTTCTTTTCATCCATCGCCCTCACCCAACCGTAGCAGCAGACGTCAGGAGGCTCTGACTAGATTTTGGAGTGCTGCGGCTCGACGCAGCTTTCCGCCCGAGGCGGCTTGACGCCTCGATTCCCCCGTTTCTCACTCTACCCTCAACACAGCCCTCTCTCAACCAACAATCCGCCCCCGTATCAGACCTATCCGCCCCATCCGTCCCATTTCCTGTCTACCCCTCCCTCAATGCTCAACACTATCACCCTCTCAACGCAGAACAATGGCCCAAAGACACCGATAGACCCGTATATCGTCCTTCGTAAATCGTAAATTTCCCCAAAGCGGCCTTCCCATTCGATCCGTTCCTGAATTGCTTCTGGTGAACTCCTGTGCTGCGGCACTCTATCACCAGGCCAAACCTCCCG
>JAURFH010000317.1 GCA_030834415.1 Verrucomicrobiota bacterium | reverse complement strand
CAATGGTCCCGCGACGCCATGCTGGCTTTGGAAATCCCGCCCCAAGAACACGAAGAACTCATGGCCCTGCTCCAGGATATCAGCGTGAGCACCAAGGAGAACCTGCGGGTGGCCTTCAAGCATTACAAAAAATTCAATTCCCCGCTCACTCAAGGTTTGCCCAAGAGCTGGCTGCAATAAAAAAGGCGGACCGTTTCCGGTCCGCCTTGCGTAATTGTTTTGAACGGGCTTAGGCCTTGGCTTCAGCAGGCTTCTCGCCCTTCGCGGCCATTTCCTTGTCGCGGTCTTCCATCGCGGCGCGGCGGGACAGCTTCACGCGGCCCTTCTCGTCGATGCCCAGGCACTTGACCCAGATCTCGTCGCCGACCTTGACGATGTCTTCCGTCGCCTTGACGCGGAAGTTCGCCAGCTCGCTGATGTGCACCAGGCCGTCTTTGCCGGGCAGCACTTCCACGAAGCAGCCGAATTCCTTGATTGTGACGACTTTGCCACGGTAGGTCTTGCCAATCTCGATCTCGGCCGTCATGCCCGTGATCGCGTCTTCGGCGATCTGCATGCCGTCCTCGGACACGGAGTAAACGTGCACGGTGCCGTCGTCGTCGATGTTGATCTCGCAACCCGACTCCTCGACGATGCGCTTGATGTTCTTGCCACCAGGCCCGATGAGCATACCGATCTTGTCCGGATCGATCTTGAGGGTGCGGATACGCGGAGCGTACTTGCTGAGATTGGAGCGCGGCTCAGCCAGCGTCTTCTTCATGCTCTCGATGATGCTCAAGCGGGCCTTGCGGGCCTGCTCGACGGTCTCGGTCATGATGGAGAACGGCAGCCCCTTCAGCTTGAGGTCCAGCTGGAAGCCTGTGATGCCCTTGTCCGTGCCGGCGATCTTGCAATCCATGTCGCAGAACGCGTCTTCCCAGCCGATGATGTCGGTCAGGAGCTTGTAGCGGGAGATCTCTTTGTTCTCGTTGTATTCCGTGCAGATACCCACGCTGATACCGGCGACGATGCGCTTCAACGGCACACCGGCGTCCATCAGTGCGAGGCTCGCGGAGCAGACGGAAGCCATGGAGGTGGAACCGTTGGATTCCATGATCTCGCTGGTGATACGGATGGCGTAAGGGAATTCCTTCAAGTCCACGAGCGGAGCGACAGAACGCTCAGCCAATGCTCCGTGACCGATCTCACGACGGCCCGGACCCGAGATACGACCCGTCTCACCGACGGAGAAGTTCGGGAAGTTGTAGTGCAAGATGAAGTTCTTCTCGGTCTTGCCACCGGTGTAGGAATCATATTCCTGACCGTCTTCGGACGTGCCCAACGTGACCAAGGCCAACGCCTGGGTCTCACCACGGGCGAACAGCGCGGAGCCATGCACGCGAGGCAACAGACCGACTTCACCGGAGATGGCGCGGATATCTTCAGCACCACGACCGTCGAGGCGCTTGCCGTGATCGAGGATCAGGCCGCGGACCGCTTCCTTCTGGATGTAGTATTGGGCGTCTTTGAGGACGAATTCCGTCACCTTCTCGGCGCCGAACTTCTCCACGAGCTGCTTGCCCACATCGGCGAAAACTTCTTTGACAGCGGCTTCACGGGCGAGCTTCGCGGTCGTGAGGAGCGCGGGCACGATACGGTCACCGGCGAGCTTCTTCGCTTCCACGAGGATCTCTTCGGGAACGACGTTCACCGTGATCTGGCGCTTGGCCTTGCCGGCCTTGGCAGCGAGTTCCTTCTGCGCCGCGATGATCGGCTGGCAGGCTTCGTGAGCGAACTTGAGAGCGGCGTTGAAGTCGGCTTCGGAGATCTCATCCGCGCCACCTTCGAACATGACGACGTCTTTTTCGTTACCGACGTAAACCAGGTCGAGATCGCTCGCGGCCTGTTGGAAATGCGTCGGGTTGGCGATGAACTGGCCTTCCACGCGGGCCACACGAACGGCACCGAGCGGACCAGCCCAAGGGATGTCGCTGACCATCAGCGCGGCAGAGGCACCGATGATGCTGAGGATATCAGGATCGTTCTCACCATCCGCGCTCAGGAGCACGGTCTGGACCTGCACTTCGTTATACCAGCCCTTCGGGAAGAGTGGGCGGATCGGACGGTCGGTCAGACGGCAGGTAAGGATTTCCTTCTCCGTCGGACGGCCTTCACGTTTGAAATAGCCACCCGGGAATTTACCGGCGGCAGCGGCCTTCTCGCGGTAATCCACCGTGAGGGGGAAGAAGTCCTGGCCGGGCTTGGCGTTCGGGGCGGCGCAAGCGGCCACGATGATGATGGTTTCACCGAGCTGCACGGTGACGGCACCATCAGCCTGCTTGGCCAATTTGCCTGACTCGATATGAATTTCCTGTGAGCCTACCTTGGCTGTTACTTTTTCGGACATAAGTTACTTTCTTATATTTGCCCGCCAGCCTAGAGGAACTTCAGTGAGCATCTGCCCAAAAAACAGGTGCTGAATGAAATTTCCCCGGCCAACAGGCGGTTTTCTTCGCGATACCAAACAAAAAACGGCCAGACTAGATCGCGTTCACTAGTCTGACCGTGGAAACCTTTGGTGAATTTGTCACCGGGCCTTCAACGAAATTGAAGAAATACCCTTTGCTTACTTGCGGAGGTTGAGCTTCTTAGTCACCGCTTTGTAACGGGGGGCATCCGTGGTGTGGAGATAGTCCAGCAGGCGACGGCGCGTGCTGACGAGTTTCAAAAGACCACGGCGTGAGCTGTTGTCTTTGTTGTTCTTTTGCAGATGCTCCGTGAGCTGATTGATCCGCTGGGTCAACAGCGCTACCTGGACATCGGCCGAACCGGTGTCTTTATCATGCAGACGAAAATCTTGTACGATCTGACCTTTCAACTTTGCTTCCATACTTTCAGTTCAATAATGAAGGCGGGACACTAAGTGCTTCATAGACTAGTGTAAAGACATTTTAGAGCGTCCTTTTGCCGCCTTAATTTCACCCCGGAGGGTTGCAACCTGCCTGATTTGGTCTAAATTGGCTGTTATCAATTACTTTGAACGGAATTTAGCCCGTATCCTCTGGGGTCGCAAGTCCGTCCTTGGCAGGCTTTAAGCTAAAAAACGACTTACCCGGCGGGCAGGGCACTCGCTAACTCAACGCTTTTTTGACCTATGGCCAAATTTACACTGAAAGACAAACATCACAATCCTGACGCCGCCCCTGCCCCTACCGGTCCGCCGCGTAAAAAGAAGCTGATCATCCTAGCGGCCATCCTCCTCG
>JAURFH010000316.1 GCA_030834415.1 Verrucomicrobiota bacterium | reverse complement strand
CAAGGTGATGGCCGATCTGAAGATCTACGAACACCGCGTCCCACAAGAAGGCAAGGCACGGGCCGATGAATCCATGGGCGGCTTCGAGATGCGTGTCTCCCTCTCGCCGATGGTAGCTGGTGAGAAAGTATCCATCCGTCTCTTTCGCCCCGGTGAACAGCGCTTCAGTGTCCAGACGCTTGGCTTCGATGAACACACCCTGCATCAGTGGGTGGATTTGATTTCCCAACCGCACGGCTTGATCCTGCTCACCGGACCGGTCGGCTCCGGCAAGACCACCACACTCTATTCCACGCTCACGCATTTGGTGAACACTCAAGGCCAGCGCCTGAACATCACCACCGTGGAAGATCCGGTAGAAGCACTGCTGCCTCGAGTGAACCAGGCCACGGTCAATGTCGCGCAAGGTTTCACCTACCCCATCGCGCTCCGTTCCATCCTGCGCCACGACCCGCAAGTCATCATGATCGGCGAGATCCGTGATGAGGAGACGGCGAATATCGCCATCCGCGCCGGACTCTCCGGACACTTGGTCTTGAGCACAGTGCACAGCGGCAATGCGGCTGGTGCTTTCGCGCGCATGGCCAATCTGAATGTAGACCCGCAACTGCTCGCCAGCGCCACCCTCGGGGTGATGAATCTGCGACTGGTAAGACAAAACTGCACTCAGTGCGCCATTCCCTACGAACCCGGCGCAATGCACCTCGCCCGCCTGGAAGGTTTGGATCTGGACCGCGCGTTCTTCCGCAAAGGATCGGGCTGCCAGCATTGCGGTTTCACCGGTTTCCGCGGCCGCCTTCCCGTGACAGAATTGCTCGTGACGAATCCCGAAATCGGCCAACTCGTGGCGACTAATGCACCCAGCACACAGATTCATGATTTGGCTGAAAAACACGGCATGCGCTCCTTGGCCGTCAATGCCGTCCTGCGTGCTTTTGATGGCGAAACAACACTCGAAGAGATCTCTGGTTTCCTGATCGCCTGACAAGCCCCTGTTAGGAAAGCTTGTGCAGCATGGCCATTCGACTCTAAGCAAACACTGCCATCAGGTGGGTTATGCATTTCTCTTAGGAATTTCCACTGATTTTTCAATCATCTACCTTGCGATAATCCCGATTCATGGCAACAATATTACAAGTTTTCCGTCCCAAGCTGCCATGAAATGTCTCGTTGTCGCAGATTTGCATTACGCACTGAAACAGTTGGATTGGGTCCAACTGGCCGCGGAGAAGCTGGACTTGGTCGTGATTGCCGGTGACCTCTTAGACTTGGCCTCCATGGTGGACCGCGAGGCACAGACTGTGGTGGTCTTGAAGTATCTGGAACGCATTGCCCGCAAAGCCCCCCTGCTCGTCTCTTCCGGCAACCATGACGGCACTGAACGCAACACCGCCGATGAAGCGATTGCCCGCTGGTTGGAGGAAGCCCGAGAAGGCGGCGTTTTGGTGGATGGCGATTCTTGGGAACGCGATGGCACCCTCTTCACAATATTTCCTTGGTGGGATGGTCCAGTCAGTCGGGAGGAAGTGGCTCAATTACTGGATAAGGAATCAAAAAAGACTTTCAAGAAATGGGTCTGGGTTTACCACGCACCCCCCGATAATAGCCGCGTAAGTTGGACCGGTAAAAAACATGCGGGTGACACGTTTCTGGTAGATTGGATCCACCAATACAAACCGGCACTGGTATTGAGCGGTCACATCCATCAATCCCCTTTCCGCGAAAACGGCTCTTGGGTTGACCGCGTCGGCGAGACTTGGGTTTTCAATACCGGCCGCCAGATCGGACCGGAGCCAGCTTTCATCATCCTCGACTTGGAGAAGAATACCGCAGCCTGGACCTCACTGGCAGGTCGGGAAATGATTGATCTGAACGATATCTCGGCCCAGCCGCAAGAAGCTTAATCTTCAGCAGGCGGTGCCGTCTGCTGTTTCTGCTGCGGACGCTGTTTGGGCTGATGGTGCAGCAAGCTCTCCAGCACCTCATCCACCATGCTCAGATGGTCTTTTTGATCATCGAATTGGTGCTTCAAATCCACCAAGTAACGTGTCAATGAACTCAGACGGCTGGCTAAGAGTTCGGCTACGATCAAAGTGACCTCAGGGTGCTGGTCAAAAAATTCCCGGGCATTCTCAGCCACCAGAAACTTGCTCTCGGTCAGGCAACGGACCGTGGCCATGTGCGGCTGGTGGAGCAGGACGGACATCTCACCAAACATCGCGCCCGGCATGGAGACCCGGCTGATCTGCACATCGCCTTTCACCACCTCCACTTTACCTTCTACGAGGATGTAGAGGTTACCTGAATTCTTCCCGTCGACCAGGACATCTTCGCCTTTGGCATAGGTTCGGGAAGGGAGGAAATTGCAAAGTTCAATGAGATGACTCATACGAGGCTGGGAAGATGAGGCATCGGTCCAACTTCGTCAAACTAAGGTATCAACTAAATCACCCGCGGCCGATCCAGCCCTTTCGGTAGAAATAGACAGCCAAAGTCGCCGTGATGCTCAGGCAGATGATCCAGAAGCAGGCGTAGCTGTATTTCCATTTCAGTTCCGGGATGAACTCGAAGTTCATGCCATACACACCAGCCACAAAAGTGATGGGGATGAAGAAGCTCGCCATGATGGTCAGGACTTTCATCACCTCATTCATGCGGTTGGAAATGGCAGACATGTAGAGGTCATTCAGACCACTGGCCGTCTCACGGCAGGTCTCCACGATATCCATCACCTGCACGGCGTGGTCATAGACATCGCGCATGTAAGCTTTCACTTGTGGCGCGATCTCCTCCGTCTCCTCACGGTGAAGTTCATTCATCACTTCGCGCATGGGCCAGATAACCCGGCGCAAGGTGGAAAGCTCGCGCTTGATGATGTGAACGCGGTGCTGGATAGCTGGAGTAGGATGATCGGTCACCTCATCTTCGAGCAACTCCAGCATCTCACCGTATTTCTCCAAGATGGGAAAACAGTGGTCCACTACCGCATCCAGCAAGGCGTACAGTAGATAGGAAGCATCGTTCTGATGAAAACGTGAAGTGGGTTTCAGGATACGCTGGCGGATGGGATCCCACACATCGCCGGTTTTTTCCTGAAAGGTGATGATTGCATCCTTGAACAAAAAGAAACTGACTTGCTCACTCACCAATGCATCGTCTTTTAACATCAACATCCGGGCGACGATGAAAAGGTTATCCTCATAAGTCTCCAGCTTGGGGCGTTGCGGTGTGCGTAACACATCCTCCGCAGCTAGGGTATGAAAAGGATAGACGCTGCGGACCTG
>JAURFH010000315.1 GCA_030834415.1 Verrucomicrobiota bacterium | reverse complement strand
CGCACCTAAAGGAGGGCAAAAGAGCCGAATTTAGGTGCGCATAGATGAGGGGGCGGCCTGACCCCTTGGCTTTTCCGCAGGGGTGCAGCTGGCGCCCCCGAAGCCCGGCGTGCGCCGCCGCGGACGCACCACGAGCCTGCATCAGGGCGAGGCCACCCGACCCGACCAGGTCTGGTCGTGGTGACCTGACCCCAAAACTTGGACGGTTCTAAACTAGAGCCTTGGGGGCTTGGTTGGGTTGTTGGTTGTTTTGGTTGGGGTTGGCAAGACTGGGCGAAGCGGGGACGTGGGCCGAGCGGAGCTCGGCCCTGCGCTTGGCTGCGAACTCGGCCGGGGTGAGGTAGCGCAGGGCGCTGTGCGGGCGGAGCGTGTTGTACTCGCGGCGGAAGCCGGCGAGGGCGACCTGGGCGCCACGGAGGGTGTCGAAGAGCTCGCGGTCGAGGAACTCGTCGCGGAGCTTGTCGTGGAAGCTCTCGATGTAGGGGTTCTCCCACGGGGAGCCGGGGCGGATGTAGAGCGTGCCGACCGCCTGCGTCTCCAGCCAATCCCGGATGGCGTAGGAGATGAACTCTGGGCCGTTGTCGCAGCGCAGGTGACCCGGCGCCCCGCGCCGGGCCACGACCTCAGCGATGACCGCGATCACGTCCTTGGAGCCCAGGCTCCAGGCCGCGTGCAGGGCGAGGCACTCGCGGGTGTGCTCGTCCACCATCGTGAAGATCCGGAAGCCGGCCCCGGAGCCGGTCTGGTCGTGCACGAAGTCGCAGCTCCAGACATGGTCGGGGTGCGTGACCCTCTGGCGCTCCGACGTCGACAGGCCCAGCCGGCGGGCCTTGCGCTGGCGCTTGCGGACCTTCAGGCCGCCCTCGGCCCGGATGCGCTGCACCCGCTTCGGGTTCACGCACGCCCCGGCACGGCGCAGCAGCGCCGTGATCCGCCGGTAGCCGTAGCGCGGATGCCGCTCGCTGAGCTCCACCACCCGCTGTTCCAGTTCCTGGCTTGGCCGGCTCCGGCGGAGGCCAAACACGGGGTCAGGCCGCACCTTTTGTCGTGCGCACCTAAAGGAGGGCAAAAGAGCCGAATTTAGGTGCGCATAGATGAGGGTGCGGCCTGACCCCTTGGCTTTTCCGGCTCCGGCCGGACTCGTGCTCACGGATGGCCTTGATCTGGGCCACCTTCGTGTGCCGTTTTTTGCTCATTGTTATCGGTTTTTTAGGGTTGGTTTGGTGGTTGGGCAACCCCCCGAGTAACATTTCAACTGGCCCACCTCAGCGTGACCCGCCCACAGGCGTTAAACCGTCGGCACCTGGTTGGCACCGCCGAAAAATGCAACCTGCTGGACCAAAAAATCGGGACCATCCCAGTCCCACGCTCATAAGCAAAGGTTCACTGAACGCGAACTTGCTTGAGCTTCAAGTGGCCGCCAGACTCGCCCCAATCTTCGATCACACGAAGCACCTTTCCTCCCTCAACCCAATCAACAGGAGCGATCTCGTAATCAGTCCCATATTTTCGCTCTGCGAAGGAACTCAGTTCGCCTGTGCTTCTGTCTTTAATCATGAGCACTTTGGAATGCAGTGCACCACCAATCAGATATTGCGCGGTAAACGCAACGTATCTTCCATCAGGCGAGATTACTGGTCGTGAAGCGTGAACGTGGGTCGGCGAAAGCCGCTCTGCTCTTCCTGATGCGTCAATGATCCAGATTTCACTGGGGTTGCCAGATGCCGTTACGCCTCCCTCTTTGGCGTCAATGTTTTTGATCGGCGTGCCATCTGGCGTTGTGATGGCATCGAGAGCAATGGTTCCATCATTTGCCATGCTCCTGCCTTCACCTATCTGAGTCGCCGCAAAACGACGTCCCCCATCGAATTCGATCTCCACACGGCTTGAACCAACCTGCTTCACAGCACCAATCTGACTAGGCCGGAATGAAGCAAGGATTCGGATCAGCGCAGGGTCGCTGGTCATCTCCTTGAAAGGTGTTAGGTCAATTCCTAGAGTCTTGAGGTCAACAGCGGACTCGACCCGGACCGTCAGTTCATCGTCACGGTTTTGGATCGAGGATGGCATAGGTGCTTGCAGTGGTGGTTTAATGTGCTTGCTGCTTGGATTCGAGCTTTGAGGTGGCGTTGTTGTCGCAATGTTGTCAGGGCGATTCAAGGCCAGCATAATCAGCAATCCCAGAGCACCAATGCTCATCATGATGTACGTAGCTTTGTTCATTGGAGGCTTTCATTCACATGCTTGATGATGTCGGGAATGGTCTGGATGTAATTCGATCCGGGACACTCCGACGGACTTGCGACTAGAGCCATCACCTTGTGATAACTAAGTTTCGACGATGGTATCTTGTAGCGTCGGCAAAGAGCCGACACAGCTTTCTCGAGGTCTTTCTGACGAGCAGCGGGCCAAGGCTCGTTGCCTTCTGTGCCTTCATAGTCCCCCATTGTGCAGAAGCCGATGCCCGCAACAGTGTTGTTGGTCGCAACATGCTCACCCTTTGTATATGGGCCTCTCGGCGTGCCCGGCGCGGCCTCTAGTTGGCGGCCTTCATAGACAACGCCTGTCTTATCCATGACGAAGTGATAACCAATGTCATCGAAGTTCTTGCCGCCAGACAACGGAAGATTGTATGGAAACAGCCCCATGTGAAGCTTTTGGATTCGCTGCATTTCTTGGGCCCCTGTGTTGGTATTCGACGTGTGATGCAGAGTAACGTGTTGAAAGTCGGGCATCGTCTGAGCGTGAGCTTTTGGCGCAACAGCACCCCAGCCGGCGCGGGTCACGATGTCGATGATTTCCGTTGGCTTCTCCCAAGCCACCTTGCCACCAATGATCAGTTGGATTGTGTTCTTGCCTTTGGTTGTGGCGGTGAAGCTGCAAGCCGTATCCGCGGGATGGTCGAACGTGCCGATGGCTGGTGTGGCACTCTTGAGTTTCCACTCACAAGTGATGCCGCTAACCTTACAAAGCTCAACCACATCATTCTTGTTACCGCCGAACATGTAGAGTTCGGGACAGTTTACCTCCAACGGCACTAGGTTTACACCTGAAATCAGCGACCCGTAGGAATTGGAACTAATGGTGGGGATGAAGGCGATGTATATTCCTTTTCCGTTAGCATCAGTAAGATCTTTTTCGCTTAATTGAAAGACAAACACCCGATCTCCGCCTGCTGTAAAATTCTCTGTTTTGATTGCACGACCGCCACTGCCTTCCCCGACCTGAACTTGAACGAAATACAAGTTATTCGGAGCGGGCGGTGTTTTCTTGTTTTTCGCCGGTGCC
>JAURFH010000314.1 GCA_030834415.1 Verrucomicrobiota bacterium | reverse complement strand
TCAAGGCCCCGCAGGAATATTTCGATCTCTACCAGGCCGAAGAACTGCCCCTGCCGCCTGACTTCGCCAACGAACCGACCCTGCCCGCAGGAGCCGACGCCCGCAATACCCGCCGCAATCTCGACCTCTACGCCGACCGTGATTTCACCGCCGCCGAAGCCCGCGCCGCGCTGCACGCTTATTATGCCTGCGTCAGCTACATGGATGCCCAACTCGGCCGCGTCCTCGACGCCATCGAAGTCGCCGGCCAGACGCAAAAAACGCTCATCGTCCTGTGGGGCGACCACGGCTGGCACTTGAGTGAAAAGGGGTTCTTTGCCAAGGGAACGCTCTTCGAAACCGCCACTCGCGCACCGCTCATTTTCGTGGACCCGCGTCGCCAACCCAGCGGCGGACAAACCTGCCATCGCATCGTGCAGTTCGTCGACATCTACCCGACCCTCGTCGACCTTGCGGGTCTGCCGCTGCCACCGGCTCTCGAAGGCGTTAGCCTGCGCCCGCTCATCGACGATCCCGCCGCCGCTTGGGACAAGCCCGCCTTCACCGTGCAATCGCGAGGATGGTCCCTCGGCCGCCGCATCCGCACCCAGCGCTGGGCCTACAGCGAATGGGACGGCAGCAAGGAGGGCGCGATGCTCTTCGATCACGACACCGATCCCCACGAACTCCACAACCTTGCCACCGATGCCGCACACGCCAAAACGCTGGCCGCGCTGCGGGAGCAACTTGCCAACGCCCCCATTTCAAATCCCTGAGCATGACTCCCAAGCCCCACTGCCCATGAAGCCCTTCGTCTTCACCAACTGGATCTGCGGCGGCGGCACCAAAAGCGGAACCATTGCCGGAGAGAGCGACCCATGGGGATACAAACCTTTCGACCGCGCCAACCCCACCGAGGTTTATGACATCCACGCCACGATCCTTCATCTGCTCGGCATCGACCACACCAAACTCACCCACCGCAGCAACGGCGTGGACCGAAGCCACACCGTCGTGCATGGGCATGTCATCCAGAGGTGTCTTTCTTGCCCTGGTAAACATCTTCGGTCTCCCGCGACGCAGCCTGCTATCCGCGCGGTTGCCTAGAAAAAAGAGTGACATCCGGAGCGGAGCCTTTCACGGTAGCGGCATCATGAAACGTTTTCTCGCCTCCCTGCTCCTCGCCTTGCCTTCGTTCCTGCAAGCTGGTGAAGAAATCAACATCCTCTTTCTGGGCAACAGTTTCACCCAGCGGCACGATCTGCCCGATCTGGTTGAGAAGATCCTGGAAGAAGGCGACCCGGCGACAAACGTGAACACCAGCCGGGTCATCTATGGCGGGCAGAACATGTTCAAGCATTCGACTTATTACTTCAGCGAGTCTTTCATCGAGGAGAGCACCATTTCGCCGGAAGAGATCGCCGCCCGGATCGAAAAGATGAAGGGCTTCCTCAAGTCCGACAACCCGCCTGACCCTGAGGAATGGGACGCCCATTGGGCTTCTGTCGGTCTCAAGGGCAAGGTTTCTTTCGCCGGCATCCACAATCACATTCGGGCGGCCATCAAAAACCACGAGGATCTGTTGAAGAACAATCCCAGGACGAAGTGGGACTACGTGGTCCTGCAAAGCTGGCGCGATGTATCGCCCGATGCCGATCAGGGCTACGCGAAATACGCGACGAAGCTGGCGAAGACCGCACAGAAGCAGGGAGCCGAGGTGATTCTTTACATGACTTCCCCCGAGACTCAGAACAAGGAGACGGTATCCGAGCCGCTCGCCCCAGAGATCGCCGACCGCGACATGGCCATCGCACTGGAACTGGTAAAACGCCTCCAGCCCAAGGCCGTCGTCCCCGTGCCGCTGGCAATCAAGATGATCCAGATGGGTGGGACTGACCTGGCGTTTCGTTACGTGAACGACGGCCACCCGAACCAGAATTGCGCTTTTCTAACCGCAAATCTGTTCTATGCCGCCTTCACCGGGAAAAACCCGGAAGGCCTTGCGTTTGACACGATCGTTGAGAACAAGGTCAAGGGCGGCAAAGATCCGGACGGTGGGGAACCGAAAGTGGTTTTCAGTGGTGAAACCAAGCTGTTCCTCCAGAAAAAGGCCTTCGAAGCGGTCCGGGAATTCCAGCGGTTGGCGAAGGATGGATAGCGGGTGATTTTGCGAGGAGTGAAAAAAACGGGTCTTTGGCAAACCGCGCGTTTTTGAGTTGAAGGGATGAGAGGGTTTGGAAGGGTGGCTGGATGACGCGCCGGGACTTTTTCCACAAGACGCTGGGGCTGTGCGTGCCTCGGGATGTCAAAGGATGTGCAGATTCGCTTGATAAATCTTGCGGACCGATTTGCTGCCTTTACACTTGAGGGAGATGAAAAAAACCATCGCATTTCTGACGGCAGTTCTTTTCTTTTGGAGTATCGCGACTGCTGAAGCCCAAACCACGCCCGAGCCTGCCGATGGTTTGTGGGAGGGCCTGATCACTTACAAAGTGAACAATCTTTCGCTCAACCAGAAGTGGAGCTTTACCTCCAAGATGAAGGCCATTTATCACGACGGCAATTTTCAGGCGGGGGTTTTGGTGTCTTCACCGCCCGTGTTTTTTCAGACCCGCAGCTGGCTTAAATTGAGAGATCAAGGTGGAATACCCGTCGGCGACCTTTTTCCTTCGGACGGTTACGGGCCAAGAGATCTCTTTGACTGGCTTTACAATGTGAATGATCCGGATTTGATCAGTTTTGAGGTGAAGTCTTTCAAGTTTACTCAGAACGCCGACGGGCGCATGACCAGCTTCAGCAACGCGGTGGTGGCGCAGCTCTATTGGTCGTTCAATGTCAAAGGCGAGGTGATTGACGATGTGTCGGTTACCTGGAAATGGAAATCACCGCTGCGCTGGACGCCGCCGACTCCCGAGTGATGAACCGACTGCTTCGCAGCAAGCGAGGTGCAGCGGTTCCGTTGCAGAGGATCGAAGGTGGGTGATGACAGGCTGAGCTGCAGGTGTAGCGCCAGCAGGGCTGCTGCAGGCCAAGGAGCCATCAGCCCAGCAGGCCGAGCGCGGTCAGGCGCTCGCGGATCAGCGCGCGCTCGGGTTCGCGGAAGCGCTGGAAGGGCTCGGCCATCTGGTCGTCGCAGATGCCGAGCAGGGACAGGCCGCACTTGATGCCCTTGATGATGGCACTCTTGTGTCGGCCAACCGTGTAAATGCTGCCTGCCAGTTGCATGACCTCGGCATGCAGTTCGCGGGTGCGTTGCAGGTCCAGGGCGGAGGCGGCCTCATACATGCGCACGTAGAGTTGCGGGTGCAGGTTGG
>JAURFH010000313.1 GCA_030834415.1 Verrucomicrobiota bacterium | reverse complement strand
TAGGCACTTTGGGTGGCAAACTTACAAAAACTTATTAAAATAAGCAAAATTAAACAGATTAACAATTAAGTTGTTAAAAACTAATAAATTCAGGCTGAAGGGTTATATAGCGCATATCACAGCCATTCCCGACAGATTGAGGCTGGGAAACGACGCGATTGAAGCTGAGCTGGGCTAGGGAGGCAGCTGAATCATCTGCGGGGAGATATCATCATCGGTAATGCAAGGAGAGGCGGTATGGCGTGCGTGCATGGCTTTTGCTCATGCAAAATGACCACGGGAAAATAAAAAAGCGGCGGGTTTAAAACCCGCCGCTTTTGCTAATCGCTTTATAGGAGAATCAGTCCTTAGGATTGATCGACCAATCACCCGTAGAGAGTGCCGTGTTAAGATTGGTCAAACCCAAGGCTTGGTTTTTGTCCTTCAGTTCAACGTGTCCATCCACGTAAAGATAGTCGAACATACCTGCACCATGATGGGTTGAATCGGTGTAGCCATTGGAGTAATTGAGATGACCGCCGTCCGTTCCTGATGTGCGTGGATACTCGATGATGGCGCTACCGGTGTTGCCCAAAAGGTTGTCGCTTTGGAGCTTCTCCGTAAGCAAGATGGTGGAGACTTGATCTTGGACGACTTGATCATAAACGGCCACCTGACGGCGAGCATACAGCCGCGGGTCGCCAGTAGTGTTCGCGCGCACTCCATCCATTGAATTCCATGCGCTTACATGCTGATCACCCGAAGTCCACCACAGGCCGATGCCGGAGTTGCTAGCCGGGGAAGGTGGCCAAGAACTGCCGCGACCGCCATGGTTATGATCCATGCTGTTTGAAGGCATGGAATAGCTGCGTTTATTGCCGCCGTAACGCTGGGTAGCCGGATCTTGGAGATTGCCTGGCCAGTCAATCTTGTCAGCCGGGCAGATGAATTGTTTCAACGCTGTTTTTGGGACGGGAGGCGTGGCTTGCTTGTCCCAGGCAATTCGCCAGTTGGTCTGCCCGTCACCTTGCACATAGGGCGCGCCCATGTAGCTCATGATGAGGTCATCCCATTCGTAGTGCTGGGCAGCGGCGCTGGCTACTGATTGCAGGATGCCGTAAGGAAGTTTTTGCTTGTTGTCACCAAGATACATGCCGTTGGGCAAGCCCATCTGTTTCAGGTTGGCCATGCAGTTATTGGCGACTGCCCGTTGTTTGGCCTTGGAGAGGGCGGGAAGCAGCATGCCGGCGAGGATCGCGATGATGGCAATGACCACCAGGAGTTCGATCAGGGTAAAAGCCTGTCTCAGTATATTTCTGGAGTGAGGGTTTTTCATGGGGCAGGTGACTGGGATTTATTGGTCGACGAGCGAAACTTTCCATTTGGCGGAATCATAGGCCCACTTTTTGCCTTTAGGCGGAGCGGGGATGCGCTTGATAAATCCTTTCGCCACGAGGACGTCCAAGCTGGCGATGGCCGGGGCACCCAAGCCATCGACGCCGATGGAGTACGCGTCCACCACGGCTTGCAGGGCTTCCAAATCGGTCTTATTCGCGCTGCCATCCCGGCTGACCTTGATGGATTCTAGGGGGTCGGGAGCGGCTTCCATATTAGCTGGCGCCGTGCTGGTGGGTGGGGCCGCTACAACTTCCACCGCTGGCGGTGGTGTCAGGTCTGCAGTCGGAGCTACGGGAGCAGGCGCTGGAGCCATCGAAACGTCGTCCGTGGCATCACCGCCGCAGCCCACGAGGGAGAGGCAGGAGAGTAATAAAATGAATTGGGTTTGAAGCTTCATGGTTCCGGCTATGGCTAATTTATGTCTGTAGTACTATTGCAAAAACTAATCTAAATTATCCATAGGCCGTTTGGGTGGTTTTGCGTATGCGCATGTGGATTTAGGTGAGGTGGAGGTTTCTTCTGCAAAAACAGGCATCGGATCGAGGTGAAAATTGGCCGGGTCGAATCTCTTTTTGATACAGTTGGCGGGTCAAGAGTGGTGGATTGTCTGTCGCGCGGCTGTTGGTTAGGCTGTTTGGACGATTATGTTGCGCTGGTTCCCCCCGATATCCTGGATGGTTCTGATCTTCTTCGCCTCAACCGGGGCGGGGTCGGCGCAGAACACGTCGCGTATCATTGGGCCGCTCTTGCGGTGGATCTTCGGGGTGATCACAGATGAAACGGTCTGGCGGATACAGTTTTACATCCGCAAGACAGGTCATGCAGTCGGATACGGGATCTTGGCCATCCTTTGCTGGCGGGCACTGGCCAAGGCCAAGACTTGGACCTTGGAAGAGTGGCAGGCGCGCTCGGCCTGGCTGGCGTGGGGCATAGCCAGCCTCTACGCGGTGACCGATGAGTGGCACCAATCATTTAATCCCTCCCGTGGAGCTTCGGGCTGGGATGTCTTGCTGGACTCGATTGGGGCGGCGTTGGGGCTATTGCTGGTGTGGGGTGTGTGCCGGTGGAGGTCGGGGAGAATCCAGAATCAAGCGTGAGCACGAAACAGCGGTAGACCTAATGGCTTCATCAGGTTAACTTCAAAATTCAAACAAACGATTGACTGATTCAAACGTTTGTTTTAATCAAGTTGCCAGATTGAAGTATTGAGCCATGGCCGAGAATCCCCAGATCAAAACGAAAACCCTCATCCTGGACGCCGCGGAGCGGTTGTTCGCGGAGCAAGGCATCGGGCATACCTCACTGCGGCAGGTCATCGCCGAGGCGAAGGTGAACATCGCGGCGGTGCATTATCATTTCGGCTCGAAGGAGCAGCTAATATACGCGGTGCTGGAGCGGCGCATCATCCCGATCAACGAGGAGCGGTTCAAGATGCTGGATGCCATCGAGGCGGCAGCGGGTGAGGGGCCACTACCGCTGGAGCCGATCATCGAGGCGTTCATCCGGCCGCCCTTCCGCTTGCGGAGTAATCCGGCCGCGAACCATGGCAGCTTTGTGCGGGTGATGGGGCGGTGCATGAATGAACCGAACGAGACAGTGCAGGCGGCGTTCGGGCGGCTGTTCGGCGAGGTCATCAAGCGCTTCATGGCCGCCTACCTGCGGGCCCTGCCGGAATTGCCGCCGGAAGAGATCATGTGGCGTGCGCATTTCGGGGCCGGGACGATGGCACATGCGATGTGCGGCGGAGAGATGCTGAAGAAGGTCTCCCAAGGTCGGCTGGATATGGGCAATGGGGAAGCGGTTTTGCAACGGCTGGTGGCGTTCATCGCGGCGGGTATGCGCGCCCCGATGCTGGGCGCGGATGAGCCGGTTAAAACCAAGGAAGGGAAAAAGGCATGAGGACTTCCTGGCTGGCCGCCGTGGCCATCATCGGCACCTCGTGTGCAACGAAATCGCCGCCGCAAGCGAAGGTGCAATTACCCGTGGAAGCGCCCGCCACGTGGCAGGCAGCAGAGACGAT
>JAURFH010000312.1 GCA_030834415.1 Verrucomicrobiota bacterium | reverse complement strand
CTGCGACCGCAAAGCCACCCCCGTATGGCTCGTCGCCAGAAAACCCGAACTCCACATGCGCGTGAAGAGCGCCTGCGCCGCCGCCCCGGAAGACCACGTAGGCGTCAGCACCACAAACGCCGGCAGATCATTGTTCTCACTGCCCAAACCATACGAGAGCCAAGAACCCAAACTCGCTTTGCCCGGCAGCTCGCTACCCGTCATCACAAACGTGCACGCCGGATCATGGTTGATCGCGTTCGTGTGCACCGTCTTGATGAGCGCGATGTCATCCGCCAGCTTCGCGATGTTCGGCAGCAACTCGCTCACCCACATCCCGCACTTGCCATGCTGCGCGAACTTGAATTTCGAAGGCGCCACCGGCAACCGCGCCTGCCCGCTCGTCATCGTGGTGATGCGTTGTCCCTTGCGGACGGAATCCGGCAGGTCCTTATCGTAGAATTCCGCCAGCTTCGGTTTGTAATCAAACGTATCGAGCTGCGATGGCCCGCCGTTCAT
Organism: Verrucomicrobiota bacterium; assembly: GCA_030834415.1. Classification (GTDB taxonomy): domain Bacteria; phylum Verrucomicrobiota; class Verrucomicrobiia; order Limisphaerales; family JAEYXS01; genus JAEYXS01. The sequence continues at coordinate 2,980 of JAURFH010000312.1, read as the reverse complement.
GTGCAGATAGATGAGCCGCTTCGCCTTGGGCGCGAAATGCGGGAATCCCGGCAACGCCGGATGCACACGATCACCCTTCTTGGTGGCCGCATTCAACATGCCCGGCATGCCGCCCATCATCGCCAGTGCGATGGAGCCCACGCCCAGCCCCGCTCCCGCGAAGAACTGCCGCCGGTTCATATTCAAAGCGTATTGGTCAAACGGATTCATAAGACAAAATGGAATGACTAATGACTAAATCCGAATGACAAAGGAATGAGCAATGCCCATTCTCTGATCGGATATATCTGTAGTCGGGTTTCATATCAGGAATTTCGAAATATCTTGCAGAAGATGAGATGGATTTCGCGCGCTTCCGCCCATAGTTCCCGCGCTTCGTTTTTCAGGTTTTCCTCTGCTGTCGCTATCATGCGGAGCCAATACTTGGTTTCTCGCGCCTCTTTGCGACAAGTGCCAATCTTATTCTTAAAGTCTTTCTTGGATACTGCGTCATCGGCTTCACAGTAGTTTGCGCCAATACTGGTGCCCGCCCGGATCAACTGGCTGATCAAAGCATTGTTAGCAGAGCCTGCTGGCACCTTCTTGCAAAACCGGATAACACGTTCACCAAACAGTGCCGTCCGCTCTTCCAAATCAAACTTCTGGCCAGCAGCAACTCCATCTTCTCTCAAAAGGGAGGGCGATGAATCAATCTCACCTAACTGCCAATTCTCCATGCCCAAAAAAGCCAATTCTGACGGCTCGTCTTTATCTGAGGAGTCATCCAGCCATTCGGGCTTTCTCATTTGGCATTCCTTCGTCATTCGGATTTAGAAATTCGTCATTGCGAAGCTAGTTTTTCGTCACTACCTCATCAAGGTTCAGCACCATGTTCGCCACCATCGTGTAAGCAGCCAGCTGGCTCGCATCCAGGCTCTCATCCGGCTTGGATTCCCCATAGCTGATGACTTCTTTCGCCGCTTTTACATCCTGCTGATAACGGACCAGCTGGTTAAAATAACTGTCCTCCAGCACCTTTATCTCTTTTCTTTCCGGCTCACGCCCGGTCGCCGAGCGGAAAGCGAACTCCAGCCGCTCTTTGATCGTCGCGCCGCCTTCCTTCATCATCCGCTGGGCAAACGCCCGCGCGGCCTCGAAGTGCTGGATGTCATTCATCAACTGCAATGCCTGCAACGGCGTATTGCTCCGCTCACGGCGCACACAGAATGCTTCGCGGCTCGGTGCATCAAACGTCGTCATCGCCGGTGCGGGTGCCGTGCGTTTGATGAACGTATAGAGACTGCGGCGATAGAGTGCATCGCCCGAGTCCTGCTTGTAGAAACGCGTATTGCTCCCCGTGTAAGCCACCGGCTCCCAGATGTTCTCCGGCTGATACGGCTTCACCGCCTTGCCCCCGATCTCGTTGTTCATCAGCCCGCTGACAAAGAGCACATTGTCTCGCAAAACCTCCGCATCGAAACGGAACCGCGGCCCGCGTGCCAACAACCGGTTTTCGGGATCCATGCTGACTAATTTGGAGCTCACTTTGGAATCCTGCCGATACGTGCTCGAGGTCACGATCTGCTTCACCAATTTCTTCACATCCCAACCCTGCTGCCGGAAAGTCACCGCCAGCCAGTCGAGCAACTCCCGATGCGACGGCGGCTCGCCTTGCGAACCAAAATCCCCCGCCGTCTTCACCAGCCCCGTGCCGAAGAATTGCTGCCAAAACCGGTTCACCGTCACCCGCGCCGTGAGCGGATTCTCCGGGGCGATGAGCCACTCTGCCAGATCCAACCGGTCCGGCAGTTCACTACGCGCCTTGAGCTTGGGGAACACCGCCGGCGTGCCGGGCGTCACCTTCTCGCCCGGCTGGTCATACTGTCCGCGGATCATCACAAATGCCTCCCGCTTCTCCGGCAGGTCCGCCATGATGAAGGTCGCATCGATGTTCTTCTCCAACTCGGCTTTCTTGTCTTCGAAAGGCTTCCGCTCCGCCCGCAGCGGCTCAAAGACCTCGCTCGTCACCTGGCAGATGTTCTCGAAATAATAATCGCGCAAACGCTGATTCTGCTCCTTCGTCCGGTCTTCGGCTTTGATGGTGCGCAAGAGATTCTTCACATCATCCGGCACTCCGGCCACTGCCTTGCCCTGGTTGTTCTTCAACCACAGCGCGAGCGAATACGTCGCATCATTCGCCGGGTCCACCGTGTAACTCACGCCCATCTTGTCCCAATACACCGTGCCATCATGTTGCGTGAAGGCCAGCCCGCTGAACTTCGTCCCCGCCTTCAGCTTCAACTTCGCGATATCCACCTCCAGCCGCACCCACTCACCCGCCTTCGGCAACGGCCCCATCACCAATCGCTCCACCGTGCCGACCTTGCCGAAGTCGATGGAGTTCGTCTCGCCCCACAAGGCGCGATGCGACCACGAACCCGTGTTGAATTGCAGCATCACACCCTTCGGCGGATCCTTCGGGTCGATATAGACATGCGCGAAGATCTTGCCCTTCGTCGGCACATACAGCGGCTGCGGCAAACCATCGAAGTAATCCTGCACCGTCCCTTTGCCCGTGCGCGTCAGGGCTTTCTTCCCGCTTTTCACCGGGCCTTCACCACTTGTGATCCACTTCAATGCATGATTCTTCTCCGTGTGCTTCGGCTTCGCCCCCTCCGGCAGATCGTCATCCACCCAAACTGTCTCTATGGTCTTCTTCTCCGGCTTCGGGTTTTGCTCGGCCGGGTCTTCATACTTCAAGTCCTTCAGCGCTGCCTGGATCTTACCATTCACCTTCGCGATCTCCGCGTTGTATTCTTTGAGTTCCTTTTCCTGCTTTGGCGACGTGAGCTTCAGGATGGGCGGTGTCAGCAGGATGTTGCCATCCATCGCCGGATCCGCCGCGCTGTTGAAGAAGGCATACATCTGGTAGAATTCCTTCTGCGAGATGGGATCGAACTTGTGGTCGTGGCACTGCGCGCAACCCGTCGACGAACCGAGC
>JAURFH010000311.1:595-3504 GCA_030834415.1 Verrucomicrobiota bacterium | reverse complement strand
GCCGTGTTTCACCTGCGCGAACACGAACGGCCCGTTGCCCCTCATCTTCTTCGCATCGCGATCCATCACCCCAAGATCCGCTCCAATCGCCGCCGCTAGGTCCGTTTTGTTGATCACTAATAGATCGCTCTGCGTGATGCCCGGCCCACCCTTGCGCGGCACTTTGTCCCCACCGGCCACATCGATCACCTGGATCGTGTAATCCGCCAACTCCCGGCTGAAGCACGCCGCCAAGTTGTCGCCACCAGACTCGATCAACATCAGCTCCGGCTTAAATTTCTTGTGCAGCTCCTCGAGGGCCATGAGGTTTGACGAGATGTCCTCGCGAATGGCTGCGTGCGGGCAGCCACCCGTCTCCACCGCCCGGATGCGATCCGGCGTAAGCGCATTGTTCTTCACCAGAAATTCGCCATCTTCTTTCGTGAAGATATCATTCGTCACCGCGGCGATATTCATGCGCTCGCGCAGCTTGAGGCAGAGCTGGAGCATCAGCGCCGTCTTGCCACTACCCACAGGCCCGCCCACACCCACGGTGAATGCCCGCTTGGAGAAGTCACGCTTCAGCGGCTGGTCGCGCTCGTCATAGCGCCCCGGATGTTCCATGTTCTCATGCGTATGTCCGCCCGGTCCGTGATGGTGATGATGATCGCTCATGATTAGATTCTAGCTTTGAAACAGTCGGGAATAAAGCCGGTCTTGCGCACCCTGCCAGAGATCCAGTAGCGGGGCGGTCTGTGCGGCATCTTCCACCGCGATGTCTGCGCACTCCAGCGCCACCGCCTGCGCCTTGGCAGAGAGCTTATACTGCATGGCCTGCGCCTCCATGGGTCCGATGATGCCCAGCCGCACCGCACTCGCGATCAGCCCGCGCAGATAGCAGAAAAAGAACACCTGCACGACATCCGGCTCTTTCAAACCCAACGCCGCCGTCACCGCGCCAAACATCGGCGGCAAATGCGAGCAAAAGTCCTCCGCTTCGATCTGTGGCCTCAGTTCCTCCAGGCTGACTAAGGGAAAACTCCGCTCCACCGCCATCCAGAAAGCCCGCCCTTGCAAACGGCTGGCGCGATTCGTCACATGATTCGTGGTGAAGACATCGAAATGGGCATCCAGCTCAGAGAGCCGCGTTGGTTCCGACCAGGCAGCCCGCAGAAACGGCAATGATCCATGCCCAAGCTGCTGGAGGCTGGTCTCCACGAAATTGATGAAGTCACCGCGGCTCCGGATCTCTCCATGTTGCCAAGCGGCTTCCAATCCGCCGGAATGCGCGAATCCGCCCGTCGGAAACGCCGAGTCCGCCAGTTGCCAGATCAGCCAGTCGTCTTGTAGCCGCATGCTTCAGTCGTAATCGTTCTCGTCCTCGTCGTCGTCCTCGATCTGTTCTTCTCCCCAGATTGGGAAGCTGAACTTCGGCTCGGCTAAAACAACTGATACCGCTGCGCCAGCGGTAACGAGGTGGCCGGTTCACACTTCAAGATCTCGCCATCCGCCACCACCTGATACGTCTCCGGATCCACGGTGATCTTGGGCGTGGCATCATTCCACTTCATGCTCGACTTGCCGATGTTCCGGCAGTCTTTCACCGGCTCGATGCGTTTGCTCAGTCCGTATTTGGCCGTCGTGCCCTTCTCTGCGCTAAGCTTGCTGACAAAAGCCAGCGAGCTGGAACCCGGTGCCGAACCAAACCCGCCGAACATCGGGCGCATGAAGACCGGTTGCGGCGTAGGGATGGAAGCATTCGGATCGCCCATCTGCGCCCAGGCGATGAACCCGCCCTTGATGACCAGTTCCGGTTTCGCGCCAAAGAACGCCGGTTTCCACAGCACCAGATCCGCGAGCTTGCCGACTTCCACGGAACCGATGACATGGCCGACCCCATGAGCGATGGCCGGGTTGATAGTGTATTTGGAGATGTAACGCTTGATCCGCAGGTTATCATTGCTCCCCTGCTCACCACCGAGGCGACCGCGCTGGCGCTTCATCTTGTCCGCCGTCTGCCACGTGCGGGTGATGACTTCACCAATACGCCCCATCGCCTGCGAATCCGAGCTCATCATACTGATGGCGCCCAAGTCATGCAGGATGTCTTCCGCCGCGATGGTCTCGCCGCGGATACGACTCTCGGCGAACGCGACATCCTCCGGCAAACTCGAGTCGAGGTGATGACACACCATGAGCATGTCCAGATGCTCATCGATCGTGTTCACCGTGTAAGGCCGGGTGGGATTCGTAGAGCTGGGCAAGACGTTCGCCTCACCACAGATACGGATGATATCCGGCGCATGACCGCCACCCGCACCTTCCGAATGATAGGTATGGATCGTGCGCCCTTTGATCGCGGCGATGGTCGCCTCTACGAAACCGGACTCGTTCAGCGTATCCGTATGGATGGTCACCTGCACGTCCTGCTCATCTGCTAGCGTCAGACAGCAATCAATCGCTGCTGGAGTCGTGCCCCAATCCTCATGCAGCTTCAGTCCGATGGCTCCCGCAAGGATCTGTTCTGCCAACCCTTCAGGCTTGGCGGTATTGCCTTTGCCGGTGAAACCGAAGTTCAAGGGCAACTGATCCACCGACCGCATCATGTTCTCGAGGTAAAACGAGCCCGGCGTGCATGTCGTGGCACAAGTGCCCGTGGCAGGTCCTGTGCCGCCACCGATCATGGAAGTCAGCCCCGCCGCGATCGCTTCATGAGCCTGTTGGGGGCAAATGAAATGGATGTGCGAATCCAACCCACCCGCCGTCAGGATTAGCCCTTCCCCAGCGATGACTTCAGTGGTCACACCGACAATCATGTTCTTCGTGACCCCGGCCATCACATCCGGATTGCCTGCCTTGCCGATGCCCGCGATGAGTCCGTTCTTGATGCCGATGTCTGCCTTGAAAATGCCGGTGCTGTCCACCACGAG
>JAURFH010000311.1:0-585 GCA_030834415.1 Verrucomicrobiota bacterium | reverse complement strand
GCCTTGCCGATGCCCGCGATGAGTCCGTTCTTGATGCCGATGTCTGCCTTGAAAATGCCGGTGCTGTCCACCACGAGTGCATTCGTGATGACGCAATCCAACGCATCTGCCTGACTCACACCAGCAGCCTGACCCATGCCTTCACGGATGACCTTGCCGCCGCCGAATTTGCACTCGTCGCCATACACGGTGTAATCCTTCTCCACTTGTAGCACGAGGGAGGTATCGCCCAGCGTGAGCTTGTCGCCGGTCGTAGGACCGAACATCTCCGCGTAATGGGACCGCTTCATCTTGTATGGCATATCAGTCCTCCGAAGTTAACAAGTTGCCCGCCTTCACCCGTTCCATGGTGGTCTTCAAACCTTCGGGTGATACTGCACCATCCGCCAGATTGTTGCCGCCGCGAATCACCTTGTTACCCGCGATCTCGACGAGCTTCACCGTCTTGGTCTCACCCGGCTCGAAGCGGACGGCCGTGCCTGCCGGAATGTCGAGCCGCTTGCCGTAAGCCTTGGCCCGGTCAAATTTCAACAAAGCGTGCGTCTCGACGAAATGATAGTGGCTACCCACCTGCACCGGCCGGTC
>JAURFH010000310.1 GCA_030834415.1 Verrucomicrobiota bacterium | reverse complement strand
GCAGCTTCCCTTCCTTGGCGGCCTGCTCCAGTTTGGCGGTGAGCTTTTCGATGCTCAGGTTGTAGGTGCGCGGATCGATATCCACGAAATCCACCTCGGCACCGCTGTAGCGGGCGCAATTGGCGGAGGCTACAAACGTGTTGGGTGAAGTCCAGAGGCGATCACCCGGGCCCAGCCCCAATGAGAGGGCGCCGATATGGAGCGCGGCAGTGGCGCTGGAGACGGCCACAGCGTGTTTGGCCCCGCAGAATTCCGCGACCTTGCGTTCGAAACGCTCGATGGCCGGACCTTGCGTCAGCCAATCAGAGCGGAGCACGTCCGTAACGGCCTTGATGTCCGCTTCCGTGATCCACTGGCGGCCATACGGCAGCGGGTTCATGGCTATTCGAGATTACGGAACTCTTCTTGCGTGAGGAACACCGGGTTGGTGCCGGAATTGTATTCGAAATCGGTGGGGACCGGAGTGCCTTTTTCGCCGAGATTGTTCACCGAGTAGTCTACTGCATGGGCCACATTGGTGGTCGGACGGATGACGTAATGATCCGGGAACTCCAGCGTCAGATGCGAGTCATCTTCCGGGCACATCACCTCGTGCAATTTCTCGCCGGGACGGATACCCACGATTTTCGTCGGCACGCCGGGCGCCAATGCTTCAGCGAGATCGGTGATGCGCATGGACGGGATCTTCGGCACGAAGATCTCGCCGCCTTTCATGCGGACGAAATTGTTGAGCACGAAATCAACACCCTGATTCAGTGTGATCCAGAAACGGGTCATGCGCTCATCGGTGATGGGAATCTCTTTCACCCCATCCGCCAGCAGCTTCTTGAAGAATGGTACTACGGAACCGCGGGAGCCGACCACATTGCCGTAGCGTACCACGGAGAAACGGGTGCGATGACCGCCTGAGATATTGTTGGCAGCCACGAAGAGCTTATCTGAGCAGAGCTTGGTGGCGCCGTAGAGATTGATGGGTTTGGCGGCTTTGTCCGTCGAGAGGGCGATGACCTTTTCCACCTCGTTCTGGATGGCGGCCTGGATGACGTTCTCCGCGCCATGCACGTTGGTCTTGATGCACTCCAAGGGATTGTATTCGGCAGCCGGGACTTGCTTGAGGGCAGCCGCGTGGATGACGTAGTCCACTCCTCGCATGGCCTGGGTGAGGCGCTGGCCATCGCGGACATCCCCGATGAAGTAGCGCATCATATCGCCGCTGAACTCCTGTTGCATCTCGAACTGTTTCAGTTCGTCACGGGAGTAGATGATGATCTTTCTCGGTTTGAACCGCTCGAGAAGAATCTTCACACACCGCTTGCCGAAGGAGCCAGTGCCCCCGGTAATCAAAATTGCTTTGTCGTTAAACATGGCGGAAAAATCGCGTGCCGATACGCTAACTGAGAGGCTCCATCCCTGAAAAGGTGAAATATGCAGCGGCTAAGGAGCGTTTTTGCCTGAAAAGCGTGGATTTCTCGGGAATCCCTATTTTTTCGCTTTGATCAATCCGTTGGTGGTGATGTAAGCGGCCAGTGCTTCGGCCATAGCTTGGTGCCCGGCGGCCCGCATATGGGAACCGTCGGCGTAAATGGCGGCATAATCCCCGCCTGTCAGGGCTTGCTTCATGGAAAATGGGTAAATGTCAGGTCCCTGGAAGGAAGTCACCAGGGCATCCAGTCCTTCGTCGTTCAGCGGCCGGGCCAAATCCTTCATATCAGCGCAGCTGGCGTGGGCCACGAGCAGGATCGGCACGTGGCTGTCTTGGGCGCTGCGGATACTGGTGGCCGTCCATTGACGCACACGTTCATTCCAGCGTGCACGGGTGGTTTCATTCTGGCCAGCGGCAATCTCGGCATCTGCATCATTGATGGACCCTTGCAGGCGGACTTCGGTGGGTAGCAGATACCAGAAGGCTTTTTCCGTCTTGGCCTCGTAGAGGCGCCGGATGACCAGACTCTTCATCAGCCAGTTCTTAGGATGCCAACCGGCGAATTCCTGACTGCGCTTGTACTCCCGTTCATCCTCGTATTCATTCGAAGCGTTGACGTGAAGGATGATCAGGTCGGGATGATACGCCAGCGCCTTGGACAGCACGATGTGTTTCCGATGCGCGCCATAACCCGGCACGCAGAGGTTGTAGGCCTCGGCTTTGAAGCCGTTGGTCTTAAGCGTTTCTTGAAGCTGGAAGGCGTAAGCCTTTTCCAAGTTTGGCCCGCGGGGCACGGAATCCCCTACCACAAAGATACGAAAGGTGCCGGGCTCCGGTTGAATCTTGAGCGTTTGCGGATAGAAGCGTCGTCCACCTGCCCGGACCAGCTTAAGGTTGTCTCCATCCTCTACGAACCCTGCATCAGGATGATAACCATACTCAAACCGGCCCGCCATGTTCCGTGCGAAGAAGACGCGCACCACCGCTTCAGCCCCTATCAGGAGGAAGAAGGCCAGCAAGAAAGCGGCTGTGAATTTGCGACGCATCAGAACTGAAAATAGATAAATTCCTGTTCACTGACCGCTGAACTGGCGATGGCGAGGAACATCACGCCATAGATCAAGGCGCGCACCGGCCATGGCCAGTGGGCGAACTCAACTTCGTCCCGGGCTTTCCAAGTGCCGAGCTGTAACAGAATCAGCGGACCAGCGTGGATGGCCAGCCAACCAGCAGGTTTTACCCAATCCACTCCGGTGCTATTCCAAAGAGATAAGGCTGCGAACCAGTTCGCGACTTGAGCCATATTTTCAGCTCGGAATATCACCCAACCGATGAGTGTAAAACCGCCCATGATCAGCATGGCAAGGGCTTTACGAGTGCGGCAGGACGCCGTTTCCAGTCCGCCCAAGGCGGGGACCATGCGATATAGCACCAGCAAGCCGCCGTGGTAGAGCCCCCAGACGACAAACGTCCAAGCCGCCCCGTGCCATAAACCGGCGAGCCCCATGGTCAGGACCAGATTGCGCATGGTGACGAGGTTCCCAAAGCGGTTGCCACCCAAGGGGATATAGACGTAATCCCGGAACCAGGAGGAGAGCGTGATGTGCCAGCGTTGCCAGAAATCAGAGGGGCCTTTGGCGAAGTAGGGGAAGTGGAAGTTGTGGCTCAGGTGAATGCCCAGCAAACGGGCCGCGCCGCGGGCGATATCGGAATAACCGGAGAAATCGCCATAGATCTGAAAAGCAAATCCAAGTGCGCCGAGTATTGCCCAACCGGCATTCAATTGGGTGTCGTGGGCAAAGGCGTAATTGGCCAGCATTGCGCAGTTGTCTCCCACAAAGATCTTTTTGAAAAGGCCGATGAGGATGAGGCGCAGGCCCCGGTGAAAATTCTCAGTATCCCATCCCGGCAGCTTTTGCAGCTGTGGCATGAGGTCGGTGCTACGTTCGATCGGGCCGGCCACCAATTGCGGGAAAAAACCCAGATACGTAGCGTAGGTCACAAAGTTATCCGTGGGATTCAGCCGACCGCGATAGACATCAATCGTGTAGCTCAGACTTTGGAAGGTGTAGAACGAGATGCCCACGGGCAGGATGATATTCAGCA
>JAURFH010000309.1 GCA_030834415.1 Verrucomicrobiota bacterium | reverse complement strand
CCTTCAGCTGGATGTCAATGAGCTGCTCAAGGCGGCGTCCATTCTGGAGGTCAGCATAGGAGAGGCCAAAGGGCAGATACTTGTGGGCGAGGGCAACCTCGGCAGCACCAACAGTAGTGCCACCAATGCCGTTGAAGCTGGTGGGGTTGGTCTGAACCGCAGCGGTGGCGGTCACAAGGGGAACCTGGATGGTGTCCTTGGGCTGCTTCACCTCATCGGAGAAGTTGGTGGAGAAGGCGGCGAGAGGCGCAAGGGCCGAGCCGAGGATGGTCTGCGAACGCTCGCTGATGGTGTCAACCAGCAGGGCGGCATCATAGGTGTTGGACATATTAACTAGGGGTTAAGGTTAGAAGGGAAAGGAATCAGCGGCCCATCAGAGCCGCATGAATGGCGGTCTTGTTAGCCTTGAAGAAAGCGGCACGCTCCTTGGAGCCAACCGGGAGAGCCTGCCAGCGGTCAAGCACGGTGGCTTCCTTGGCGGCGGCGGGGGCTTCCGGGGCTTCCGGGGAGATAGCGGCAGGGTCAACGCCACAGGCGGCAACAACCGCAGCGGCCTGGGCAGCGGCGGGGGCGGTGGCGGCTTCTAGGGCGGCAACCTTGGCGGTGGCCTCCTCAAGAGCCTTGAGGGTTTCGGCGTGTTCAGCCTTGAGGGTGTCGAGGGCAACAACGGCGGCGGTGGCCTCCGCAAGCAGCTTCTCCGTGTCACCCAGCTTGGCAACCGCAGAGGCGGCTTCAACCTTGATGGCTTCCAATTCCTTGGTCAGCGTTTCGTTGATTTGCTCAAGCGTCATGTCGGTTTCTATCTTTACCGAGCGTGTCAACCGCCCACCTGTTGATTGAGGCGGTCAATGACCTGCTGGCGGGAGGCAATGCCGGTGAGAAGGCCGAGCTGTGCCGCCTTGCGGCCCGTGAAGAATTGGCCCTGCATGGCCTCCTCCGGCACGGTGGTGCGAACCGCCTTCACATCAGCCTTGAAGGTGGCGGCATCCTCATTGATGTAATCTTGCAGGAAGGCCAAATGCTCCGGGGTGACGGGTGCGCCAGGGGTCAGCATCCCCTTGGCCCAGCCGGAGGAAATCACATGAACCTTGATGCCAGCCTTGGCTGCGGCTTCAGAGATATCCTCAACCACAATCATGGAGCCAATGCTGCCGTAGTCTCCCGACTCAATCCCCCACACACGCTGTGCAACCCCGGTGGAATGGAAGGCAGCGGAATGGATGGAGGTTCCCCAAGTCTCAACGGGCTTGCTGGCCCCGGAAACCATGCGGCTCAATTCAGTCACCCCGACCACATACCCGCCGGGGCTGTCCACATCAAACATCACCGCACCAATCTGCGGGTCAGCCAAAGCCTCACCAAGCTGGCTGGCTGTCTGCTTCACATCAACCATCCCCAAGGCCCGTTCAAGGGGGGACAAATTGTAACCCGTGAAACCCTTGAAAGGTATGACAGCCACCCGACCCTGCACCTCCATCTCCTGGGGCTTCATGCTGGCAAGCAGCGCATCAAGCATGGATGAGGATTGGGGTTGGCTCAAGGCTTCCACCTTCCGCAGAAAGGCGGTGGCGGCAATGGGTTCAGCGGACATTCCCCGCCGGGTGGCGGTGATGATGTTGGAAAAGAGCATTGGGGTATTAGTCTGCGGGGGAGGGTTCGGGGTCAGACTCCTGCCCAGCAAAGGGAGGGAGAGGGGAGGGGGCAGCGGGGTCGGCGGGCTGGGGTTGGCTCAACACCGTGGGCATTGAGATATCCTCATAGGTCAGCCCACGCTCCTCTGCCACCTGCTTGCACCATGCCTTGAAATCAAGACGGGCAATGATTTGAGCCTCTGCGTCATCCCCGCCCTCCTCAATGATGTCTTGGAGATTACGGATGCCCGCTTCCAATTCACGCACCGTGGCGAGGGATTCCCGGCCAACATCAATGGACAGGCGGCGGGGCTGGTTAAATGCCATCTTCTCCCAACCATCCTGGGCGGGTAGCACCCCGGCGGTGATGCGGTCAGCAATCACATATTGGGTGGCCTTGCGCTCAAGCCCGTCAATGAGCAAGCGGCCCATTGCGGAGAATTGCCGTTCAACCTTGGCAAGCTCCATGCGAACCACGGGGCCACCAATCTTGGTGGGGTTCAGCAGGAAGTCAGAGCTGATGCCCGTGGCGTTGGCAATTTCACGCTCCAACGCTTCCGACATTGCCAACACATTCAGATTGGGCCGGGTGGTTTCAAAGGCTTGCAATTCCTCATCCGCACCAATCGCCATTGATAGACCGCCAAAGGCACGGGACACATCTTCCGGGTTGGTCACCTGGGCCTTGCGAGCCTTGCCGCCGGAGCCGAAAAAGTCTGCGTCAGATGGGTCAAATTCCCCGCTGCGGCTTTTCAGCACAAAGGTGCGGCGGCTGAACTCCTTGACCGCAAGACGCTCTGCCTCCATGATTTCCCGTTTGTCCCGGAGACAGTTGAGGGCAACCTGGATGCGGCTGATGCCCCTTGCCCCCGTGGTGCGCTCCGGGTCATAAAGGTGGATAATTGAAGCGGCCCCGTAATAGGCAAATGAACCGTCATCCTGCTGGATGGCGTAGGTGGTGGGCCGTCCCTGCCTGTCGAATTTGATGCCGTTAATCCAACCCCGCTGGTTGATGATGTCGGGCTGCACCACCTTGTGGGCCTCCACCACCTGGAGGCAGGGCGCACCATCCTTGTGGCGTGTGCGGATGAAAAACAATTCCCCGTCCACCAAGATGGCACGGGCCGACATCCGCAGCAGCTGGTTCCAAGTGTAGCGTCCCGTAATCTCCGGGCGGGCATGGAACAGCTCAACCTGCTCCTTGGCGGCTGAATTCCAAGAAGGGTTTTTGGTAAGCGGCTGATAGCGGAACCCGTCCCCCACGGCATAGGTCTGATGAGCGTTGATGAGGGCGGCAATGAAAGGGCTGTTTTTCTCCATTGCCCTCATCACCCGCAGCAGCTCCCGCTGGTCGGCAGGGGTCTGCTCCTGGGTCAAATCCCCAGGGGCCGTGTGCTGAACCCTCACACGGGCTGGGCTAATCCTCACGCTCTCATAATTTTGGGAGCCTCCACCAAAGAAGCCTTTGATGCGGGGGAGTAGGTTAGACAGGATTCCTGGCATAAGGCTCAAGGCTGGTCGAGGTTCGACAGGTCAGCCGAAAGGTGGCGCAGCTTGGCCCCGTAGGTGAGGGGGAAGCGAACCCGCAGGGCGTGGTTCACCTCCTCAAGCACCGTATCCGTGGGGAGGGTGATGGTTTTGCCAACGCTGGTTCCGCTGTCCGACCAGCTCACCACCTGTGACCCGGCTGACAGGGCGGCAAATGCGTTGTCACGCAGGGTAAGCAGCTGTGCCTCCGTGAAGGTGATGAAAAGCCCCTTTGCCATTTGTATTTACCGCCCGTGTCAATCCACAGCCTCCCCGTCATCCTCTGCGGTTGGAGGCTCCGGCGGCGGCTCCGTCACCTTGCCTTCCGTCACCTTGCTTTCCCCCGCCAGCCCAAAGACAAGGGCGGGGAGCATCAGCAGG
>JAURFH010000308.1 GCA_030834415.1 Verrucomicrobiota bacterium | reverse complement strand
CGGGCTTGCGGCGGTTTTTACCGGGTGAGAACAACAAGCTCACCACGCGCTGCAACACTCCAATCCAAGGAGCTGGTGCCGCCGTCCTCAAACTTACGCTTGGCAAATTGTGGCCGCTCCTTAGAGCCGACGGGGAGGAGATTGTGCGCTTGGCCGGCGTGGTGCATGACGAGATCATCCTGCTCGTAAAAGAAGAACACGCCGACACTTGGGCGCTCCAGCTCCAGTCAGTTATGGAAGAAGCTGAAGCTCGTTGGTTAGATGGGATTCCGCCGCTTGCCGAAGCTAAGGTCGGATTGAGCTGGGACCAGGCCAAGTGATCGAGCTGGCGGAATATCTAGTAACGATGTGGCCTCGTCATGGGGCCACTCATGCTTTGTTTGTGGAAGCTCCAGATGCGTTCACGGCGCGGGAATATGCGCTGCGGATTTGCCCGGATCAGCATGTCGTCAGTATCCGCCGGACCAAAGAGGCTGTCGCACCAGTAGTCTCGTGAGTCGCACCGGCAGGGAGATTGTGCTGGAGTGGTTGTATCGGGAAATTCGTGCGGCCAAAACGGCAGATTTGCAGCGTGCGGCCGCGTTTTTGGAGTGGGCGCGGGGGATTAGGAAGGGGTGCGCCAAACAGCGGGGAAGTGCGCGGGTGTCCCAGTCCAATGCTTGGCGGAAAGGTGTGGATAGCGATGTCCGGTGGTAGGACTACTGAGACACAGTATGCTATTGTGTAGGAGAGTAGAGACAGGACTATGCCGCTCCGCCACGGCTCGAAGATTTATTGCCAGCTGCTTCTGGACTCCAACCGCTACAAGTTGGCGGAGCAGTTGGCAGCGGCTGAGGGGAAAAAGGTGACGGGTATGTTGCGCGAAATGGTTTACGCAGCACTGGAAAAAGCCCTGCCAGCCTCCGAATACAAGGCGGCTCTTGCGGCTGATGAAGCGGTCTGGAGAGAGTCGGTGAAAAAACGGGTTGAGGGAAGATTGCGCTCCAGGCAAGAACAAGGGGAATCAGATAAAGACGCATAAGACTCAGTCGCACGTCTTCATAGTCTGGTTCGATTGCGATAAGATCAATAGGCTTACACAGTAAATGCTTTTAGCAATGACGCGCTACGCGATCATGGCCGGGGATCGGTGGATCACCGCCGTCTACCCCGATCAAACACTCCAAGTCACTACTCGAAAAGAAGATGCCTCCAGCTGGGGCAGTCATGAACGTGCTGCAGCGGTGGCGCGTGTTGTGGCCGAATGCACCAGCAATACGGTGGTGATTCATGCCATTGATGAGCCCGCTTACCGAGGTGTCAAGTGAATCCGCTCCAGTGGGAAGAAGACCGGGAAGTGCAGCTGGGCGAAGGCGTTTCGCGCACCAGCTCGGAGAGGGCGAAGTTGTACGAGTTGCGGATTTGGTTGCCGGGGCAGGGGGCAATGCGCGATTTGGTGCGGGCCGAATCGCTGAAGCAGGCGATTGAGTTTGCCCAGAATCGTTACCCGAAGTGCCGGGTGGAAGTGCCTGGTTCTGTTGCCGGGAAACCTAAACTGGCGCGGTCATCCCCCGGTCCCAAAGAAACGGCCCGGAGGCGTCTCAAACTTGTGGAGAAACAGAGTGAGCAACACTGAAGTGGCCCAGTGGGCAAAGCAGGCCTGGGGTCGCGTGGTCGTTGACCAAAGTCGGGTTGATTTGCTCGAACAGCTGTATGCCTGGGATGGTCGGGGTGACAAGTCTCATCCTCACCATCACACCTATACCGGGTTGTACGAGAAGTACAACGGCCGTTAAGCCGAGTCCCGATCCAGTCCAAATTGGTCGGCTAGGTTGTCCGCTGCTTCGTGGATGGCCCAGTCGGCCTTTGTTCTTTCCAGCTGGTGCAGCGTGTTCAAGATCAGCGCGGCCTCCAGCAGACCTCGATAATCGCCGGAGTTGAAGCGATCGATCAGCCACTGGTCGGTGGCCGCTTTGTGGAACTGAGATTCAGTGGAGTGTTCGATGGGACGCATGGCTTTACGGTCGGATTTTGACGTACCAGCCCGTGTCGTTGCCATCCACGAGCCACCTTGGCAACCAGTTTTTGCGGGAATATGCGATTCCGGCGCCACCCTTGTGGCTGATATACCCTCCGGCTGCCAGGTTTGCCTCGCCGTAGGGGTCGTTATGGATGAAATGCGTGGGAGTGAATCCGACGACAACGCTCCAGTGCCCGCTGCCGGTTGGGTTGGTTGCAGTGCCGTGGTGTAGCCAGCCGACGGGGGTGGGGTAGCCGTCGGTGATGAACTGCTCCAGCAGATCTTTGGTGCCTTCCATCTCGAAGCTGGCCTTCAAGCCCAGTGAGCGGAGGGCGGCAACTTGGGCGTTGGCGTCGGTGGTGTCACCGAAGCGGGCGCGGATCTTGTTGTATTCGTAATCACCGGAGATCTTGCCGTAGTACCGGGCGACCATTGCGCAGCTGGAGCTAAAGCACTGGCGATAACCCTTGGGGCCGTCATCCGCTCCAAGCTGATACTCGTAGGGGACGCGCAGGATTTTTTCCCTGGCCTGAACAGGTGGCGTACCCCCGGCGTGTTGGTCCATCAGTTGGATCAACTTGCCGGCGTAGTTGGGGTCGGTTGCGTAGCCTTCCTTGACCAACCACTTTGCGGCTTCCTCACGGGTGCCGGCGTTATTACATCCGCGATATTGCTTGTAGTCCTTGTACCAGCGCTCCACCAGATACATCACGCTGGAGAGCAAGTCCGGGAAGTCGATGAACTCAGCGGTGATCGTGATCCACTGGTTATTGATGAACTCTTGGGTTTTAGTGCCAGTGCCGCTTCCCTTGAGGCCGAAGTAGTTGTGGCGGCCGGATACGAATTTTCCGTAGCCGGATTCGCAAGCCCACTGCGCTGCAACGAGTTCCGGGAATTTGGCGCCAGCAACGCGGGCGGCTTCGAGAACGCCTTCCCAGCTGTTGGGAAAATTGCTTTGCTTGCCGGCGACACTCCAGGTTTTGAACCAGCCTTGGTCGCGGCCAAGAATATGCGGGTTTACTTTGTCGATGGCTTGCTCCAGCTCGGTGATCGCCGCGAGCTGGTGGGGTAACGCTTTGTAGTAGCGGAAGAGATCAGCGAGGCGGATCTTGTTGGATGCCATCGGACCAGGGAGCGTGAATACTCATGCCGCCATCAGGGAAATGTTTGATGACGGATTCGGGAGAAGAAGGTTGCGCTTTGTGCCAGTCCTCGATGGCGCGATCTAGACGGGGTTTGAGCGTGGCGTTGAACTTGTAGTCCTGTGCAGCTTTATGCACGTCGTCGCGCCAATCCCTGGTGCTGAATCGCGCCAGCCAGGTTGTAGTTACGGCTTTTTTCGGGCGACAACCTTGAGGACCATCACCAGCAGCTGGATCCAGCTGTTGCTGCGGATAGGAAGCAGGGTGAGAATCTCGGAGCCGGCAGCAGCGATGATTGCAACGACGGCAATGGTGGTGGGATCCATGGAAATCTGGAATCTCGCTGAAGTTTACCTGTACTAGATAAGAAGGGCCAGCGCTTAATAGTTTCTGCCGCTACCTT
>JAURFH010000030.1 GCA_030834415.1 Verrucomicrobiota bacterium | reverse complement strand
TCGGTGGCGGCAGATGAGTGCATCGCCAGCTTGGGATCGGACACGGGCGGGTCCATCCGGCAACCGGCTGCCTTGTGTGGTTGCGTGGGGTTGAAGCCGACTTATGGACGCGTATCGCGCTATGGTCTGGTGGCGTTCGCTTCGTCACTCGATCAGATCGGACCCTTCACCAAGGACGTGCGCGATGCGGCGACCTTGCTGGAAGTAATCAGCGGACATGACCTGCGGGATTCGACCAGCATTCCGCAGCCGGTTCCGCATTATCGCGGTGCCCTGACTGGAGATATCAAGGGGCTCAAGATTGGTCTGGCCAAGGAATATATGGTCGGCGGTCTGGACCCCGAAGTGAAGGCCTCGGTTGATGCTGCGGTGAAGCAGCTTGAATCCATGGGGGCCGAAGTGGTGGAGGTGAGCCTGCCGCATACGGAATATGCGGTGGCGACCTACTACATCGTGGCCACGGCTGAAGCGAGCGCCAACCTCGCGCGCTTTGACGGCATCCGTTACAGCAAGCGCGTGGATGGTATCAATCCTGCCGAGCTTTATAAGAACACGCGCGGCGCGGGCTTTGGTCCGGAAGTGAAGCGTCGTGTTATTCTCGGCACATATGTGCTGAGCAGTGGTTACTACGATGCCTTCTATCTGCGCGCCCAAAAGGTCCGCACGCTCATCCGTCAGGACTTTGACAAGGCGTTTGAGAAGGTGGATGTCATCGTGACACCCACGACACCTACGGCAGCCTTCAAAGCGGGTGAGAAAGCGGCGGACCCGTTACAGATGTATCTCTCGGATATATTCACCATCTCCTGCAATCTGGCGGGTAATTGCGGCATCAGTTTGCCGTGCGGATTTACGAAGGAACCGAAGCTGCCCATCGGTTTGCAGATGTTGGGCAAGCCTTTCGGTGAAGAAACCCTGCTGCGCATCGCCCATGCTTACGAGCAGGCGACGGGTTGGCACAAAGAGAAATCCCCTTTCAGCAAGTAACGCTCATGGAATACGAAGCGGTCATCGGGCTGGAGACACACGTCCAGCTCAAAACAAAGTCGAAGATGTGGTGCGGCTGTGCGAACAGCTATGGCTCAGATCCGAACACCAATGTGTGTCCGGTGTGCCTGGGCATGCCAGGTGTGTTGCCGGTGGCGAATGACGAAGCACTGAAGCTTACCGTGCTGACAGGTTATCTGCTGAACTGCGAGATTCCCGGTCGCGCGAAGTTCGACCGAAAAAACTATTTCTATCCGGACGTCCCGAAGAATTACCAGATCACGCAATACGACCAGCCTTCCACGAAGAATGGTTATGTGGAGTTCGAGTTCGAAGGACGCCTCCAACGCGTGCGTATCACCCGTGCACACTTGGAAGAAGACGTCAGCAAGAACTCTCATTTCGACCGTCATAGCGGTGTGGATTGCAATCGCGCCGGTGTGCCGTTGTTGGAAATCGTTTCGGAGCCGGATATCACCAGCCCTGATATGGCCTATGCCTATCTGAATGCCTTGAAGGATATCCTGACCTACGGCGGTGTCAGCGATTGCGACATGGAGAAGGGCATGGTGCGCTGCGATGTGAACGTGAGCGTGCGGCCTAAGGGGACGACGGCTTTGGGGGCGAAGATCGAGATCAAGAACATGAACACCTTCAGCGGTGCCCGCAAAGCGCTGGAGTATGAGATTCCCCGCCAGATCGATGTCCTCAACAAAGGCGGCAAACTTTTCCAGACGACGATGCGCTGGGACGACTTGAGCGGCATGACGGAAGAGATGCGCAGCAAAGAGGATGCGCATGATTACCGCTATTTCCCTGACCCGGACCTGATGCCTTTCGAGCCGACTGAAGCGTGGTTGCTGGATGTGCAGAAGCGCGTGGTGGAACTGCCCTTGGCCCGTAAACAGCGGTTCATCGAGCAGTATCAATTGCCTGCCGGTGATGCTGAGGTCTTCAAGAATGATGTGGCCTTGGGCAATTACTTTGAACCGATCGCCAAGCTTTCGAAGAATCCGAAGGGCGTGGCCAACTGGGTCATCAATAACTTGCGCGCCAAGCTGACCGAGGCTCATGAAAAGGCCGTGGCGGAGCAGTCCGCTATGGGCATGGACCCGGAGGACATGACCTTGCCCTCGGTGGATGATCTGAAATTCTCGCCCGACGCATTAGCTGAACTCGTGGACTTGGTGGACTCCGGCAAGATCAGCAGCAAGATCGCCCAAGAGGTTTTCGCCGAGATGTTCGAGACGGGGGCAACCCCGGGCAGCATCGTGGAGAAGAAGGGACTGTCGCAGGTCAGTGATACCGGTGCGCTTGAGAAATTCTGTGATGAAGTCATCGCGGCGAATCCGAAGATTGTGGAGGATTATCGCGGTGGCAAAGTCGCAGCCATCAATTCCCTCAAGGGGCAGGTGATGAAGCTGAGCAAGGGCAAGGCGAACCCCGGTCTGGTCGGAGAGATATTGGAAAAGAAACTGAAAGCTTAAGGCTGTCAGTGGTTCAGTTTACCACGGCAAGCCGTGGAACTGGGTTTTCAAGGGAGCATCCTCGGCCAATTCCAAGGACAGGTAGCCACCATCACGCAGTAATTGGGTGCCAGCCAGGGACGGGCAGAGTTGCACCCGGAAAGGTTTCCATACACGCGCCCGATTCAGGGCTTGGGTATTCCGCGTGACCGTAGGCCCCAGAAAACGGATGGGGGGAATGCCTGCCATGAGTTTGGCCTGACGAAAGATCAGATTGGAATGCAGATGACCGATGATGGTGCGCTCTATCTGCGAGGCCAGTTTACGGATCGCCTCCACCTCCCACAAAAAGGGCAGGGCCGTGGGATCATGGCAGAAAAGGATGATGCGCTGGTTGGAGTTGATACCCGCAAAGAGGCTGCTGACTTCGGCCAGGTGATCCTGATGCGCTGCCAGCCAATCGGCACGTTCTTCAAGAAATTGATCGCCGATGAGAGATGGCACAGCGGCAAGTGAGGAGGTCATGCCGATGAGGACATAGCGACCGAGTTCCATCCGCCAACTGGTGGGCAGATTGAGCGTCTCCTTGGTCACCTGTAAGCTGGCGAACTTCATGCCACCCACCCCCGAGCCCATGCTTTTCTTGCCGAATTCATGGTCGCCGATAGTAGTGCGGAGCTGGCTGTCGAAGCGTGTTCGCAGCTTATCCAGACATTCCATGGCACTGGCGCAAGCGGCACTGTCACTCACGCCAATGAAGCCGGAGTCACAGGAGTAGTCACCATTAGCCACCACGAAATCCGTTTCTGGGCATTCTGCCAGAAAGCGGTCCAACTGGTGGTTATGGGCGAAGGGATTGCGCAACCAGATATGCCGCCGCCACAGGCGCACCAATAAGCGTTGTCCGGGAGAGTTGATGGCGCGAGACTCGTAATCACTGCCGCGCGCCTGTTCGGCGGCGCCGGCATAGTGGATGTCACTTAAGATGACGAGTCGCTGACGGGCCATGCGGGTGGGAGGTTTGCGGTTTATCCGGGACAGGGCAAGCAAGGGATTTCATGAGGTGAGCCACGTGCCGCTTGCGCTCGGACGGGTTAAGCGCATAATAACCAGCACAATGCAGTTCATACGGGACATCCATAAGGCATGCGCGCAAGCGCAGCGTCCGGCCATATCGTTCGAGTTCTTTCCGCCTAAAACAGCGGAAGGTGATGCGTCTTTGCTGGAAAAGACGATTCCGGAATTGATGTCCCTGAAGCCTGATTACTGCTCCGTGACGTACGGTGCTGGTGGCAGCACGCGCGATAAGACGTTGATGATCGTGGACCGCATCCAGCGGGAGCATAAGCTCACGGCGATGTCTCATCTCACCTGCGTGAACAGCACGAAGGAAGAGCTGGCAGGTGTGCTCAAGCAGGCGAAAGACCTCGGTATCAAGAATATCCTGGCACTGCGCGGCGATCCGCCCGGCGGCACGGGTGAGTTCAAGAAGACCGAAGGTGGTTTCGAGTTCAGCTATGAGCTGGTCGAGTATCTGAAGGGGCTGAACGAATTTTCCATCGGCGTAGCAGGTTTTCCGGAAGGGCATATCGCCTGCAAGGAAGGCAAACACGTGGACTGGCAGCGGTTGAAGGACAAGGTCGATCACGGAGCGGACTTTGTGGTCACACAGTTATTTTTTGATAACGCCGATTTCTTTGAGTTTCGCGATTACTTGACCAAACTCGGAGTGAAGGTGCCCATCATCCCCGGCATCATCCCGGTTATGAGCGGTTCGCAGATCAAGCGCTTCACCGCGTTATGCGGCGCGCAGTTGCCGGCGAAGTTGCTCTCACGGTTGGATCCTATCGGGGACGATGATGAGGCGGCGAAGGAATTCGGCATCGAGTATGCCACCGAGCAGTGCCAGGAACTGTTGCGCGGTGGGGTGCCGGGAATCCATTTTTACACGCTGAACAAGGCGTATTCCACCAGCCGCATCGTGAAGAACTTGGGGTTGATCAGCTAACTGGAGAGGCGGGGCGCGACGACAGAATTCTTTTTGCTTTCTCCCAAGCAAAAAGAGAAGACAGTGGCTTGCATTGAAGCCAAGCGTTGTTAGGCTCATCGACACAGCGTTGGGGCAGCGCATTTCGGGGACATGCCGTAATTTTACCTGAATTCATGAGCAAAACTGCTGATCCATTAAGCCCGTGGTTTGTCGCCGCCGAGGCATTGGGAGAATTTGTGGGAATCCGCTTCGGGCGGGTAGCTCCGGGGGCAAGCGAGCCGGAATGGATCTACCACAAGCATATCAACGTGGATGGCATCGGTGGGTTTGCTCAAATCTTTCGCGATCGTGGGGTGGAACTTTGTGATTTGCCGCAGATCAAGTATCCTTCAGGTCCATCCTCCTTGGCCATCTTGCAATCCTTGCCAAAGTTCGTCCGGCCCAAGAAACGGCTGAAGTGGGTCAAGCTGGACGGGGAACCCAAGCCTTCCACCAACACGGATGCTCCAACAACGGTGGCATGGCATATCTTCAATGAGGAAGAGACCACGCGGATGCGGCGGGTGTGCCGTAAATCCGGCGTCACGGTGAACTCCTTCCTGGTGAAGCATCTTACCAAAGCCATCCGGCCATTCCTCGAAGATCAAGCGGCCGTCGTGCCTTGGATGTTGCCGGTAAATGTGCGGGGCAAGGTGGATTTGGGACGTGATACGGCATCTGGTTTCCGAGACTCAAGGGTTGCTACATGTAGAGAGCCGGCATGGCCAAGGGGCGACTTTTAGCCTGATTATCCCGGTGGATAAGGCGGCCATCCAATCTTCCCAACCATAATTTGAGGCTTGCTTCAGGCCCATTTCCCCGCACGTATTGAGGGGAGACATCTCACATGAAGCTATACGGACTCACAGGCGGGATAGGCGCAGGCAAGAGTGCTGCCTCGGAGATTCTGCGCAATCGAGGCATCATGGTCACGGATACTGACCAGCTTGCCCGCCAATTGGTGGAGCCCGGTCAGCCTGCACTGGTTGAGATCGTCGCGCGGTTTGGGAATGGAATATTGCAGGGAGATCATCTGGATCGGCGGGCGATGGCCCGCGTGGCTTTTGCTGATGAGACCGCCCGAAAAGACCTCGAAGCAATCTTGCATCCTCGCATCCGACAGTCTTGGCAGGATGAGACCGCGAAATGGCGGGAACAAGACTGCCCGGTGGGAGTGATTGTTATCCCTTTGCTGTTTGAGACTGCGGCAGAGGATTGCTTTGATGAAATTATTTGTCTGGCTTGTTCCGCCGAGACGCAACGCCGTCGGCTGTATCAACGCGGTTGGTCGGATATAGATATCGATCAACGGCTCAGCACCCAGTGGCCGATGGCTCAAAAGATGGCCAAGTCGAATTACGTCGTCTGGAACGAGGGCGATCTATCCACGTTAGCCGAGCAACTGGACCGGATCATCCCGCATGCGAAACCGGCAGATTATTTTTTGGAAGAGACGGAGGCTATCTGAGTGCCACCAGACAGCTGCTTGAATTTCCGCCAAAGTACGGTTTCTTGACCCATGGAAGATGATGCCTCAGTCGCTTGCCCTTATTGCGGGCAGGAAAGCACGCTCATGCTGGATACGACCGTGCGGAACCAGACCTTTACCACGGACTGTGAGGTGTGTTGCCGGCCGTTCAGCGTCCATGTGGAATGTTCTGGTGGTGAGATTCTAAGCTTGGATGTGAGCGCCGATTGATTGAGAGTCCGGTCTGACATTTAAGTTATTATGACGCCGAATACTGTATTGTGGGTTTACATCGTGTTGCTCGTCGCGGGTGGAGTGATGGGTTTGGTGAAAGCGGGCAGCAAAGCTTCGCTGATCGCCTCCAGCATCTTCGCCGCCATCTTAGCTCTATGCGCCACAAATGTGATCGGTTGGGCGCATGCGGCGGATGTGGTGCTGGCTTTTCTGCTGGTCTTTTTCGGGATGAAGTTTGCCAAGGGCAAGAAGTTCATGCCGTCCGGTATGATGTGCATCCTGACAGTAGTGACGCTGGCTCTGCGCCATATCTAATCCCGATAGCTCGTAAAAATATGAATCGTTAAAACAGGATAAATCCCGTTTTAACGAGTCAACTGTTTTAAGCTTTTGTGGTGAGGGTCAGATCAGCCCTGCGGTCTCAGGGAATCCACCCAGGATGTTGAAGCTCTGGATCGCCTGGCCGCTGGCACCTTTCACGATGTTATCCTCGGCACTCAGGACGATGAGGCGTCCGGTGCGCGGATCAAGCCGCCAAGCGAGTTCCACCATATTGCTGCCCACGACATTCTTCGTATCCGGGAGCGCCTTGCCTTCCAGCACGCGGACGAACGGCTCGTTCGCATAAGCCTGCTGATAGCATTGTTTGATCTGGGCGTTGAGTTCAGCTGCCTCGGCCTCGGTGCTGAAGTGCTTGGCGGGGGCGAGATAGAGGGTGCTCAAGATGCCACGATTCACCGGGATGAGATGCGGTGTGAACTGGATGGTCACGTTGGAGCCAGCCGCCAGTGACAATTCCTGTTCGATCTCGGAAAGATGGCGATGCTTCGGCAGGCCGTAGGCGCGCATGCTTTCATTGCATTCCACGAAGAGATAATCCAATTCCGCTTTGCGACCTGCGCCGCTGACGCCGCTCAAGGAATCCGCGATGATGCCGGTGGTCTTGATGAGCCCGGCTTTTAGCAACGGGATGATGGGCAGCAAGATGCTCGTGGGGTAACAACCGGGCGACGCGATCAACTGCGCGGTCTTGATCTGTTCACGATAGACTTCCGGCAGGCCATAAACCGATTTCGCAAGCAGGTCAGGAGCCGGATGTTCGTGGGCGTAGAACTCCTTGTAAACCTCCGCACTATTCAACCGGAAGTCCGCACTGAGATCGATGACGCGGCAGCCCAGCTCGAGCAGGGGAATGGCGTATTCCGCGGCGACACCGTGGGGCAGGGCGAGGAAAACGACATCGGCCTGTTTGGCGAGCAGCTCTGTGTTCGGATCGGAGAAGCGCAGTTCGCGGGCTTTGGGGAAGTGCGCAAACTTAGGGAACACCTTGGCGATGCTCTTACCAGCTGAGGCACGTGAAGTGACGGCTGTCAGCTCGGCATGCGGATGCCGCAGCAAGAGGCGCACGAGTTCTTCACCCGAATAACCAGAGGCTCCAACGATAGCGACACGGACTGTATTCGACATAACGACAATCAATTTCCTGCCGCCTCATTTGGCAAGCAGAGTTTGTAAGGATTTGTATGCTTGAATGAAGAAAACAAAAAACCCCGCTGGAAACCAGCGGGGTTGTTGAAAGTCGTGATCCAGAATTAGCGCTTGCTGAACTGGAAGCGCTTGCGGGCACCCGGCTGGCCGTACTTCTTACGCTCTTTCATACGGGAGTCGCGCGTGAGCACGCCTTCCGCCTTCAGGGCAGGGCGAAGATTGGCATCGAATTGCAGCAGGGCGCGGGCGATGCCGTGACGCACAGCACCAGCCTGACCGACCGGACCGCCACCCTTCACATTCACGTTCACATCCAGCTTGCTGGTCGTGTCAGTGATGCTGAGGGGTTGCAGCACTAGGGCGCGCTGCGAATCCGTATGGAAATAGGCGCTCAGTTCGCGACCATTCACGGTGATCTTGCCGGAACCGGAGGCGAGGCGGACACGGGCGACAGAGGTCTTGCGACGACCAGTGCCCAAAAACTCGGAGGTAGTAGCCATATCTGAAAAAATTAGCGATTACTTACTTGGCAGGGGTGAGAGCGGCAGGCTGCTGTGCGCTGTGCGGATGCTCAGTGCCCTTGTAGACCTTCAACTTGGTCAGCATGCGGGCGCCCAAGCGATTCTTCGGCAGCATGCCTTTGACGGCGTGCATGATGAGGCGCTCGGGGTGCTTCTCGCGGACCTGGGCGACCGTCTTGTACTTCTCGCCACCTTTCCAACCCGAGTAGGTCATAAATTCCTTGGCGGTCTCCTTGTTGCCGGTGAGGGCAATCTTCTCGGCGTTGATCACCACGACAAAATCACCTGCATCGATGTGCGGGGTGAACACAGGCTTGTCCTTGCCACGCAAAATGTTGGCAACTTGAACAGCGACACGACCAAGGACAGCTCCGTCGGCATCGATAACATGCCACTTTTTCTGGTCCTGATTAATCTTCGGCAAATACGTTTTCATCCAATTTCGACTTTCGAAAGAGCCGGGACAATATCAAATGGATGTTTTCAGTCAACAGTCATTTGTGGAAATTATTAAATAGTCTGTTCCTGGGGAAAAGAGCCAAATGATTTAAACAAGTCAGGCCGGGGGTAAGCTGTGTATTGTGGTTTTTAAGCAGCAGATATACCAGTGGTAGTGCTTGGCTGGAAAACGAACATATTGGGCAGGGGCATGGGTGGCAGCTCAATATAGTTGAAATTAATTTAACTTCGGGCTTGCATGGTTTGCGGGGGCGCGAGTATGGTTCGCGTTCTTTTAACAGATAAAAGTTAGAGTTTATGTCGAAAATTTGTGAACTGACAGGCAAGGGCGCGATCAAAGGTAGCCATATCTGGCGCTCAGGTAAGGCCAAGAAAAAGGGCGGTATCGGTACCCACGTGACCGCGATCACCAAGCGCCGGTTCCTGCCGAACCTCCAGCGCGTCAAAGCCGTGGTGGACGGTGAAGTGCGTTATATCCGCGTGACGGCCAAGGCCATCAAAGAAGGTCTGGTGGTGAAGCCGGCTAAGCGCACTTGGAAGAAGCCGACTGCGGCTTAAGCTGTCAGTTGTCGATTTTACAAGGCGAGGAGCAATCCTCGCCTTTTTCTTTTTCCACGTGACCGAAATGCGTCAAAACGTGGAGGGAAAGTTGGTTTAGCGACCTTTGAGATACTTCATCGTGACGCGTTTCATCTCGCGTTCATCGTCGCGGCGCTTCAGGTCTTCGCGTTTGTCGCTCATCTCCTTGCCTTTGCCGATGCCGATCTGGACCTTCACCTTATTATTCTTCCAGTAAAAGCTCAGGGGGACGATGGTATTGCCCTTGATGGAACCGGCCTCGTAGAGCTTGCGGATCTCGTTCTTGTTCAGGAGCAGTTTCCGGGGGGCCTTGGGCTGGTGATTGAAGCGATTGGCCTGCACATATTCGTCGATATGGGCGTTGTAGAGGAAGACCTCGCCTTTCTCCACGCGGGCAAAGGCATCGCTGATCTGGCCCCGGCCGGCACGCAGGGCCTTCACCTCGGTGCCGTGCAAGACTATCCCGGCCTCGAAAGTATCGAGGATGTGGTAGTCCCGCCGTGCTTTAGGATTGGTGAGTATGTCAGCCATGGAAATAAAAACAGCCAGGAGAGTGAACCTCCTGGCTGCCGGGAAATTTGCCGGGGTTCAACCCCTGTTATTCAAAGGTCGTCATGTCCGAGGTCTGCTCGAAAGACAGCTTGTCCTCGGAGATCTCACGCATGGCGATATCAGCTGCGCCCAAGTTGGCAGTATCTGCGATCAGTGGCCGGCCACTGCCGCCGCCGGAGTTCAACTGGCGCACGCGCCGGGAGACGACGTTGATCAAAACGTTCGGGTTCTGTACTTTGTCCAGTGCCTTGCGGGTCAGTTCAGCGTTCATATTAACAATCTTCGAGAGCACGGGAGACTAATGCCTTACTCGCTGGACGCAATAGGAAAATTCACTCATCGCTTGCGCTGAAGCGGTGGTTTCCGTAGAAAACCACCCCATGCCGACCGCATCCTCCAAATCTGCCAGCAAAAAAGCGGCTTTTGACCTGAACACTTATCTGGGCAAGTGCACCGCCGAGGTGAACGACGCCATGGACCAGTTTCTGCCCAAGGCGAAGACCAAGCCCACCGTGCTGCATGAATCCATGCGGTATTCCATCTATGCGGGCGGCAAGCGCATCCGCCCGGCCATCTGCCTGGCGGCAGCAGAAGCTTGCGGTGGGGACATCGCGCCCGCCTTGCCGCTAGCCTGCGCCGTGGAGTGCATCCATACCTATTCTTTGATCCACGACGATCTGCCCGCGATGGATAATGATGACTTTCGCCGGGGCAAGCCGACCAACCATAAGGTGTATGGTGAGGGCATGGCTATTCTCGCCGGTGACGCTTTGCTCACGCAGGCGTTTGAGATCGCGGCCTTGAGCAAGGGTTGGCCGCGCTATTCGCACAAGGACCTCGTGTTGGAAATCGCGAAGGCTTCGGGGTCGTTGCAGCTCATCGCCGGTCAGGCGGCCGATCTGCAGGGGGAGGGGAAGAAGCTTTCCGTGCCCGAACTGCGTTACATCCATGAGCGCAAGACTTCGGCACTACTTTGCTGCTCTGTGCGTCTCGGTGGCATGAGCGCGAACTGCACGCCCAAGCAACTGCAGGCGCTGACGGATTTCGGCTACAATGTCGGACTCGCGTTCCAAGTCATCGATGACATCCTCGATGTCACGCAGACGAGCGAGAAGCTTGGCAAAACTGCGGGAAAAGATACGGCTGCACAGAAGGCGACGTATCCTTCCATCGTTGGCCTGGAGAAATCCAAGAAGATCGCGAAACAACTGACGGACAAGGCGTTTGCGGCCTTGAAACCATTCAAGGGCAAGGCGGTGGCGTTGGAGAATATCGCAAGCTATCTGCTGAAACGGGATAACTAGAGCGCGTAGTTTTAATCAATGACAAAGGCCCGGTCCACTTAGGACCGGGCCTTAGTTTTTTTAAATGCTGAATTGCGACTTACTTCTTCGCGGCGTAGTAAGCGTCAACTTTGCTGGCGACATCGCGGAAGCCGATGTCCACTTCGTAGATGGCTTTGAGATGTTCGATGGCTGCTTCGCCCTTGCCCATCTTTTCGAGCAGGCCAGCGAGAGTGTAGAGTATGTCCTTCTTTTCTTCATCCATGCCTTGTTTTTCCTTCAAGGCATCTTCAAAACGGCTCACGGCGAAATCGTCCTTGCCGGTGGCCATGAAAATCTTGGCCATGTTGACGATGGAGGCCACGCGCCGATTGCCGTGGTTGCGGGTCTTTTGGAACTCCATCAGCGCTTCATTATAGCGCGCGAGCTTGTAGAGCATCACCGCGTAGTCGTAGCGGATGAGAAGATCATTGGGATACTTATCCACGCGGCGCTTCACGTCTTCGATCTGGTACTCGGCTTTCTGTCGTTCGAATTCCTCACGTTGTTGCGCGTAATCGGGTGATTCCTTGTCCAGAGCGATAATCTGCTGGTCGAACTGCTTCAGTTTTAGATCATTGATGATGCGCTCCATGTTCGCATCACCGGCGCCGACTTCCATCAGCATACCGTAGTATTTGATGGCTTTGTCGTAATCTTTGGCCTGGGCATAAAGGTCTGCCACGGTGCGGGCCTGTTGGAAATTGGAAGGGTCTTCCCGGAGTTTATCGACTGCCTCATCCAAGAGCTTGAGCGTTTGCTCGATGGAGCGGACCTGCTTGCTCTCCTGTTCGAGGGCGATGGCTTCTTCCTTGTTTTTCAGGATGTCACGATAGGAACCTTTGCCGTCGGCGAGAGATTCGTAGCCTCCCTCTTCCAAGGTCTTTTTGGCGGACAGGTCTTTCAGGAGGACGGCTATCTCCGAGTCGTTTCGATCCTTGTTCAGGAGGTCTTGGTAAATGAGTTCTGCGCGCGAGTAGGCTTTGTTGGCAATGTAGGCAGTGGCCAAGGCCATTGCTGTCGCCCGGTCGTCTGGATTGTTTTTCCGGTTGTGCTCTAGAGAAAAGATGGCGGTCTTGGGGAGGTCCGCATTCAGGGCGGCTTCAGCCAGGAATTTATGGGCGAGGCTGTTATTTGGGTCCGTGTTTAGGATCTGCTCGCAGGTGGCAATGGCATCCAGTGGTGATTTGCGGACAGAAAGCTGCGCCTTGGCGATCAAAGGGGAGCTGCCGGCGGTGCCCACAATCTTCTTAAAGAAGCTGGTGGTACGGCCGGCCTTGGCGATTTGAGCAGCCCGTAACGCCTGACGGCACTCAAAAAAACCTGGCTCTTTCTGCAGGGCCTGGAGGTAAAAAAGAAAGCCGTATTCCCAGTTTTCCCGCTGAACGGCTGCGTTCCCCTTCTCAAAGAGATCCCGGACGTCGCGAGGAATCTCACTAGTGTTCTTCTCTGGCATGGCGCAGATGATATTTTGTGTGACGAAAAAATCCACCGTAAATCCTGCAATCCGCAGGGTATTATTTTTTGTGAAAATTCGTCGGGTTCATGATAATTTCCGCTTGCACTAAGAGAATTTCAAGGTTCAATTGCGACTCCGGTTGCGGTTATGGCGAAATTGGCAGACGCGCTACCTTGAGGTGGTAGTGGGGAAACCCATGCAGGTTCAAGTCCTGCTAACCGCACCAAACTTTTTCTGCAGCAAATTCCAAGATTGGGTTTCGAAAGAAACATCCTTTTGGAGGGTGCAGGCAGGAGGTCAGGTCGGATTCGCAAAGGTTATGATAAATCTCTGCCAGCCCGGCGTTTACGCGATAAACAAGAAACCAGATGATTTCTGCGGGGTTTATGTTATAGTGGAATCGATTAGAGAAAATTCTAGTTGCAATTGCGCAATATTGGGCTTAGTTACAGCGCGTTGCAGGTATTAGCCGGCCCAATTGTAGTTTTCTCAGTTTCAATGTTCTTGGGTTCCGGTACTCCCTAGACGATTCAACGTTCCATTGGACTTCAGCATTTATTGATGTTCTTGGTCGGCCGCTAGGTTGTCATCTTTTTTACAGTCAATACATATATGAGCAAACCGTCAGTTACTACGCCGGAAACAGGTTCCGGTTACCTGGAGATATCAGAGAAGGGCTTCGGCTTTCTTCGTTCCCCGGACAACCGTTTCCAGCCGAAACCGTCCGATATTTTCGTCACGCCCGACACCATCAAACGCAGCTTCCTCCGCGAAGGCGCCTTGGTGGCCGGGGCGTTGCAGCCGCCGCATCGCGGCAACAGCCCGCAACTGCGCGAGGTGCATTCAGTCAACGGCATGCCGTTCAACGATTACACCAAGCTGGTGCGCTTCGAGAACCTCACCTCCATCGACCCGACGGAGAAGTTCATGCTGGAGACCACTCCGGATATCATCGAGACGCGCATCATCGATCTCGTGACGCCGGTCGGCAAAGGCACACGCGGTCTGATCGTGGCGCCGCCCCGTACGGGCAAAACCACCATCCTCAAGCAACTGGCCAACGCCGTCACGACGAACCATCCGGAAGTGCACGTCATCGTGCTGCTCATCGATGAGCGTCCGGAAGAAGTCACCGATTTCCAACGCTCGGTGAAGGCCGAAGTGGTGGCCTCCTCGAATGATATGGATCTGGAGACGCATGTGCGCCTCTCCCGTTTCATGATCGAGCGCTGCCGCCGTATGGTAGAGTGCGGCAAGGACGTGCTGGTGTTGCTGGATTCCATCACCCGTGTGGCCCGTGCCTACAACAGTGTGCATGGTGGCAGCGGCCGGACGATGACCGGTGGTGTGGATGCCCGCGCCCTGGAAATCCCCCGCAAGATGTTCGCCGCGGCGCGTAACATCGAAGATGGCGGCTCCCTCACGATTCTCGCCACGGCGCTGGTGGACACCGGCAGCCGCATGGATGAGCTGATTTTCCAAGAGTTCAAAGGCACCGGTAACATGGAGTTGATCCTGGACCGCAAGCTCTCTGACCGTCGTCTGTATCCGGCTATCGACATTCCGAAGTCGGGCACGCGTAAGGAAGAGAAGCTTTTCGCACCGAAGAATCTGGAACCGATCCGCAAGCTCCGTCGCATGATGGTGGACTTGAACCCGGTCGAAGCCATGGAAACCCTCCAAGCTGCGCTGAAGAAGCACAAGACCAACGACGAGTTGCTGGCGAAGCTGGTGAGCTAAGACAGTTCCCCGGCGGCAGTCTGGATTACCCGGCATGTTTGGGTTCTTTAAACGTCGTCGTCGCGAACAGTTAAAAGCACAACCATTTCCAACGGCGTGGCAGGACATCCTGCTGCGCCGTTTTCCTTTTTATGCACGGCTGGAGGCGGATGGTCGCGAGGCACTGGAAGACCTGATCCAGATATTTCTGGGCGAGAAGGTCTTTGAGGGTTGTGGCGGACTGGAGATCACTGATGAAGTCCGGGTGCTCATCGCCGCGCAGGCCTGCTTCCTGTTGTTGAACCGGGACACGGATTGTTATCCGAAATTGAAGACGGTGCTGGTCTATCCTTCGGCTTATTTTGCGAATGCAGGCGGGCGACATGGGGATCAAGAGGTGCAGCATGAAGCGCAGGGGCGCTTGGGCGAATCATGGGATGCTGGAGTGGTCGTGTTGGCATGGGACGCTACCTTGGCGGGGGCGGCAAATGTGCTCGATGGCAGGAACCTCGTGTATCACGAGTTTGCCCATCAACTGGATCAAGAGGATGGCATTGCCGATGGCGCGCCGACATTGAAGACGGCGAACTGGCAGGAAAAGCGTGGCCGCTATCTGGCCTGGGCCCAGATCATGGGTGAGGAATACCGCGGACTGCAGGCAGACATCGACAAGGGGCGCAAGACGGTCATCGATGAATATGGCGGCAGTCATCCGGCGGAGTTTTTTGCGGTGGCCACGGAATGTTTCTTTGAAAAGCCCCGGCAGTTGAGGAAGAATCACCCCGCACTCTACGAGGAACTGAAGAAATTCTATCAACAGGACCCGGAGACGTACGTGAAGCAGGGGAATTGAGCATGGCCAAGAAACGTCCCATCAAACCGAGCGGAGCCGACCGGTCCGCTCCGTCCACGCGTCCACCACTGGACCGGATGATGCGCATCCATCAGGAGATTCAGGCGGGCAAGTATCCCAATGGACCTGCCTTGGCCCGGGTGTTGGAAGTGAGCGGTAAATCCATCCAGCGCGACCTCGAATTCATGCGGGATCGGATGGAACTGCCGCTGGCATACGACCAGCTTAAGAAGGGGTATTATTATACTGAAGAAGTCAGTGCCTTTCCCACGCTCCAGATCACGGAAGGTGAACTGTTTGCCTTGCTGGTGGCGGAAAAGGCGCTTCAGCAATATCGCGGCACCAACTTTGAGCGGCCATTGGTCTCAGCCTTCAAGAAGATGGCATCGTCCTTGCCGGATACCGTGTCGCTGAACCTCGCGGACTGGGAGCAGACCATCTCTTTCCGGACGACCGCTGAGCCGATATTGAATCTGGAGATCTTCGATCTGCTGGGCAAAGCCGCCGGTGCCTGCAAGCAGCTCAAGATACAGTATCGTAAGCCGGGTAAGAAAGTTTCGGAAGAGCGAGTGGTGGACCCTTATCATTTGGCGAATATCAACGGTGAGTGGTTCCTTTTTGCATACGACCATTTGCGTCGTGACCTGCGCACCTTTGCCCCAGCCCGTATCGTCAGTGCGGAACACACGGGTAAGAAGTTTACCCGGCCGGAGAAGTTTTCTTTGGAGAAACGGTTGCGGGACAGCTTTGGTGTCCACTCCGGCCAATCAGAGCAAAAAGTGGTTATCCGTTTTGATGAATTTTCGGCCGATTACATTCGGGAGAAACGTTGGCATCCTTCGCAGCAACTGAAGGAACTGCCCAGTGGCGGGGCGGAGTTAACGATGAAGCTCTCCAGCCTCATCGAGGTGCAACGATGGATTTTAGGGTGGGGCGGTCATGCCCAAGCGATTGAGCCCCCTGAGTTGATCGAATCGGTGAAAACTGCGGTGACGGCCTTGGCAAAGAGTTTGGAATAGCCGACGCAGAGGCAACGTCTGTCAGTTGCTTTCCAGCCAAAACAGATTATTGTGGTTTATGGCTGGGCAAAAGAAACAGCCGGGTGCGCCGATGCCGTCACCCAAGCCGGAACCCTCTGTTCCCGGTGAACCGCCGTCGCCTGCACTTTCCGATCTCCTGAGCCGCGAGGACTTGGATTCCCTTTCCACGCTGCGGATTGGTTAAAGGCATTGGATGAGTCAGGGGATACGCATGGTCCCTGAATACCCGGGCAAAGGTTTGAAGGCCTTGCTGGGCAATTTATCCAAATAAAACG
The DNA here is from genome assembly GCA_030834415.1 of Verrucomicrobiota bacterium. Lineage (GTDB taxonomy): Bacteria > Verrucomicrobiota > Verrucomicrobiia > Limisphaerales > JAEYXS01 > JAEYXS01. The sequence continues at coordinate 12,032 of JAURFH010000030.1, read as the reverse complement.
CACTGTAATTTACTTGCCGCTTTGCGCTCCGGTTCCGTACTCTTCCGGTGAATTGGAACCGGGAGTGGATTGCAGTCAGGGGCCAATTTTTGTCAGTAAGCGCGCGAGTAGCTCAATTGGATAGAGTGACGGTCTCCGAAGCCGTAGGTTGTGGGTTCGACCCCCGCCTCGCGCACCACTGACATATCGATGAAAACTGCCTTTGCCTGCGGTCTCTATGAACTACAAACACTTCTACGTTCCCGGACAGGAAAAGACCCATGAGGTACCCGAGGACGAATTGCCGCCGGACAAACGGAAAATTCTTGTGCTGGATGACGACAAGGATTTTATTTTTCTGCTGAAAGAGTTCCTCATCGATCAGCATTTTGATGTGATCGCGGTGGAGAACGGAGTGGAAGGGGTCAAGCAGGTGATGGCTTCGGATTTCGATATCATCCTCTGTGACATGGCCATGCCCAAGCTGCCTGGCGACATGTTTTTTCTCGCGGTGGAGCGGACCAAGCCGCACCTGTGCAAGCGCTTCATTTTCATGACCGGTCACAGCGGAGATCCCAAAATCACTGAATTTATTCGCCGGGTCAAAGGGCTGGCACTTTGGAAACCGTTTGAATTCTACATGCTTACCGAGGCGATCCAGACGGTTTTGAAGAAGAATGCGTCCAGCCAAGCGTAGGGCTTAGACCGGTGCGGCAGTGACTCCGGCTGGCTATAAATTAGCTTCCGCTTGGGGGGAAGCTACTTTCAGTCCTGATTTTTCCGGCTTGTTTCATCTTTTTCCTTCGCTAGAAAAGACGCCTCGTGTCTTTAAATCCGAAAGTCAAACTGGGTGTTTTGGGGTCCGGCAAAGGCTCCAACATGGTGGCCATTGCCGAGGCTTGTGCTGCCGGCAAGTTGAATGCCGAGATCGCCGCGGTGGTTAGTGACGTGGAGACGGCTGGTATTCTGGACCGGGCCAAGGAACGGGGAGTTCCCGCCAAATTCATCGCGCCGGGGAAATTCCGCACTAAATTGGATGAGACGGCCGAGCGGGAATATATCGAGGCGATGCAGTCGGCCGGGGTGGAATGGATCGTACTGGCGGGGTTCATGCGCATCTTGAAAGGTGATTTTCTCCGTGCATTCGAAGGTAAAGTCATCAATATTCACCCCTCTTTGCTGCCGTCGTTCCCCGGTTTGGAAGCATGGAAGCAGGCATTGGACTACGGCGTGAAGTTCACGGGTTGCACGGTTCACTTCGTGGATTCCGGGATTGATACCGGAGCTATCATCGCCCAGCGGACGGTTCCGGTGCTGGACCATGATTCGGCGGCGATTTTGCACGAGCGCATCCAAGTGGCCGAACGGGAGCTGTATCCCGAAGCCTTGGGACGGTTGATCGAGGGTAATGTGAAGGTGATAGGGCGCAAAACCGTGATGTCCCAGTGGATGGCGGATTGAATTTAAAGAAATGAGCAAACAGGTATTAAAATTTGGATTGCCGAAGGGCAGTTTGCAGGATGCCACCATCGAAAAGATGGGCAAGGCAGGGTTTAACATCCAGGTGAGCAGCCGCTCCTACATCCCTTATGTGGATGATGTGGAGCTGGATATCCGCCTGATCCGGGCGCAGGAGATCAGCCGTTATGTGGAGCATGGCTATCTGGACTGCGGCATCACGGGCCATGACTGGATCAAAGAGAACAGCTCGGATGTGCAAGAGGTGGGGGAGTTCATCTTCAGTAAGATCTCCCGCCAGCCGACCCGGTGGGTGCTGTGTGTGCCCGAGCAATCGCCGGTTAAAACGGTAAAAGATTTGGAAGGCAAACGGATTGCCACCGAAGTGGTGAATCTCACGAAATCCTATCTCCGCAAGAACAAGGTGAAGGCGGAAGTGGAGTTCTCCTGGGGCGCCACAGAAGTGAAGGCCCATGAGCTGGTGGATGCGATCGTGGAAGTGACGGAGACGGGTTCCTCGTTGCGCGCGAACAAGTTACGCATCGTGGATACGCTTTTGACGTCCACTCCGCGGCTCGTCGCCAATCATGATGCCTGGAAGAACAAGTGGAAAAAGCAGAAGATTGAGACCATCTCGCTGCTCCTCCGGGCGGCCATGGAGGCCGAGACGAAAGTGGGTCTGAAGCTCAATATCGCCGAAGCGAATCTCCTAAAATTGTTGCAAAGTTTGCCCGCATTGCGTAATCCAACAATTTCCAAGCTGAGTCAGGATGGCTGGGTTGCGGTTGAAACGATCATCGACGAACACGTCGTTCGCGAGTTGATCCCGCAGTTGAAGGCGGCCGGCGCAGAAGGAATCATTGAGTATCCGCTGAACAAAGTGGTCTACTAAACGAAGAAAAATTATGGGTTCATTGAAGAAACGTCGGAAGTCGAAGATCAACAAGCATAAGCGCCGCAAGCAGCTCCGCGCCAACCGCCATAAGAAGCGGACTTGGCAGAAGTAAGCCTCCTTGGCTTGCTTCGTTGGAAAAAGATTTGCATTTCACCGCCGTCCCGCACTTGCGGGACGGCGTTTTTATGGCACAGAATAGCAGTGATGCGTTTCCCTGCTGTAATCGCGTGCCTTGGTCTGGCCGTTAGTGTCCTGCTGACGGGGTGTCAGTCTCCTGCGGACAAGGCTGACTCCGCGCCCCGCAAAGCTCCCCAAGATCAGGCTTCTCTGCCCATCGATAAATGGGATTTCACGCTGGATAAGGACGCGGAGCTGCGGATCGAGGCTTTTGCGCGGTTTGCCGCGGGCGTCAGTGATGAATTGCAGGATAAGGGGGAAGAAGCGCTGGAGGAGTTTTTCCGGTCTGCCCTGGCTGATTCTAAGAATGAAAAACTGGTGTTGGACGTATCCCGCCGGTTGATCCAAGGGCGGCAGTTAGAGAAGGCGGTCATCCTGTTGGGCAAATCAGCGGAGAATCCCGATGCATCCCCGAACCTTTTGGTTTTGTTGGGGTTAGTTTATGCGGATCAGGACCGGGTGGAAGAGGCGGAGACGGTGAACCGGAGGGTGATGAAGAAGGCGCCCAAATCCTTGGCGCCTTATCGCAGTCTGGTGCAGCTTTACCTGAAGAAGGAGAATCCGGCGGCTGCGCTTAATGTCCTGGGAGAGGCCTCCAAGATCGAAGGGGCTGGCTTTGATTTCTATCTGGATCTGGCCGAGCTCTACGCATTGTTCCTGCGTCAAAACCCCACCAAGAAAGAGTTGGTGAAGTCCGATATGCGGGCGGCTTTGGACACGGTGTATGACACGAAGCCGGAGAATGCGGTGGTGCTCCAGAAGCTGGCGGAGGGGTATCAATTCATCGATGAGGTGCCCCGGGCCACGGACCTCTACATGGAGTTGCTCAAGCGGTATCCCAACGCGCCGGGAGTGCAGGAGCGCCTGACGAATATCTTCTTGAAGGGGGGCGACAAGAACAAGGCGATGGAATTGCTGCGCGGGATGGTGCGGGATAATCCGACGGGTCGCCCGGAAGCGTATTTCATCCTCGCGAACCTGTTGCGGGAGGAAAAGAAATATGGCGAGGCGGCTGAGCAGCTTGAGCGCATGTTGATCGTGAAAGATGACGCCGAGATGGCGTATTACGAACTGACCGAACTACACAATCTGAACGAGCAACCGGAGAAGGCGCTGCTGGTGCTGGCGAAGGCAAAGACCAAGTTCGGCGAGAGCTTCATGAACCGTTTTTACCGCTCCATCACCTACAACCGGTTAAAGCAGTATGGCAAAGCCATCGAAGAGCTGACGGCGGCCGAGGTGTTGGCGCGGGCCACGTCACCGGAGCGGCTGACGCATCTCTTTTATTTCCAGATGGGCTCGGCTTATGAGCGCGACAAAAAGCATGAGGAGGCGGTCAAATATTTTGAGAAATGCCTGGAGATGGAGCCTGATTTTGCCGAGGCCTTGAACTACTTGGGTTACATGTGGGCCGAGCGCGGTGAGAATCTGGAGCGGGCGAAAGTGCTCATCGAAAAAGCCGTCAAGCAGGAGCCGGATAATGCAGCTTTTCTGGACAGCATGGCGTGGGTGCTCTTCAAACTTAACCAGCCCAAGCCAGCCTTGGAATGGATGTTGAAAGCCATGAAGATCAATGAAGAAGAGGATGCGACGCTCTACGATCATCTGGGCGACATCTACGCCTCCCTCAAGGATTACAGCAAGGCGCGCGAAGCCTGGGAGAAATCACTGAAGATCGAGGTAAGCGAAGAGGTGAAAAAGAAATTGGATTCGGTGCCCAAGCCTTAGCTGGTTTAGGGGGAAGGGCACCCCTTCTTTCGGATTGGTGAAAGCCACCCAGAAATTACTGTTTCCAGATACCAAGCCGTTAGTAGAACGGTTGGGGAGGGATTTTTTTCGGCAGCTTCCGGCCCGGCCCGGAGTGTATCTCATGCGGGATGCCTGCGGGACCATCCTGTATGTGGGCAAGGCCAAGAGTTTGCGACAGCGTCTGGGGAGCTACCGGGTGGCGAATCCGGACCGGGTGCCCAAGCGGCTGTTGCGTCTGCTGAAATCGGTGGAATGCATCGAGCTGGAGGAATGCGACGACGAGGCAGCGGCATTGGCCCGGGAAGCGGAACTGTTGCTAGAATTGAAGCCGCGCTTCAACCGGGCGGGTGTGTGGTCAGCTCCATCGAAATTTCTGGCTTGGCGGGTGGTGGATGCCCAGCTGGAGCTGAAGCTGGTGGCGGCGTTGGAAGAGGGGTGGAAAACACAGGGGCCCTTGAAAGGCGGGTCCGCTTACATGTTCGCCGCCCTGATCCGCGTGCTTTGGGTGGCCACCCGACCGGAGCTCGGTCTGAACCGGATGCCGGTGGGCTGGTTCCGGGGGAGATTGCCGGAACTGGTGGCTTTGCCGAAGGAAGCAGAAGCGTATCTGCAAAGTCTTATAGGTGGGGCGGAGGCGGTGCCGGTGACAGAGGAATCGGTGCTTCTTGGCTGGCACCGGGAGTTGCTGGTGGAAAATCAGGAAGCGGTGATTAAGTATTTTCAGACCAAGACGGGCGCTTGACTTTGCGGCAGATGCCGCAACATCTTCCCAAGCATGTCCACATCAAGTAACTGGCTGAAACTAGCCTATTCCCTCGGTTGTCTTTGTCTCACTACGACGCTTTTCGCGGCTGAATTGCCGGTGGCCAAGCCGGAGAGTGTAGGGATGTCTGCCGAGAAATTGCGTGAGGTGGACAGGATCGTGGAGGACTTGATCGCGAAGAAGCGGCTGGCGGGAGCGCAGGTCGCCGTCACGCGCAAGGGTAAGGTGGTTTACAATAAATCGTTCGGGCGGATGGATATCGAGGCGGGCAAGGCGATGCGCGAGGACGCCATCATCCGCATCTACTCGATGAGCAAATCCATCACCACGGCAGCAGCGCTCATGCTGTATGACGAGGGAAAAATCGGACTGGATGATGCGGTCTCGAAATACATCCCGGAGTTCAAAGAGGTGACGGTTTGGGATGGGGATAAAGCAGTGCCAGCCAAACGGGAGCCGACCGTGCGAGACCTGATGCGACATACGGCGGGACTGACTTATGGCGGTATCGGCAATGCGGAAGTGGACAAGCTGTTCAAGCAGGCGGATCTCTTCAGCAAAGGCCAGACGCTCGCAGAGTTCAGCGCCAAGATGGGCAAGCTGCCGCTCAAATATGAGCCGGGCACAGAGTGGATGTACAGTTTCAGCGTAGATATTTTGGGACGAGTGATCGAGGTGGCTGCGGGCAAGCCATTCGATGTGTTCTTGCAAGAGCGCATCTTCAACCCACTGGACATGAAGGACACGGGTTTTTATGTCCCGGCGGAGAAGCTGGAGCGATTGGCGACGGTTTATAATTCAGATGGGAAGGGGACTTTGAAACCAGTGGATGTGCCGGCGACGAGCAGCTATCGGACGAAGCCGGGCATGCTTTCCGGTGGAGGCGGGCTGGTGTCCACGATGCGGGATTACCTGCGCTTTCTCCAGATGGTGGCGAATGGGGGCAAGCTGGACGGCAAGCGGGTGCTCAAGGAAAAGACGGTGGCGCTGATGACGCACAATGAAGTGCCGGAGGTGGCGATGCCCATCCGGTTCGGCAAGGAAATGCGCGAAGGGGTAGGCTTTGGGTTGGGTTTCAATGTGCGCGTGGCGACTTCTGACAAGTGGGATCCGGCTGGCCCTGTCGGCGAGTGGGGCTGGGGCGGCATGGCCAGCACGCATTACTGGGCTTCGCCGAAAGATGATCTGGTAGTGGTGACGATGGAGCAGACGCTGCCATACTCCTTCATGCTGGAATGGGCGGTGAAGCAGCCGATCTATGATGCGATCGTGAAGTGAAGCATGATGCTTCACCCCAATATTGAAGCTGGTTTTTAACTTCGGATCTATCCGGACACATTCTCACTTCCTGACGTTGCTAGTTTCTGCCGATGGCGAACATAACAGAAAATCAGCGACAGCACGCAGACTATGTAGGAGCCAAGCCAGCCTGCAGCAGCGTGGAAGGGAGTGGCGAGGATGATGAATCCTAGAACCGGAACTGAGGTGGTCTTGGCGACCACTGCGGGAGAGGTATGCCAGCCGAATACCGCAAAAAGCGGCCAGCCGACGAGGCCAGAAACGGTCGCGCCCATAATCATGATGGGGAATACCAAAGGATCAGCGAACGGCATTTGGCCAGAAGCGCCATCTGACTTCGGTAACGACAGGGTGAGGACGATAACAAAAGCAAACGCGGAAGCGATGGCGAGGGCCATGCTGATAGCGAGGTATTTCAGCGCGTGTTGCATATCGTCACGATAGTTGTGCGGGGACAGAGGACTTCAAAGTTTACGCTTACTACGAGATGGCTTGCGCGCGGAGGCAGCGATGTTCTGCGCGGCGGCGGTGAGGGCGGATTTCAGGGTCTTTGCGGTCACGGAGGGAAGATGGACATTGGTGTAGCCGCGTTCGCCCCAAGCACCGGCGCAGGGTTTGAAGGCCTTGGGTGATTGCTTCATGAAGTCGCACTGTTCTTCTGGCGAGAGTTTGACCATGCCCCAGTCTTCATCCGGTTTGCCCAAGGAGGCGAAGATCTTGCCGCCCAGACGGAAATCAGGGTGGTTCATGTGGGCGGATTCCACCGCTTGCGGGATTGAGAGGGCCAGTTGGCGGAATTGGTCGGGGGTCATGATACTCGTGTCAGTGATTTAGGATCACGGTTTCGGTGTCGAGCCAGTTCATGGAGCCAGTATTTTCCGGTTAGAAATTCTCGCTTATCCGCCCTAACGGGAAGGTGAAAAATGTCCAAAGAACAATGGAGAATACATAAGCGGGGATAGCGATCGCGCCTACTACAAATTGGTCAAGCTTATCGGGACAGAAATCCCGGAGCCAGCGGAAGAGGAAAATAAATCCTACTAAAAACATAATGGCATGGTGATGATTGAGGCAGCCAGCCCGAAGTCGTTTCTTGGGAAATAGTGGTTTAGGAACAGATGACCGAGAATGTCTGTGAGCAGCGTGGTGAGTGGCCAGAGCAGGCAGGCTGTGAGAAGCGATCGGGTGGGCGGTTTGGAGCGTATGATGGGATAGGCCAAGGCGAGGAGGATGATGAAAGCAAACAACCATTGGCTCAAGACCATGCCGATCAATACGAAAAGAGTGATTCCAATCATCAATGCATATTTCGTGGACTGGCTAAACTTTGGTTGGGAAATCATTATGGCTTGGTATTTCTTTTCTTCTCCATCGGCCTTTTTTGAGAATGTAACAGAAACCGGGCAATGCAAAAGTGAATAAACTGGGGAGTATGGGCCAAGAGATTCAACTGAGGGAGTTGATTGGTCAAATGGCAAACAATGTGGTTGTTATGTATTGGGCTCATCCGCCCCTCTGGGCGGTGTCGTTTAATGCGGGAACCACGGGTTCCCGTTGGTCACCCGTGGCTGCTGGCGTTTGCCCCGTTCGGGGCGAGGGGGAAGAGGGGACACTCGGTCAGCCCTTATGCTGCGGCGGACGTCGCAGACTGCCGGCTAGAATCCGGCAGCAAGGCAAGGGGACGCATGATTCGTCGCGGTTAAAATCGTGGAAAAGCGGTTTTTGACGTAGGGATTTTCTGATTCACCTGGCTTGGTATTGCTGTAAATTGTTATAATTTAGTGTTTTGCATTCATGATATAAAAGTTATTCACAGTATTCACATGGACAGCGGATGTCCTAGGTCCCCTTTTAGGATGGGGGCATGAAGGTTGAATTTAGAATTAGGAAAGCAGAATGAGGAAAGGGGAAACTGAGGGGGAAGAAGTCGACGCCCCGACCTGTCGGCACGGGGTTCAGAACGAGGACGAAAGGGATGAAATGATAGAAGCGAACTTAAGGGAGGGGATTAGGTGGGCTGGTAGCTGGCAGGGATGCCTTGCGGTGAGGGGGAACCGTATCCATATTTCCGGGGTCATTGTTCAGGTGCGGTTAAAAAGCGGTTTATGCGTTTACTGATTGCCATAACGGGTGCGAGCGGGTCGGTGTATGCCCAGCGGTTGCTGGACAACATCGATTGCCGGGCGCATGAGGTGCATGTGATGCTGAGCCTGTATGCGCCGCAGGTGATCGCGGAGGAGTTGGGCGAGGGGTTGAAGCTGCCGGAGGGAGTGCAGCAGCACAGCCATCGGTCCATGAACGTGCCGTTCGCAAGCGGGTCGAATCCGCCAGATGCGATGGTGATCATCCCGTGCACGATGGGGACACTGGGGCGGGTGGCGCATGGGGTGAGTTCGGATTCGTTGCTGCGGTGCGCGGATGTGATGTTGAAGGAGCGGAAGAAGTTGATTCTCGTTCCGCGCGAGACGCCTCTGAGTCTGATCCACGTGAAGAATTTGGAACTGCTGTTGCTGGCGGGGGCGACGATATTGCCGGCGAATCCGTCTTACTACACCAGGCCACAGACGGTCGAACAGGTGGCGGATACGGTGGTGGCGCGGGTGCTGGATCATTTGGGGCTGCCGCAGAAGCTGGTGGCGAGGTGGAGGGATGAAGAAGAATGAAGAGTTTAGAATGTAGAACGCAGAAAATGTGGGCACCCCTCATCCTCAATGCTTCTCCCCTCCGAGGGGAGAAGGAGTAAGGAAATTCGAGGACGACGACGAGGACGAGGATGATTACGAAGAGCGGAATTTAAGATGTTTTCTACCATTAAGAAATGGGCGGAGTTTGTGAAGTTCAGCCATACGGTGTTCGCACTGCCGTTTGCGCTGGCGGCGATGACTTTGGCTGCCCGGGATAACAAGGGGTGGCCGGGCTGGAAAACGTTCGGGCTGATCCTGCTGGCGATGGTGGGGGCGCGCACGTGTGCGATGGCCTTCAACCGCATCGTGGACCGGAAGTTCGATGCGGAGAATCCGCGCACAGCCGATCGTCATCTGCCTGCCGGGAAAATTTCGCTGGTGAGTGCGTGGACGTTGTGGGCGGTCAGTGCGGGTGTGTTAGTGGGGGCGGCGTATCTCTTGAATCCGCTGTGCTTCTATCTTTCGCCGGTGGCTTTGTTCTTTGTGTGTTTCTATTCGTTGACGAAACGGTTCACGGATTTCACGCATGTCTGGCTGGGCGTGGCGCTCGCGCTGGCGCCGATCGGGGCATGGATCGCGGTGCGAGGGAATGTGGATTTCACGCCGATCCGGGACGGGTTCGCGCTGCCGCTGATGCTGGCGATCATCGTGGTGTTCTGGCTGATCGGTTTCGATATCATCTATGCGATCCAGGATTATGAGTTTGACCGGAGGAAGGGCCTTCACTCGCTGGTGGTGCGGTGGGGGCCGCAGAATGCCTTGCGGGCGGCGACGCTCGCGCATGTCATCATGATGCTCCTGCTGGCGTTATTCGGATTTCTCGCGAATTTCCGGGTGGCGTATTTCATCGGCTTTCTTTTGATCATCGTCAGCATTACCTTTGAGCACTGGCTGGCGCGGCGGCGCAGCCTGAACTGGGTGAATAACGCTTTTTTCCGGTTGAATGCCGTGGTGAGCCTCGTTTTTATGACTGTCACGCTGGCTGAAGTGGCCTTTGTGGGATTCCGTTTTGACCGATGAGTTTTGCCTTAAAACATAGCAAGTTGCGCGACATCTACGAGAAGGTGGCGTCGGGGACGCGCATCTCGGATGAAGATGCGTTGCGCCTCTTCGAGAGCAAGGACCTGAATGCGGTGGGCGCCATCGCGGACTTCGCGCGGCAACGCAAGGTGGGGAATCGTGCGAGCTACATCGTCAATCGCTACATCAACTACTCGAACTACTGCATCCTGAGCTGCCAGTTCTGCTCGTTCTCCCGCAAGAAACGCGATGCGGATGGTTTCGAACTGACAGTGCCGCAGATGGTGGAGAAGGCGAAGGAAGCGCAGGGCATCGGTATCACGGAATTACACATCGTGGGAGGGCTGCATCCCTCGCTGCCGTTCAGTTATTACACGGACATGTTGCATGCGTTGAAGGCGTTGGAGCCGAAGCTGCAACTGAAATGCTTCACGGCCATCGAAGTGCTGCATCTCGCGTGGCTGGCGAAGAAGAGCGTGGAAGAGACGTTGCGTGAATTGAAGGATGCGGGGCTGGATTCGCTGACCGGTGGTGGGGCAGAGATATTCCGCAAGGAAGTGCGTCAACAGATCGCGAAGGGCAAGGAGTCCGGCGAGGAGTATCTGGATGTGCATCGCACCTGGCACAAGCTGGGCGGGCGCAGCACGTGCACGATGCTGTTCGGTCACGTGGAGTCGCTGCCGGATCGGGTGGATCACTTGCGGCAATTGCGCTCACTTCAAGACGAGACGCATGGCTTCGTGGGTTTCATTCCGCTGGCGTATCAGCCGGATGGCAATCGCATCCCGGTGGAGCATGCGCCCACGGGCTTTGATTCATTGCGCACCATTGCGGTGAGCCGCATCTATCTCGATAATTTTGATCACATCACGGCGTATTGGGTGGGGCTAGGTACGAAGCTCGCGCAAGTGGCGCTGAACTACGGTGCGGATGATATCCACGGCACGATCATCGAGGAACATATCTTCCACATGGCGGGCGCGAAATCGCCGCAGGCGCAGAAGGAAGCGGATATGATCAAGGCCATCCGCGAAGTGGGCCGCACGCCGGTGCAGCGGAATACTTTCTATGAGCCCATCAAGGTGTGGGAAGATGCGGAAACGGGTGCGAAGAAAGAAGAAGTTTTGGCAACGGCATGAGTGATTCAGAAGAAATTCCGAAATTGCGACTGGCACCGGCCACTGAAGCCGAGCAGATCGCGCGTAATATTGAGCGCGAGCAGCGCACGGTGCAGCAGCAGCGTGCGTACGAGCTCGAGGATTCACTCGCGCCGTTCCGCGTCGGCTCCGTGCCGTATCTGAATGCCGTGCCGCTCACCCGCGGGCTCGAAGATCAGATCGTGTTCGTGGCGCCGTCCAAGCTGGCGGAGATGTTGAAGCGCGGTGAACTGGACGCGGCGTTGCTCAGTATCACAGAAGCCTTGCTGAATGACGGCTACGACATCCTTGATGGCATGGCGATCGCGTCACTCGGAGAGGTCTACAGCGTGGTCGTCGCGCACAAGGTGCCGCTGGAAGATGTGAAGGAGATCTATCTGGACACCGCTTCCTGCACGAGCGTGAACCTCCTGAAGATCTTGCTCGCGGAGAAAGGTTTGAAGCCGGAGTTGAAGCCGCTCGATAGCTACGAGAACGCGAAAGATCACGAGGCCGTGTTGCTGATCGGCAATGCTGCCATCGCGTTCCGCCGTGCGAATCCCGAGGTGGAAGTGTGGGACCTCGGTGCAGAATGGATGGAGCTTACGAATTTGCCTTTCGTTTACGCCGTGTGGGTGCTGAGCCGCGGCCAGGAGAATCGCAAGCTGCGCCGGCTCTTGCGCGAGGCCCGTGATTTCGGTCTCGATACGCTGGACCACATCATCAGCAGTAACACGCTGTATGACTTGGATTTCCGGAAGGATTATCTCGGCTGGCATATCCATTACCACATGGGCAGTGATGAGAAACGCGGGATCGCGAAGTTTATCGAACTGCTGCGCAAACATAATTTAGGACCGGTTTTTGAACCG
>JAURFH010000307.1 GCA_030834415.1 Verrucomicrobiota bacterium | reverse complement strand
TGAAAGTCTCCGTACCTTCATCAAATGCGTCATTGACGATAGGTATGGCGACAGTCTTGTTAGTCTCTCCAGCCTGGAAGTTTAGTACCGTGCTGGTAGCCGTGTAATCGCTGCCGGCTACGGCGGTTCCATTCGTCGTGACCATGCGCACGCTCAGTGTGCCGCTTATACCACCAGTACGACCGACCTCGACCAACACAACGCCAGAAGGATCATTTTCATTCACACTGATGAGTGTCTGTTTGAAAAACACATAACTGTCGTCATCCACAATCCGCAATTGGGCAACCGACTGATTGCCCAAGCCAAATGGCGGAGCAGCTGTCGGATTACTCAACAGAAGGCTCAGCAACTCATCTCCTTCAATCAATGTATCTTGATTGATGGTAATTCGCACTTCTTGGAAAGTTTCTGCGTTCGGGAATGTAAACGACTGGTTTGCCACAGCCACGTAATCTGCAGCATCGGCTTTGCCCGCACCAGCAGGTGTCAGGTTGGCGGTGTCCAGTTGCACTCCGACAGACCCAGTGGTACCACCTGTGCGCCGCACCAAAATGACCGCATTCGTCTCACTTTCACTGACCGTATACTCCGGAACGTTGAATTCGAGGTAGCCTGGTCCATCGATGACACCGCCAAAGAGCCGGACCAAGTAGTTCCGGGGCAAACCGGCAAATTGAGTGAAGCCACCGCCCAAAATGATTCTCCCGTCAGAAGGCTGCACCAAAATGGAAGAAACGAAGGAATTGGCGGCAGAACCGAAGTTGATTTTCGGGTCAGGTGTACCATCACTGTTCAGTCTGGTAACCCGGCTACGCGTCACACCGGAGAACCGTGTGAAATCACCTCCGACTAAAATCTTACCATCGGGCTGGATGGCCAATGATAGCACAGGCTGATCGCCGCCAACCCCGGGATCAAAAGTGGAATCCAGCGCACCCCCAGCCAGCAATCGCGCGATGAACGGTCGTGAAGTGCTGCCCGCATTCAGGAAATTGCCGCCCACCACGATACCGCCATCACTCTGCACGGCAATAGCACGTACTGTCCCATCCAACTTATTGGCCGTTGAGAAACTCGTATCCAGAGAACCATCGCTGTTCAAGCGGGCTAGATAAGGATAATTCGTGTTTTGATTGACCGATGTAAATTCACCACCGATCAGGACTTTTCCATCAGGCAACATGGCTACAGCATAGACGGTCCCGTTCGGGCCGGTCCCCGTGCTGAATGTCGTATCCACAGCACCATTCGTATCCAAGCGGGCCACACCCGGACGATTGAAACCACCGATAGAGGAGAACTCACCCACGACTACCATCTTACCGTAGTAAGCAGAGTCACGATGCAGTCCGATGGCGTAGATCGGATTATCAGCACCAACACCTGGATCAAATGAAAGATCTAGCAGGCCATTGAAATTCAATCGCGCAATGTGACTACGGCTCACCCCGTTGAAGTTGGTGAACAAACCAGCGATGACGATCCGACCGTCTTCTTGAACCAAGACGCTTCGGACCGTGTCATTCGGCCCAGTGCCAGTGCTGAAGCCAGCATCTAATTGGCCTGTCTTGTCCAAGCGGGCAAGGCGCGGGGAGGTGATGCCATTCATCTTGTTGAAATTGCCGCCTACGATCAATTTTTCATCCGTTTGCAATGTCATGCCATAGATAAAACCATCAGTCCCGGCCAAAGGATTGTAGGTGGTATCCACTGAACCAGCCGGTTCATTGATCGTTTCATTGTCCACAATGGTCAGTGTGGTGGCGACCACCGTACCCAAAGACGCATTGATCGGCGTTTGGAGACCCAGATTGACCGTACGATTCACGTTCTGCACCGGCGCGCCAGCGTCATCGACAATGCTCACGATCACATTCGTGCTCGTGACCCCCGGCTGCATGGTTACCGTAATTGGGGTGAAACTGTAATGCGTGGGCGAGGCCGCAGTGCCTGTCGCCAAGTCCACCACATTTACCATGACGGTCTCAGAACTGCCTGCCGTCCGGGTGATCGTAATGATGGCGTTGCCACCGTTTTCACTGACCGAGAAGTTTGGCGAAGCAAATTGCAGCGTGCCATAACGATCGGTATCCGCGATCTCAACAAAGATCGGATTAGGGTTGACAATCGGTATCGCCAAGTTGTCAGAGAGACGTTTTGCGCCACTGAGTTGCACCGTGAAATTTTCCAGCGCCGACTCCACCAAGCCATCGGCCAAGGTAGCGACCGTGAAGCTCTTCGGTGCCGTATCAAGGTGATTCCACGTCAAAATCCCAGACGCCCCAACGTAATCAGAAGATGCGATGGTCGCAGTGCCGTCAAAGGTGGCGTAGTCAACTTGGATGGCTCCGACATTTCCGCCTGTGCGCTCTACGGTGACCGTGACGGTTGCCCCTTCAGTCACAGAGTATTTGGTGCTGGAGCTGAAGCGCAAAGTGCCGTTGGAGAAATCATTGTCATAGATCACCAAGCGGGACAGGTTTTGCACCGCTTGGGCGGTGTGCGTGCCAGCGCCAGTGGTGGTGAGTGTGACTGGGGTGTCACCTGGAGCCAGTGCCACTTGGATGGTATCAGCATCAATCACCAAGACATAATATCTCGTGCCCGCTGACAACCCGCCCGGCAAAGCCCCGGTAGAGATGAACTTGATTTCCGTGTCGTTATATAAGCCATGTCCAGGAATAGTGACCTGACTGGTGCCGGTATTTACTGCTGCCGGCAAGAAATTCTGATCCCGCGTGCTGAAGCTCGCTCCGGGGCTAAGATTGTAAATATAGAGATTGATGCTTTCATCCGTCTCGGTCGTCACATCATCAGTGATGGGGATGGTAAACGAGAGATTCGTCTCGCCCGGTCCGAAGGTTAGCCGGCCAAAGACGCCCGTGAAGTCAGCTGCTTGGGAAGCGGTCTCTTCGATATCACCTCCGGCCAATCCCAGGTGTTCGGTGCTGAGATAGTCCACAGAGACAGAGCGAGATGTGCTGCCAGTCCGGGATACCTCAATCGTGGCCGTTCCACCATTTTCCGTTACCGTGTAGCGGGGCTTGCTAAAGGAAACAAAGGTCGGCTCAAAGTCATCATCGACAATTTTCACGGTAGCGCTAGCACGGCCCAAGGCGATTCCGAGCGGGATGATTTCACCCTCAGAGGTCAAGGCACTGCCACCAAGCCGCAAGTTCGATTTCGGGTTGATCAGACGTGTCGTAAACGTCTCATCGCCTTCAATCAAACTGTCATCCACAATCGGGATTTCCACCCGCGAAACACCTAGCACCTGGTTGTTGGGTCCCGTACGAGACTGGCTCACCATGCGCGCATTATTATAATTGCTGCGCCACCGCGGCAGCGTATTCAAGGGAGTGCCGTAATCAAGAGTGCTCAATGCTGTACCCGGCACGGCTGCTGACTGTTGGGTGAAGAACTCCGTCTGCACATCGCCCAGTGCCACTGCGTCTGGGTCGGTGTTGTCACGAGATAACGTGACAAAGAGTTGCGAGGCGTATTCATCGACCGAGTAAGTTGCAGAGGTGAAGCCAATATTACCCGGTCCTGGAGTGGCGCCGCCTTTGACACGGGCGATGTTGCTCCGATT
>JAURFH010000306.1 GCA_030834415.1 Verrucomicrobiota bacterium | reverse complement strand
CCGATCATGATGGCGCGCATGACAAGCGCCCCCAGGATGCCCCAGAACAGCACCTTGTGCTGATATTCCCGGGGGACGCTGAAATAGGAGAACAGGAGCGCGAAGACGAAGACGTTATCCACGCTGAGGGATTTCTCGATGACGTAGCCGGTGAAAAACTCGAGCGCCTTTTGCGGTCCTGAGAAATGCCAAATGCCAGCATTGAAGATCAGGGCGAGCGTGATCCAGACCGCAGTCCAGGTGAGGGATTCCTTGAAGGTGACGATGTGGGACTTGCGATGAAATACACCGAGATCAAGCGCCAGCATCAGGAGGACGAACAGATTGAAGCCGATCCAAAGCCAGATAGCATCCATAGTTCAGTTTTCTCGGGGGTTGGTTTGGTTGTGGTGCGGTAACAGTTTCGGTTTCTTAAAATGAGGCCAAACGGATTTCACGCCGCCGCCGGTGACAGGCGGATGCGGTCTTATCGATGATCGTGGTCGCGCTACTTAACAGGGTCTTCATCATTCGTCATGGCAACCGGTCAGCCGGCTACGAGGTGACACTTTAGGGGTGGGGTTATGATTCGACTAATACGAAGTAGTTAATTGATTGTTCCAAAAAAACTAAGTAGAGAGTGAGCATGGAATGGCTGAACTATCATCATCTGAAGTATTTCTGGACGGTGGCCAAGGAAGGCGGCTTGCGGGCGGCGGCCGAGAAGCTGAACGTCTCGCAGCCATCCATCTGTGCGCAGGTAAAGTCGTTGGAGGAGTCCTTGGGCGAAAGCCTGCTTCGGCGACAAGGGCGGGGCCTGGTGCTGACGGAGACGGGGCATCTGGTCTTTGGCTATGCGGATGAGATATTCTCGCTGGGGATGGAGCTGGCCAGCGCGGTGAAGCAAACGCCTACGTTGCGGCGGTTGCGATTGAATGTCGGGATCTCGGATTCCTTTCCCAAGCTGCTCAGCTATCAACTCATCAAGCCGCTGCTCGAGGCCAAGCCGCCCGTATTGCTGATCTGCCGCGAGGGGAAGAATGAGGATCTGCTGGGACAGCTTGCGACTCACCGGCTGGATATCGTCCTGATGGATGAGCCGGCGCCGGCGGCGCTGAAGTTCAAGGCGTTCAATCACGAGCTGGGGAATTGCGGGGTGTCCTTCTGTGTTCATCGTAAATTGGCGAAGACCATGAAGGGAGCTTTTCCAAAATGTCTGGACCGGGCACCGGCGCTATTACCAGCGCAGACCTCGAACGTGCGGCGGTCGTTGGACAAATGGTTTCAAGCAGTGCGGGTGCAGCCCGAAGTCATCGCTGAGTTCGAGGATGCGGCTTTGACAAAAGTGGTGGCGACTGGAGGGATGGGGTTCATCGTGGTCCCTACGGTGGTCGAGCGGGAGGCGGTGGAAAGGTATGGGTTTAAAGTGTTAGGACGCACGCACGAATGTCGTGAGTATTATTATGCGGTCACGGCCGAGCGCCGGATGAGTCACCCGGCGGTGGTGAAGCTGACGGAGATGGCCCAACAATCGATCGCCTGGTAGATTTTATGGCGTGCACTTGGCGGCTTAATTTCGGCATTCCCTTTGTCACGGATTTGTGACAAGTTCGCTTTATGGACTCCCTCAATCCGTTTTCTGGCGATCCGGAAGATCACCCGTTGTATGAGGTGGAGGCGGTGGAGAATGCTGCCCGGGCGACGGTGATGGAGCTGCTCCAGCGGCGGGGAGTATCGGTGCCGCATCCGGATGAGCTGACGGAGTATTCGCTGACGGCGAAGTTGTGGGAGGTCATCTACGCGCTGGCGGCGAGCCGCATCTATTTCCTGAACAGCAATCACCTGAGCGACCGGCAATTGTATTGTCTGCTGTTGGAGAAGGTGTTGCCAGAAGAGACGGCCGACCTGACACGGCATTATTCCACGAATTGCCATTTCGACCTGCTGGAGTACGCGGGCGCGGAGCAGTATGAGATTTACCTGAGGTATTACGCGGAAGAGGCGGAGCGGAAATTGTGGCAATCAAAAGCGGGCGGCAAGGCGGTGCCTGCGCATGAGGACCTGCCGTATGCGCGGGATCGTTTTCTGCCGCAACCGTGCCAGCCGAATCCGCGCGCGAGCCGGGTGAAGGCGAATTTCGATTTCCAAGAGGAGAAAATCGTGCTGCTGGGCGAGACGGAGGAGGAAGATCCGCTGGGCTTGGATGAGGTGGATCACGAGATACACATCCATCGGCTGAAACAGGACATCGCGGAAGTAACGGGGCAGACGTTTACGAGCCTGAAGTCGCCGAATTGTCCGCCGGATTTGGAAGAGGCTTTTCTGGAGAATGTGAAGCGGGTGGAGTCCGAAGGATGGATCAAGCCATTCGATAAACTGGTGGCGAAGGGGTTTGCCTTGCCCGAGCCGAAGATGCTGGATGATGCGGCGCTGGCGACGAAGTTATCGGAGTTGATCCAGACGCTCGGCAAGCGCGGGTTCTTCCTGCACCACACGAATCACCTGAGCGATCGCGAGCTGTATACGTATCTGTGGGAGGAAGGTCTGCGCGAGGAGATCATGCCCGGTGGGGCGTGGCACTTGGACCTGATTGGCAGCGGGAGCGCGAACGCGGTGCAAGCGTGGCTGCGGTATTACGCGAGCGCGGAGGAGCGGCATAAGTGGGCGAAGGAATGGCCGGATGACAAAATTCCGCCACACGAGGAGCCGAAGTGCAATCGGGATGCGAAGCTGCCGAAGGCGGAGTGAGTAGAAATTTGGAGAGCTTAATTTATTTTCGATGGCGGGTACCTGCTGTATCTAGGTGATCTCCGCACCAGCCAATTACAATTTTGTTATCTTCTTTGGCGACATGGTAATGAATTCGTAGAAATTTTCTCGCTTTATCAACCTTTACATGTGCGGAAATGTCAATCTCAGCTCCTCGCCAATAATCTGTGCGTAAGCGCATTAGTTTGGCGTCTTTCTTTGTTTGGGAACCTTCTGTGAACGCCAATTCAAACCCCGTTTTTTCTTTGAACAATCGGTCGATTTCATTCACTTCTTTATTTGAAGAGAAATAAATATCATGAAGAACCGTTGCCATTGACCATAGGCAGTACCACGCCAAATCCAAAGCATCGAAATCGGCTGATTCGACAGACTGCTTAGCTTTAGGCGTGAATGCTATTCTATCCCCATGAATTCCTTCTATGAGTGAGACAACAGCTCGGAGGGTCGTTGGATACGTTCGAAGTTTTGAAAAAGCTTCTGCTAGCTCTTGGTTTCTTGAGTCCAAGTTGCGTGATTTTCCTTCGGCTTCCTGTTTTACATGTTCCAGCCACGCTATTTTATCCTTTCGATCTTCCACCTCAAGTTCGAGAGTAGAAATCTGTGAAAGCAACTCCTGTCTTTTGGTCTCCAATTCGCGATTTTCCTCTTCGAAGACTCCAAGAAGTGATTCTTTTTCGGAGAGCGTAACAGCCTTACTTCTTAAGCTGCTAATTCTTAATTCACGAGCTCTTGCCGTGATATCATCCAGATTAGTGACTGCTTCCTTGGGTAGGAAAACTGGGCGTCGAGCGATTCCTCGGACGATCAATGATTTGGAATGCTCTACACCGTTTTCGTTTACATAGTTTCGAGAGAGAAATC
>JAURFH010000305.1:256-3668 GCA_030834415.1 Verrucomicrobiota bacterium | reverse complement strand
CTGCACTGATTGAAGCGCAAACCAAGACCGCTTATCAAACGAGAAATTTGCCCGGGAAGCCTAATTTTTCCCGACCACGAACGGCGTGAACTCATTCATGTAGTGTGGTGGAATACGGGCTTTGAACCGCGCAGTCGGACCGTCGTAGTTACGTTCGATCACTTGGGCGATGGCGTGCAGTCGGGCAATGGTCGGTGCCGCATCATGCGGTATGTCGAGGTCCACGAATTCCCGGATGGGCCGCAGCATGGCGCCCAATTCCTCCAGCAATTCCGGGAAACCAGCGCCTGTACGAGCTGACACGCCCACGCTTTGCGGGAAGATTTCCCGATAACGATTGAGAACGATGTCGTCATCGAACCGGTCGATCTTATTGAAGACCATCAAGGTCGGTTTGCCCTTCGCGCCGATTTCCTCCAGCACGGTATCCACGGCCACAATCTGTTCATCCAGTTTGGGATGACTGATATCCACCACGTGCAGCAGCAAGTCCGCCTCCACCACTTCTTCCAAAGTAGCCTTAAACGCTTCTACCAGCTTGTGGGGCAGTTTGCGGATGAAACCTACCGTATCCGACACCAGCACATTCTGGTTCGTCTGCTCCAGATGCAGCCGACGCGTGGTCGGGTCCAGCGTGGCGAAGAGCTTGTCTTCCGAGAGCACGGCCGAGCCGGTGAGGGCGTTGAAGAGCGTGGACTTGCCGGCGTTCGTGTAACCGACGATCGAGGCCAGCGGCCATTGGCTGCGTTGCCGTCCTTGCCGTTGGGTGGCACGATGGCGGCGCACTTCCACCAGCTCACGGGTGATGTGCGCGATCTTGTCCTGCACGCGGCGACGATCCGTTTCCAACTGCGTTTCACCATCACCCCGCATACCGATACCACCTTTTTGACGGGATAAGTGAGACCAGAAACGGGTCAGTCGTGGCAGCAGATGCTGGAGCTGGGCGAGCTCGATCTGCATCTTACCCTCACGCGTACGCGCTCGTTGGGCGAAGATGTCGAGAATGAGGGAAGTGCGATCCAAGATTTTGCACTCGAAAAGTCTTTCCAGGTTGCGCCCTTGGGCCGGTGATAGCTCATCGTCGAAGATGACCGTGTCCACCATGTCCGCATGGCAACGCTTGGCAAGTTCATCGGCCTTGCCGCTCCCGATGTACGTGGCGGCGGCGGGAGATTCCAACTTCTGCGTGGCATCACCGATCACCTCGGCCCCGGCGGTTTGCGCGAGCTGGCGGAGCTCCTCCATGGAGTCTCTCAGTTCCCAAGCGGTGGAATTTTTTAATTCCGCTCCCACCAGGAACGCCCGTTCTGTCTTCCGGTTCGCTGTCTCTACCAGTGCTTTCACAACTACTCTTAAACCCACCCGCCGACTTTCGGCGCGGAGAGAACATAGCACAACCCGAACGCCTGGGAAGCCCCCACCTTGGCGGAGGCAAATAGGGGTTGCTGATGGGTTAAAGTTTGGCCTGCACAGCAGTGGCCCACGCGGTCACGGAAGAAGAATCGCTGGCAGGCAACCATTCCACCTGCAACTGGTTGCGGAACCAGGTGCGCTGGCGGCGGGCAAATTGCCATGTCTTCAATTTCACCAATGCAATGGTCTCCTTCAGGTCGCGTTCGCCACGCAGATTCTCCACCACTTGCCGGTACCCGATGGCCTGCATGGCTGTGCGGTTGTGCTCCAAGCCCCGCTCCAGCAGCGCTTGAGTTTCTGCCACTAGCCCTTGTTGGAACATGAGGTCCACCCTCTGGTCCATGCGCGCCCGCAAGCTGTCCGCAGCCCATTCCATTCCGACGACCAGTGTGGCCTTCTCGCAAGGGATTGGTGCTGGCGCCGGTGCGACCGGCTGTCCCGTCATGCGGATGATCTCCAAGGCGCGGATGACCCGGCGCGGATTGCTGCGGTCCACGCGTTCGTAGGTCTGCGGGTCTTTGGCTTGCAGTTCCTCCAGCAGAGCCGCCAGTGGTGTGGCTTCCAGTTCAGCGCGCAAAGCGTCTGGCGCTTTGGGAGTGGTGCTCAATCCACCTTGCCACGCTTGGAAATAAAAGCCCGTGCCGCCACAAAAGATAGGCACCTTGCCGCGCTGGCGGATGTCCTGCACAGCAGCCTCAGCCAGTGTGACGAAGCGTGCGGCATCGAACGGTTCATCCAGATCCACCACATCGATGAGGTGATGTGGGATGAGCGCCTGCTCTGCTTTGGATGGCTTGGCCGTGCCGATATCCAGACCCTGATACACCTGCATGGAGTCCACCGAGATGATTTCGCCGCCGAGCCGTTGCGCCAGCTCGAGAGCAAGCGCGGACTTGCCGCTGGCGGTACAGCCGCAGACATAGATGGGCAAGGTATAGGGTGTCGGCAACGTCATGATCCAATGATTAAGACGCCTCATGAATGACAGTCTTGCGCGCAAAGTTCAAAGCCCAAAAAACAAGCAAAGCGAATCGATGATTTGTCACGATTAGTTTCTTGATCGGAAAAATTTCACGGATTTGTCGAAACTTTTGGCTCTTCCTGACGTCTTACTTAGTAACAACTTAAGGTGAGGCTAGGGCTGGCGGTCAATTTTTCTCCCTCCAGTCTTTCGGTTTGGTTCATCTGGAGCACAGGCTTGTTTTTTGGATGACAGAAAATGTGCTCCGAACCCGTTTTCCATGGGGAAAATGAGTTTGCCCGGGCAGGGGTTTTGGTTCATGCTTGGGCTTGTCCCGCCGTACCGATAGTTGCTGAAGCAGCAGTCGTTAGTGTCGTACTCGCCGTAAACAGTCTAAGAGAAAGGGTCTGGATATGTACTTCGGAGCTGATTACTACCCGGAGCATTGGGTTTATCCATATGACGGCACGGAAGAGCACCCGGAAGAGGCCTGGGTAAGCGATGTGGAGATGATGGTGGCCGCTGGGATCAATGTGGTCCGTCTGGGCGAATTCAGTTGGGGTCTTTGTGAACGTGAGGAAGGTAAGTATGATTTCGGCTGGCTGCAGCGCTTCATGGATCTGCTGCATAAAAACAACATCCAGGTGGTGCTCGGAACGCCTACGGCCGCTCCGCCCATCTGGCTCCTGCAAAAATATCCCGAGATCCTTCCCATCGATGAAAATGGCATGGTGCGCCATGAGGGCACCCGTCGTGCCTATTGTCTGAACAGCGATGTCTATTGGCAATGCTGCCAGAAGATCGTCCGCGCCATGGGTGAAGCCTTAGGCAAACATCCCGCCCTCATCGCCTGGCAGATCGATAACGGCATCGGTCGCCATAACACCGAATATTCCTTTAACGCGGAGACCAAGCATGATTGGCATCTCTGGTTGAAAGCTAAGTATGAGACGATCGAGCAGCTGAATGATGCGTTGGGTATGCGCTTCTGGGGACAGGTCGTCTCGGATTGGTCACAGGTACCCATGCCTATGC
>JAURFH010000305.1:0-246 GCA_030834415.1 Verrucomicrobiota bacterium | reverse complement strand
CCCCGGCGGTGCATAATCCCGCGCTCGTCACCGATTGGCGGCGTTTCTCGAGCGATACCATCGTTTCCTTTGTGCGCATGCAGGCGGACTTGCTGAAGGAATTATCTCCCGGTGTGCCAGTCACCACTCCCTTGCGTGCTTTTGCTGCTGAGTTCGATTACTTCGATGTGGCGGAAGCCGTGGATTTCATCGCGGTGGACAGCGATGCCGCCATCAAATCGAAATCCTCCGAGATCGCGGCCAGCA
>JAURFH010000304.1 GCA_030834415.1 Verrucomicrobiota bacterium | reverse complement strand
CTGAAGACGCCCACGATGGCGAGCGGATGCCAGATATCGCCAAACTGGATCGCGGCGAGGGCGAGCGCAGGGATGATGCTGAGCATGACCCCGAGGTAGGGCACGATGCTCAGGGCACCGGCCACGATGCCGAGCAGGATGGCGTAGTTCAGCCCCACCGCCATGAAGCCGACGGTAAGCATGCCGCCCACGCACATGGCCACGAGGACTTGTCCGCGGAAGAAGACGATGAGGCAGTTATTGATCTCGTTCAGCACGAAGACGACTTCGTCTTTCAATTTGGATTCCTTCAACGGGAGGTAATCAGTCCATTGTCCCACGATGCCCTGTTTCTCGGAGAGGAAGTAGAAGACATAGACGGGCACGAGGGCGAAGCCGGCGAGCAAACCGCCCCAGGAGGCGACCTTGCCGAGCTGGTCCATGAGCCAGGCGGAGACAACGGGGAGGGCGGTGGTGGCCCAGTTCTGGGCGTCCGTGCCGATGCCTTCATCCCACGCTTCCTTGGCTTGCTTGCCGAGGCGGGAAGATTCGAGCCAGGTGCCGAGACGTTCTTTCAGTTGCTCGGCATACGCGGGGATCTGGTCGATGAGTTGGCTGGTCTCCACGAGGAGTTGCGGGATGACGGTGGCGAGCAGGATGAGGAACAGCATCACGGCCACGAAGAAAACGAGGATGATGGCGCGGGTGCGGGGGACCTGCTTGTGTTCCAGCCAATCGACCACGGGGTCCAGCAAGTAAGCGATGATGGCCGCCATGGCCAAGGGGAGCAGAACGGAGGAGAGCAGATTGACCAGCAGGCCCAAAGACCAGATGAGCAGACCGAAGACGGCCAAGGAAACACCGACCGCCAAGGTGGTCACGGAGAACCACAAGATGCCGGCCTGCCGTTCGCTGGGTGATGGGAAACTCATGCCTGTGCGGTTATTGATACTGAATAACTGGGTCGAATCCAGTCTGGATTCTCCGTCGCTGGATGATGATGCCATGAGCTGAGGTCAGTAGGTATTACAAACTGGGCTCGAATGTGGAGGGGTGAAAAAGCGGCCAAATGCTCATAAATGGCAAAGAAAGGCTTTCCTTGGCGGGGTTGCCTGATTAATTTTACGGCTCGTACCACTTAGGTTTTTAGAAAATCACGTCATCGAATCTTTATGAGCACAGCAGCAGTCGTAGCGAATAATTTTCCCAAGCTTCACAACGCCATGTGGCCCGGTCTCGTGGGCAAGGGCAGTCCGGGGGCGGAACCTTTCATCGATCTGGATACCATGCTGGACATGACGGCCAAGGCCGAGGTGAACGGCATCAAGTTCGATGGCGTGGACCTCTTCCTCTACAACCCGCATGTCGATATCGACATCAAGGACAGCGACCTCAAGAAGCTGGCGGGCAAGATCAAGAAAAAGGGGCTGATGGTCGGTTCCGTGGTGGCGCCGGTGTGGTTCGATGCGTCTGCCGGTGGTGATGCCACGGCGCGCGCCAACTTCCTCACGCATGTGCGCAAGGCGGTCACGATCGCCCGCAAGTTGCGTGAACTCGGGGTGCGTCCTTACGGCGTGGTGCGGATCGACAGTGCCACGGGCGTGACCGCTTGGGACAAGGATCCGAAAGGCATCACCAAGCTCATCGCCCAGACCTTCCGCGAAGCGGGCGCGATCGCGAAGGGCGAAGGCGAGCGTCTCGCCGCTGAAGGCGAAATCTGCTGGGGCGGTATGCATTCATGGAAGCACATGGTGCATCTGTTGGAATTGGTGGATATGCCGAAGGTGGTTGGCTTCCAGGCAGACATGTCCCACACGCATCTGTATACGCTCGGTTACAACGCCGAGGCGCATCGCATCGTGCCGAAGAAATACCATTACGAACCTGCCGAGTTCCATAAGGCGATGACCACGCTGACTGACGCGTTGCGTCCATGGACCATCGACTTCCATGTCGCGCAGAACGACGGTTCGGTGTTCGGCTCTGGTGACCACGAGAAGACGGGCCGTCATTGCCAGGCCACGGATCCGCGCGGCAAATTGAACATCGTGCGCGACTCCGGCTACTGGCTGCGCGACAAGGCAGGCAAGGTCACCAAGAAGACCAAGCACATCTGCTGGGACGGTTGCATGTTCCCGAACGATGTGATGATGAAGCAACAGACTTGGAACGATATCCTTGCGGCGATGATCGAGGTCCGCAACTGCCACGGCTGGAAGGCTTGATAAAATCTAGAACCTAAAACACACAAGAGAGTATGGCTAAGAAACAACTTCGTATCGGATTGATCGGTTACAGCTTCATGGGACGCGCCCACAGCAATGCGTTCCATCAGGTAAATCACTTCTTCCCTTCCAGCTATGAAGTCGTGCCGCAAGCGGTGTGCGGTCGCGATGCGGCGAAGGTGCAGGAGTTCGCGGACAAGTGGGGCTATAAGAGCATCGAGACGGATTGGAAGAAGATGATCCAGCGCGATGACATCGACGTGATCGACATCGCCACGCCGAACAATATGCATGCAGAGCAGGCCATCGCCGCTGCCAAAGCGGGCAAAATGATCCTTTGCGAGAAGCCGCTGGGCCTGAATGGCAAGGAAGCGGAGAAGATGCTCAAGGCCATCGAGAAGGCCGGCGTCGCGAACATGGTCTGGTATAACTACCGCCGTTGCCCGGCGGTGGTGCTCGCCAAACAGATCATTGATTCCGGCAAGCTTGGTCGCATTTTCCATTACCGCGCGAATTTCCTCCAAGACTGGACGATCAACGCGGATCTGCCACAGGGTGGCACCGGTCTCTGGCGCTTGGATGCCAAGGTGGCCGGTTCCGGTGTGACGGGTGACTTGCTCGCCCACTGCATTGACACGGCCATGTGGCTCAACGGTGGGATCAAAGATGTCAGCGCCATGACCGAGACCTTTGTGAAGGAGCGCAAGCACACCTTGACGGGCAAAGTCGAGAAGGTGAACATCGATGATGCGTGTCTGTTCCATTGCCATTTCAACAACGGCTCACTCGGCTTGTTCGAGTCCACCCGTTATGCCCGCGGTCACAAGGCGCTCTACACCTTGGAGATCAACGGTGAGAAGATGTCTCTGAAGTGGGATCTGCATGATCTGCACCGCTTGCAGATTTTTGATTACAACGACGAGAGCCAGGAACGCGGATGGAAGAGCGTGCATGTCTCGGATGGCGATCATCCGTATTGCGGCAACTGGTGGGTGCCGGGTCTCCAGCTCGGTTACGAGCACAGCTTCATCCACGCCATGGTGGAATTCATCCGGGGCCTCGAAAGCGGCAAGGGCTGCAAGCCGGACTTCAAGGACGGCCTCGCCGCGGATTACGTGGTGGACGCTGTGCTCGCCTCGGCCAAGTCCAAGAAGTGGGTGAAGGTGAAGCAGGTTAAGGGCGTGTAAGCGAAACGCGCGATAAGTTTCAGAAGCCCGCGTTCGTCAGGACGCGGGCTTTTTATTTGGAGTGCTCCGACTTGCCGCAGCTTTCCTATCAAGGCGGCTCGACGCCTTGAGTTCGACGCGTCAAGCCGCGTCGAACAAAGCGGAGGCAAGCCTCCGCACTCCAAAGCCAATACACAAACTTGCACAAAGGCCATTCCTCGGTTACCGGTGGCGCGATGCCGGAAGATTTTTCAGATGCTACGCTGGTTATAGTGGGCCATGGCTCGACTTTGAATGCGGAGTCTGCTGCGCCCACTCATCAACATGCCGATGAGCTGCGTCGTCGTGGTGTGTTTGGGCAAGTGCTC
>JAURFH010000303.1 GCA_030834415.1 Verrucomicrobiota bacterium | reverse complement strand
TGCCGGGGCAGGGAAGTTCGGCATTGAGGCTGAGGATTCTTTTGAAGCTCCCGGATTTCAGATCGCCCAGCGTAGTGATTTCTTCAGTGAACTGCAGAGTGTGGACACGATGCAGCGGCGTCCGATCATCAACACACGTGATGAGCCGCACGCGAATGCGCGATTGTATCGACGATTCCATGTCATCATCGGCGATGCGAACATGTCGCCGTTTGCCACGCGTTTGAAAGTGGGGACGACGGCGCTGGTGCTGGAAGCCTTGGTGCTGGATATGAAACGCGCGCATCCGCGATTAAAGGAGCCGCTATTGGCATTGCCAGCCATTTCACAAGATGCGAGTTATCGCTGGGAAGTGATGTTGCAGAACCGGAACCCGAGCACAGCTTTGGAAATCCAGCGGCACTATCTGGCCTGCGTGAAAGAGGTGTGTGATTTGAGTTCGGTCGAGCGAACGGAATTGGTCGCCGACTGGGAGGCGGTATTGAATGACTTGGAGCAAGATCATCGCAAATGCCGGGACCGGCTGGACTGGGTGGCGAAGCTGATGTTGGTACGCGAATTTCAAGCGGCTGAAAATGTAGCAGATGACGACCCGTGGCTGCGTAGTCTGGACCTTGCTTATCATCTGGTGGATGAGGCGGAAGGGTTGCATGCCGGGTTGGAGCATGCCGGGGCGATGCGCGGTGTGCCGGCGGAGCAAACGGTGATGGAGGCGGTGAATCAGCCACCCAAAGACACGAGGGCGTGGATACGCGGGCGGTGTGTTGCGAAGTTCGCCGAAGCGGTGATTTCCGCCCAATGGGATCATGTGACCTTGCGGGGCAGCCGGGGACGGTTACGCATTTCTTTGATGGATTTATTCGCACCCGAGGACATTTTGCGCTATGCTCAATGCATAGAGCGGGCGGTGACGCCTGATGACCTGCAAGCCATTGCGGAGAATTAGCTATGCCTGACCAAACCCAGAAACAACGTCCGGCCCCACCATCACCCGGTGGCGGCGGGGGAGAAGGGCCCCGGGAACCCCAAGTGGAGAAGCCGAACACGGAAGACCTCCTGAAGCGGATGCGCAAGGTCGATCCCGACCAGGCGCGACGCTATCGCCAACGCACCGGCCAATAAGATGAACACCGGGATTGCAGGGGATTTCCTCGGATTGCTCGCGCAGAATAATCTGCGGCCGCTTGCCGCAGAGTCTTCTACCCGTGCGCCGGAGCAGACACATGCCACGACCGTCTTCGCCTTCCGTTTTCGTGACGGGGTGTTGGTCGCGGGTGACCGGCGGGCGACGGCAGGGAATGTCATCGTGGCGGATGACGTGAACAAAATCATCGAGATCGACCGGCATTCACTGCTGGCGATCGCGGGTGTGCCGGCGATGGCTTTTGAGATGGCGCGAGTGATGCAGGTGTCTTTCGCCTATTATCGGCGCAGCCAACTACAGCCTTTGAGTCAGGAAGCGAAGGTGCGGGCACTGGCGCGGTTGCTCAGAGAGAATCTGCCGCTGACCTTGCAAGGTGTGGGGGTGGTGGCACCTGTATTTGCGACTGTGGAGGCGCAAGGGGATAAAGTTGTGCCACGCATCTATTTTTACGACCCACTGGGCGCGCAGTTCGAGGCCGTGGCCTTTGCGGCATCGGGATCAGGTTCGGGCACAGTGCGGAGCGTGTTAAGTTTTCAAGAGCGCTTTGGTGAGGTGAAACCTTCGACGATGACGCTGAACCAAGCCATCCGGTTCGCGCATAATGTGCTGACGGTAGCGTCTGAATTCGATGCGGCCACGGGGGGCGTGGACCCGCTGCGAACGGTATGGCCGGTCATCAAGGTGCTGGATGCGAACGGAGTGCGTGATGTGGAGGCAGCAGAGCATCTGGATGCACGGAAGGAGGGCGTGTGACCGAGGAACCATTTCGCTGGCTGGAGGCGATCGCGAACCGCCGAGATTACGTGCAGCAGCAAATCGGCACGGGCTCACCGGTGTTCGCGGTGAGCCTGGAGGCGGGCATCTTGTTGCTCGGGGTTGGCAGTGGGCAATCGAAGGTGTTTGAGATTTTCGACCGGCAGGCGATGGCAGCGCTAGGTCATCCGGCAGACATTGAGCGAGTGCGGCAAATGCTAATCGATGCCGCGCACTTAGAGGCGTTTACCCGTGCCAGTGCGGATGTGAATGTGAGGCGGCTGGTCAGTTTCGGACTGAGCCCGCAATTGAAACAGAGTTTCGAGCAAATCTTTCAGGCTCCTTTCATGATCGATCTGCTGCTGGGAGAAGTGGCGGAGCATCCTTCCAAGGATGTGTTGGTGAAGGTGAATTTCGATGGTGGTTTCAAGATCCAGCATGGCGGGGTGATGGTGGCAGCACCCAAGCCGGAGCAGGTGACGCTCGCGACGGACTGGCTGAAAGCGAACCTGGATCAAAAACTGAAGCCGGAGAGTGCGGCGCTGGTGCTGTTGCTGGCGTGGAATTCTTTGACTAGCGGCACACCGCTTCCCGAAAAAAGCGAGCAGCCAGTTAAACTACCAGATGCTTTGGTGGAACAGTTGTCTGATAAAGTGGTGGAGGCGGCGGTGCTGGAGCGTAAGGGCAGCAACGTCGCCCGGTATGTCCCGCTCATGCCCTTGCTAACCGGATAAGTATTATGAACCGCATTGTCGGCCTTGAGACCGAGTATGGTTGCCTGCTCAGCGAGGCCGGTGCGCCAGCAGGTTTGATCGGTCGGGTGCGCAACTGGCTCTTCGAGGGCAATCGCTTCGGTCTGCCGGATCTTCATCAACGCGATTGGGATGAGCCGGCGGGAAATGGCGGGTTCCTCTACAATGGTGGTCGCGCTTACGTGGATATGGGGCACATGGAGTATTGCACTCCGGAATGTCTGACGGTGCGGGATGTCATCAAGTATGACCGGGCGGGTGATGCGCTCTTGAATCTGGCGTTGAAAGAATTGGGGATGGAGGGAAGCGCCGGGTTTGTGCGGAACAATGTGGACCATTACTCGGGAGCGACCTTCGGTTGTCATGAGAATTATCTGGTTCGGCGGCAGGCTCCTTTGAATGAGAAGAACGTGATGTCCTTGCTGGCGTTTCTCACGGTGCGCTTGGTGATGATCGGAGCGGGCAAGGTCGGGGCCTCACCGGGAGTGGAGCAGGGGAATGCGCCTTTTCTCACCGGTAAGGTGCCGAAGTTCCAGATCAGTCAACGGGCGGATTATATCAACAACGATCTGTTCGAGTGGGTGCAGTTCAATCGCGCCATCATCAACACCCGGGATGAACCCTTGGCGGATGGGCGCAAGTATCGTCGGCTGCATCTCTTGCACGGGGATACTTCGGTGTTGCCGTCTACACTGGCCTTAAAGGTGGGGACAACGTCGCTGGTCTTGGATCTCTTGGAGATTGATCATCTGCCGGAGATCGCGCTGGCGGATGCGGTGATGACCTTTCATCTGTTGTCGC
Organism: Verrucomicrobiota bacterium; assembly: GCA_030834415.1. GTDB lineage: Bacteria > Verrucomicrobiota > Verrucomicrobiia > Limisphaerales > JAEYXS01 > JAEYXS01. The sequence continues at coordinate 293 of JAURFH010000303.1, read as the reverse complement.
ATGACTTGGAGGGGCCGTGGTTGGTGCATCTGAACGATGGGCGCCAGATGGATGCGTTGGAACTGCTGGACCTGTACCGGCGCAAGGCCCAGAGCGAATTCGGTGGGCGGGATACGGAAACGGATGCGGTGCTGCGGCTTTGGCAGAGCACCATCGAGCGCTTTTGCAAGAAACGGGAGGAACTCGTGGGCGTCGTGGATTGGGTGACGAAGCAGTGGCTCTTCGAGCAATTTATTGCCGAACAGAAGCTGGACTGGGATGACCCGTGGTTAAAATCCTTGGATCTGGAGTTT
>JAURFH010000302.1 GCA_030834415.1 Verrucomicrobiota bacterium | reverse complement strand
CACGCGATGGAGCTGCAGATGGAGCTGACGAAGCGCAACATCCCGTTCAGCATCACCAGCGGCATCCGGTTCTTTGAGCAGGCGCATATAAAGGATGTCTCGTGCTGGCTGCGGCTGGTGGCAAATCCCCAAGATGAACTCGCCTTCAAGCGCTTGGTGCTGATGTTACCCGGAGTGGGTGGCAAGGGTGCGGACAAGCTCTGGCGCAGTTTTCAGGCGCATCATATGGCCTTGCGGCCGGGTGAGAAATTGCCGCTGGCCACCGCACTGCAACAGACGGCAAAGGATGCGCCGAAGAAGGCCGCCATCCACTGGGCGCAGTTCACGGCCACGGTCTCGCAGATGGAGATCGAGCCCATCCGCGAACAGCCGGCGAACATGATCCGCATCGTGTTGCAGGCGGGCTATGAGGATTACCTGAAGGCGGAATTCGCGAACTACAAGCAGCGGCTGGAAGATGTGGAGCAGCTCGCCAGCTTCGCGCTCCAGTTCGAGAACACCACAGATTTCCTGACGCAACTGGCCCTGCTCTCCAATGTGGAAGCGGAAGAGGATAAATCGAAGACGGACGACGAGGACAAGCTGAAGCTCTCCACCATCCATCAAGCGAAGGGTCTGGAGTTCGATATCGTGTTCCTCATCATGCTCTGCGACGGCCTGTTCCCGAGCGCGCGTTCACTGGACCGTCCGGAAGCCGAGGAGGAGGAACGCCGCCTGTTCTACGTAGCCGTGACCCGGGCGAAGAACGAGCTCTACCTGAGCTACCCGCTCATCCGCATGGCCCAAGGTTACGGCGGCGAGGCAATGCAGCAACCATCGCGTTTTCTGGGGGAGTTACCGAAGGAGTTGCGGGACGAGTGGACGTTGAGGTCGTACAGCGGGTATTATTGAGGAATTGATATGAGACGCAAGGAAGCCACTTTGCCATTGATTTCTGCTTTAATGCTGCTGACTGGCTGCTCAACTTTCTCCGACTATTCCTACTGTGATTACCAGCGCGGCAAAGCTGACGCCAAAAAGGACATACAAGCCGAAATTCTGGCTGTAGAAACCTACGGATTTCGCATGAACGGAGATGGTGGTGAAAGTCAGTTGCTCAGGAATCACTACAATATTGACACGCGTATCGTTGCGGGATGCGTTGTTAACAAGAAAATCATTGGTCATGCCAAGGGGTATAATGAAGTCTCACGCGCGGAGATTGAACGACGTTTTGGCAAAGACATATGGGGCAAGATTCGGGAAGAGATGCTATTGCGGCGTGAGAAATCGCAGGTAAACCAATCCTAACATGGATTAGCACCTCCTCTCCCCGGCCCTCTCCTCCATTAATAAATGGAAGAGAGGGAGACGGAACCCTGCGAGCATCACGTGATCAACGACGCTCCCATCCCCCTCTCTTCTAGCGGTAGCTGGAGGATTGGGCTGGGGAGAGGAGGCACTTAGTCCATTCGCTACATTTTCGGCCTAAGTATCTGTTTCGAATCTGGCGGCACAAACCGTTGATTCTGTTCCTTCCGCACAATCTGCACGCAGCCAGTTCGCTGGTGCAGTGCGTCCCATATAGTCATCAGCACGCCTTCCCGATTATCCCGCCACTGGTGATTCCAAAACCGCAGTACCTCAATGCCCAACTTCATTAATAATTCCCGTCGTGCGACATCATGCCCCTGCTGCTCGGGCAATCCGTGGTGAAAACCATCCAGTTCCACCGCTAGCAGTGCTGCTGGGCAAAAGAAATCCAGGTAATAAGTCTCCAGCGGATGTTGTCGGCGGAATTTGAATCCGGCGAAGCGTCCAGCACGTAAAGCGCGCCAAAGCTGCTTTTCTTCTTCCGTTTGATTTCGACGCAACCGCCGTGCCACCTCTGTGGGGTTCTTGCTTGGCATTCTGCACAAAACAGCATCGCTGACAAGGCGGCGAGAACTGCAAGTCGTTGGGCTCAAAACCTCCTCTCCCCGGCCCTCTCCTCCATCTACCGATGGAGGAGAGGGAGATGGCCGCTCGGGGCATTTGTGGGGCCGTTGACTTATTGGTCAGTATTCCCCCAAAAACTCGTTGACGGTAGGGGGTCCGCCGCTAACATGCCCGTTCGGTTTTTGATTGAAATCTGGACTGAATTTGGAACCTAAAAACGAATAAGAATATGGCTGTAAAAGTTGCTATCAATGGTTTCGGGCGGATTGGCCGTTTGGTCTTCCGCGCAATGGTGGAACAGGGTCTCGTGGGCAACGACGTGCAAGTCGTCGCGGTCGGCGATATCGTCCCCGCGGACAACCTCGCTTACCTCCTGAAATATGACTCCACCCAAGGCCGTTTCAGCGGCACGGTGAGTTCCAAGAAGTCCAGCGCCGACAAGGCCGAGGACGATGTGCTCGTGGTGAACGGCCAGGACATTCTGGTGGTGAGCGCCAAGAGCCCGGCGGAATTGCCGTGGAAAGCGCTCGGCGTGGACGTCGTGATCGAGTCCACCGGTCTCTTCACAGAAGCGGAAAAGGCCAAGGGCCACATCGCCGCGGGTGCGAAGAAGGTCATCATCTCCGCTCCGGCCAAGGGTGAAGACATCACCATCGTGTGGGGTGTGAACCATGAGAAGTATGATGCCGCGAACCATCACATCGTCTCGAACGCGAGCTGCACGACGAACTGTCTGGCGCCGCTGGTGCACGTTTTGTTGAAGGAAGGCTTCGGTATCGAAGAAGGTCTGATGACCACGGTGCACGCCTACACCGCCACGCAGAAGACGGTGGACGGCCCGAGCAAGAAGGATTGGAAAGGTGGCCGCACAGCAGCCCAGAACGTCATCCCGAGCACAACGGGTGCCGCCCGCGCCGTGGCTTTGGTCTGCCCTGAAGTTAAGGGCAAGCTGACAGGTATGGCTTTCCGCGTGCCGGTGCCGACCGTGTCCGTCGTGGATATGACCTTCAAGACGGTGAAAGAGACCAGCTACGCTGAGATCTGCGCCGCGATGAAGAAGGCCAGCGAGACGTACCTGAAGGGCGTACTGGACTACACCACGGACGAAGTGGTGAGCAGCGACTTCATCCATTGCACCTCGTCGTCGATCTTCGACGCCGGCTCTGGTGTGGAATTGAACAGCCGCTTCTTCAAGTTGGTGAGCTGGTACGACAACGAGTGGGGTTACAGCAACCGCGTGGGCGATCTGCTGAAGTACATGATCTCGAAGGGTCTGTAAGCAGCATTCACTAAGAATTGCGACGGCGGCTGGGGCAACCTGGCCGCCGTTTTGCTTTTCCAGAGTTGAACAAAATCAACCCCACCCTCGTCCAATCTGCGTTCGACACGGAATAAAAATGCGGCTAGTATCTCAGACAACAAAGAATCTAACCCTTATTAATATGCGCAAATTACTCGCTCTATTGGTGTTCGTCGGTGGTGTGGCCCTCGTCCAGGCGGATGAAGTGAAGCTGAAGGTTGAAGGCATGGTCTGCGAAGAAGGCTGTGTGAAGTCCGTGGACAAAGCCCTAGGCAAACTGACCGGCGTGACAAAGAAAGAAGTGAAGATCGGCACGGCCGATGTGACGTTCGACGCCAGCAAGACGTCCAAGAAGGATATCATCGCCGCGATTGAAAAAGCGGGCTACACGGTCGCCAAGTAAAGTAAGCGCCCGATAGATCAATTTGAATCGGCCATCCGGAAACGGGTGGCCGATTTTTCTTAGGAAGTGCGTAAAGACCAGCGCAAAGACCCCGCTGCGCCACCAACGCTCAGAAATATTCTTCATAATCGTCCTATTCGATGGGCTGTTTCTGGAAGAGGTAAACCAGTCGC
>JAURFH010000301.1 GCA_030834415.1 Verrucomicrobiota bacterium | reverse complement strand
CGATGGCAACCTCTCTCATATTGAACATCACCAACCCTTTGCGCTTGCGGTAAGCTGCGGGCCACTGACGGCCATCCTCGATGATGCCGTAGGTCACACCATCAAACTCATATTCCCAGATCGTGGGATCGGCTGGCTGGTGGCCCGCTGCCGTCGCCTCTTCGTCCATCAGGGCCAGCCCGCGCACACACACCTCGGCCCAGCCCGCCATCCTGCCAGCGTCCTTTGCATCTTCGGCGGCATACAGACCCGCCATCGCCCGACCCCACTTAGAGAGCGTCTCCGGCCCTACCAGACCCATCAGGACGCCTATGCCCCACTTCTTGTCCATCTGTTCGCTGGCCCGTGTAAATCCAGCCAGCGCGATGTCGCATTTGATGTCATCAGCAGATGCCTGTGGATGGATCACGCGATCCGTCTTTTTCTGGTAGGTTGGCCGCTTCACGCTCGGTCTTCCTTGGCTTCCACTGGTCCACGCGATTGATCCTGATATTTGCCGCTGTAGGCCGAAGGCTCGGCGATCTGATGGAAGATCACCTGAGCGATGCCTGACCCTGCCTTGATGTGCAGCGGTTGCCATCCATGATGCACCAGTTCGAGCGTCAGGAACCCACGCCAGCCCGGTTCGATCACCGTGTTGAACACGGCCAGCCCACGCCTTGCCCATGTGGACTTGTCGTGGACCACGCCGACCAAATCGAACGGCATATCGAACTCTTCCAGAGCCGACGCCAGCGTGAAGCGGCCATCCTTCCATTCTCCGTCAACCCTGATCCTGTCACCACCAAAGAAAACATCCTGCTCGATGGTAATGTCATAGCCCGCTTCGGTCAGGCCGTAGCTGACACCGTGTATCCTATGTTTCTCGGTCAGCATATCTTTGATCGGCTCAAGCTTAATAAGTTCCCTGCCGTTGATAATCATTTCGGCATCTCCATAAACTTTGACAGGTCTTTGATTTGCATTAATTCACTGACAGCATCAGGCTCAACAATCTTAATGGCAATATCCATTAATTCACTAACACCTTTTAACTCAAGTTTATTATAGGCAACAAACCCATTAACCAGCGGGCCATACTCTTCGAGATCAACGCCGTATTCCGCAATCTTGGTTATGACACCTTCGCCAAACTCTTTGACCAGTTCCAACGCTTCATCTTTCGTCATGTCCGCCTCCTCAAGCGATCCGGCCACCGTGACCTGTCTTTTGGTTAACATATGCGTCAACGCACTTCAAACATTTTCTGCATTGCCGTCGATGATGCCGTCTTTTCCCCACCTCTTCCCCACCCCACTTACTCTCCCAGCTACTTCCCCACCACCACCACCCCCTAAAGGGGGATGGGTGGGGTGGGGTGGCTTAGTTTCCCCACCTTACCCCACCTTTACCCCACCTGAAAATGCAAGGTGGGGAAACCTAGATCATCAGACTTCATCGCTGTTTATCCACTCGCCAACCACGACCACGTTGGTTTCGCGGCCCTTCTTCTTGTCCATGACCTTCTCGGTGGCAAGCACGTTTGTCTTGAGCCAAGTGCGCACGATGGTGCTGACTTTGCCTTTGCCTTTTTTATCGCTAATATCAATATTCAGCATATTAGCGACAGCCACGCCAACCCAATTCGCGGATTGCGAACTCTCTCTGAATGGCTCTCCGCTGGTGTGTGCTTCGGCGACGATCTGCTGCATCTTTTTAGCATCCTTGCCACTGATGCCATCAAATGCGTCTGGCAGCTTATAATCCACGCAGACGCCGATCCATTCACCGTTGGCGATTTTAACGCCGATCATCTTGCGGTACACGGCGGCATCCGCTGGCGGGGCAAGGTTGGCTTTGCCATCATCCACGCGGAAGATGCTGCGGGCTTCGGCTTCGTCTATGCCGATGCGGGCTGCGTCATCCGGCGACATCCTGTTAACCACACGGGCAGCACGGGCCGCACCGATCAGCGAGCCAGCACCGCGAACTGAGTCGATAGAGGCGTCCTCTCCGTTGCCTTTGCGGATGTGGTGAACCAGCCCGATGGCACAATGTGTCTCATCCGCAACCCGCCTGATCTCGCCCACGATGGCATTGACAGCCATGTTGTCGTTTTCGTTGATGCTATGCGCCCCAACGAATGGGTCGATATACACGCAGCCGATCTGCTTTTCGGGTATCTTGTGGCAAAGGTATTCGACCAGCTTGGTATTCGGCAGGACGCCTTCGCGGGTCTGGATGCCGAACTTCAGGCTGAAATCGCGGCCAGCGTTGACGAACAGCTTGCCGCGAACCTCTTCCGGCTGGATGCCGTAATGCTTCATGGCGGCTAACACCCGGCGCTGTATTTCTTCCAGCGGGTCTTCGAGGTTGACGATCCAGACATTGGTTTGCTCTTTGACCTCTTCTCCAAGCAGCGGCCTGCCCGTCACAATGGAAAGCGCCTCGACAATCTGCAACGATGTTTTGCCAACACCGCCAGCCGATGCCAACACACTGACGAATGACCGCAGATAGTGGTTGCCGTATATCCAGCGCCGGGGCTCGATGCTGGCTTCGTCAAACATATCGTAGACCGTGGGCCAATCTGGTGCGGCCTGTGGCGCATCAACGGCGGCATCGGGTATGTCGATGTAATCTTGTGGATCACTTTCGGTTGAAATGTGATCCGATACGGTCGGCTCAACGTACTCAAAATCATCCAGCCCGTTGGCAGGCATTTCGATCTTGGGCGGGTTGATCTCCATCCCGTAGGCCCGAACGGCGGCTGTGAAGTCGCCATTGTGTTCGTAATGCACGAACAGGTCGAACCCATCCCCGAAGCAGTAGGAGTTTTCGCCCATCGACTTTGACCGACCGATGCCAGCGGCGGCGTCTGATCCAGACAGGCTGACCCAGTGTGTCACGAAGTTTTGCGTGGCGAAGCTGGCCGACGATTGGTAGCGCGATTTGAAATGGGCTGACCCGCCTTGCCGTTCGTAACCATACCGCAACAACAGGTCTTCGATGGTGTGGTTGTCGTTGAAAACGTCCACAGGGTTCACATCATCGGGATGCTGGATGCGACGCTCTGCCCGCTGCTTTTCGCGTTGCAGGCGGTCCCTGTTGGCCTGATCGTTGGCGATGCGGCGTTGCTCTTCCCGGCGCTCGACCTCTTGCATGATCGGGCTGCCGTCGGTCAGGAACACGTTTGCCCCGCGCACGATCTCCCAATCATAGAACATGGGCGACAGATCAGGCCACCGCTTGCTGATCGGCACGTTGGGCAGATAGATCGGCTGACCGCAGCGGGCCAGTGCGCCGTCGGGGGTGATCCCGTGTTGGCTGATGAGGTAAAACAGGGCCGACTGTGCGGCTTCGTATTCCTCACCGCTGACAGGGACCGCCAGAGGCAACAGGACGCGCCATTTGCGGTGTTCTTCGGTTGCGCCTGACGATGAGTACACCAGCATCGATACATCGCCCAGAACGTCTCTGACGGCCTGTATGACCTCTTTCCTGTGCGGGTTGCCTTGGTCAACATCGAGGGCCAGCATCCTGAACGCGCCACGCTCGCGCTGGGCTTGGTGCGCCCTGCCATCGTGCTGACGATAGGTTGACGGGATGAAGAAGCTTGCGTCGGCTTTGTCTTTCGCTTGCGGCTCTTTGACCATGCGAACAATTTCGGGCCACGATATGCCCGGATAGACCATATCTGGCCTGTCTTTCAGCGTGTAAAGACTGCCGTGCGCCATAAGAAATCTGACATCAGACATGGCAGCACAAGATATTGTGGAACGTCGTGGAATAATGTATAAACATGGTGCGAAGCGTTCTCCTCAT
>JAURFH010000300.1 GCA_030834415.1 Verrucomicrobiota bacterium | reverse complement strand
GGCACCTACACGATCAACGTGTTAAGTAACAAGGCGACTTGTAGCATCTCCGGTCACACGCTCGACTGAGCCTGTTCAGAGATATTTCTTCAGCAGTGGTTGCAATTCCTTCACGGTTTTCTTTGGCCACATCTTTTTGTCGGTGATGATGGCGCATTGCAGGGCGCTGTGGCAGGACCACGTCGGTTCCGCGGGAATCTGGGCGATTGCCTTGGCGACGATCTCCTTGGCCTTGGCGGCGTTGCGGTGGAGGTATTCGATGACCATCTCGAGGGTCACGTGGGCTTCATCGGTCTTCCAGCAATCGTAGTCGGTGACCATGGCCATGGTGGCGTAGGCGATCTCGGCCTCGCGCGCACATTTGGCTTCACCGAGGTTCGTCATGCCGATGACGTCGTAGCCGAGTTTGTGATTCGTGAGGGATTCGGCGCGGGTGCTGAAGGCGGGGCCTTCCATGTTCACATAGGTGCCGCCGTTATGGGCGCGGGCTTTGCAGGACTTCGCGCTCTTGTAGAGGATGGTGCGCAATTCCTCGCAGATGGGATCGGCAAAGGCGATGTGGGCGACGATGCCGCGACCAAAGAAAGTGTGGTTGAGCGATTGCTTGGTGCGGTCGAGGAATTGGTCGATGAGGACGATGTCGCACGGCTTGTATTTCGCCTGCAAGGAGCCGACGGCGCTCACGCTGATGATCCAGTGCACGCCGAGTTTCTTCATGGCCCAGATGTTGGCGCGATGGTTCAGCTCGGTGGGCAGGATACGATGACCGCGGGCATGGCGGGGGAGGAAGACGACTTCGCGACCAGCCAGTGTGCCGGTGAGAAATTCATCGGAAGGATCGCCGAAGGGGGTCTTGACCTTCACCCATTTCTGATTGGTGAAACCCTCGATGTGATAGAGGCCGCTGCCGCCGATGATGCCGATGCGATTGGTTGCCATGATGATCCGTCTCGTTTGCGAAAAAAAGTTTACTCCACCGTCACGCTCTTGGCGAGGTTGCGAGGTTTGTCCACATCGCAGCCACGGGCGACGGCGATGTGATAGGAGAGCAGTTGAAGCGGGATGGCCGCGAGCAACGGGAAGATGGGCTCCAGTGTCTCTGGAATATAAAGAACGTCTTCCACGCTTTCGTGGATGTTCGGGTTGCCTTCGGTGGCGAGGGCGATGATTGGGCCTTTGCGGGCCATGATCTCCTGGAGGTTACTGAAGGTCTTCTCGTAGAGGCCGTCCGTGGGGATAATGAAGACGGTCGGTGTGCGCTCGTCGATCATCGCGATGGGGCCGTGCTTCATCTCGGCGGCAGGGTAACCTTCAGCGTGGATGTAGGAGATCTCCTTGAGCTTCAAGGCACCTTCGAGGGCGACCGGGAAATTGTATTGGCGGCCGAGGAAGAAGAAGTCTTCCACTTGGGCGTATTTGAGGGCGATTTCCTTGATGCGGTCGTTCTGAGCAAGCAGGGATTCGATCTGTTTGGGGACTGCTTCCAGCGCCTTCAGGAGTTTCTGGCCGCGGCCATGGGAGAGCATGCGCAGGCGGCCCATGTAGAGCGCGAGCAGGGTGAGGACGGTGACCTGCGAGGTGAAAGCTTTGGTGGAGGCCACACCGATCTCCGGGCCGGCGTGCAGGTAGATGCCGCCATCGGCTTCGCGGGCGATGGTGCTGCCGACGACGTTACAGATGCTGAGCACCTTGTGGCCGCGACGACGGGCTTCGCGCAAGCAGGCGAGGGTATCCGCCGTCTCGCCGGATTGCGTGATGACGAGGACGAGCGTGTGTTTCTCGATAGGGGCGTTGCGATAGCGGAACTCGCTGGCGTATTCCACCTTCACGGGGAGGTGCGCGAGCTCTTCAAACAAGTATTCACCGACGAGGGCGGCGTGCCAACTGGTGCCGCAGGCGGCGATGACGACGCGGTCCACCGCGCGCAGTTCCGCGCTGGTCATGTTCAGACCACCGAACTTGGCCATAGCTTCCTCATGGTCGATGCGGCCGCGCATGGCGTTCTCCACCGTGCGCGCCTGCTCGAAGATCTCCTTGAGCATGTAGTGCGCGTAGTCACCGCGTTCGACGGCGTCCGCACTGAACTCGATCTGGCTGATCTGGACCTGGGCGGTCTCGGTGCCGAGGTTGATGACGTGGAAGTCATCTTTGTCCACGGTGACGACATCGTAGTCGTTGAGGTAAACGACTTTTTGTGTGTGAGCGACGATGGCGCTGGAATCGCTGGCGAGGAAGTTCTCGCCTTCACCCACACCGATGATGAGCGGGGAGCCACGGCGCGCACCGACAATGATGCCGGGTTCATCTTTGCAGACGACGGCGATGCCGTAGGTGCCGATGACTTCGCGCAGGGCATTGGCAACAGCCTTGCCGAGGCGGGAGCCGGGCGTGGTGTCGTCCTTCAACTTCTCGTAATGTTCACCGACGAGGTGGGCGAGGACTTCGGTATCGGTGGCGGAGTGAAAGGTGTGACCGGCTTTGATGAAACCGGCTTTGAGGCGTTCGTAATTTTCGATGACGCCGTTATGGACCAGGGCTATACGGCCCGACTCATCGGAGTGAGGGTGGGAATTCTCGTCGCAAGGGGCACCGTGAGTGGCCCAGCGGGTGTGGCCTACGCCGGTCTGGCCGGTGAGCGGCTGCTCTTTGACGAGGTGGGCCAGGCCTTCATCGATCTTGCCCTTTTTCTTGCGGGTGGCGAGCTGGCCCTCTTGAAAGAGGACGATGCCCGCGCTGTCATAGCCGCGATATTCGAGGCGGCGCAAGCCCTCAAGCAAGATGGGGGTGGCCGACTGATTTCCTACGTATCCAATTATGCCGCACATGTTACGATAAGCTGCGGACAACCCATGCAAAGCGAATGTCGTTGCCCTCACTGCTGGGGGCAGGTTATAGAGGGTGACAAACGAACCGCAAGAAAAGGATTCTATGTCCACAGGCCAACCAACCATCGCCAACCCTGCAAATGTCCTCGCTATCATCATGGGTGGCGGTCAAGGCACGCGTCTCTTCCCACTGACCAAGGAACGTGCCAAACCCGCTGTGCCGCTGGCGGGCAAGTACCGTCTGGTCGATATCCCCATCTCGAATTGCATCAATGCGGGGGTCAAAAAGATCTATCTGCTCACGCAGTTCAACTCAGCTTCGCTGCACCGGCATATCGCGCAGTCCTACAAGTTCGACCATTTCTCGGGCGGCTTCGTGGAATTGCTAGCCGCCGAGCAGACGTTCACGGACGCGACTTGGTATCAGGGAACGGCGGATGCCGTGCGGAAGAACCTTATGCATTTCCGGAACCACAAGTTTGACTATGCGCTGATCCTGAGCGGTGACCAACTCTACCGGATGGATTATTCGCAGATCCTGAACCAGCATGCGGCCAGCGGGGCGGAATTGACCATCGCCACCATCCCGGTGCCGCGGTCAGAGGCTTCGGCACTCGGTATCATGCAGATGAACGAGGAGCGGCGCATCACGCGTTTCGTGGAGAAGCCGAAGGAGAAGGAAGTGCAGGATTCCCTGGTGCTGGAGAAGGAGTGGTATCCGAAGCTGGGCATCGAAGGAGACGGTGAACTATTCCTGGCCTCCATGGGCATTTATGTGTTCAACCGGGATGTGATGCTGAAGCTGCTGGAGAATGACCTGACGGATTTCGGCAAGCACATCATCCCCGGAGCGATCAACACGCACAAGGTCTGCTCCTATGTGTTCCAAGGATATTGGGAGGACATCGGAACGATCCGTTCGTTCTTCAATGCGAACATCGACCTGACGGCTGAGTTGCCGCGGTTCAATTTCTTCGACATGACGGC
>JAURFH010000299.1 GCA_030834415.1 Verrucomicrobiota bacterium | reverse complement strand
ACCACGTAGGATGATCGGCGGCGACTTCCTTCTTGGTCAGCCCCTTGCGGTCGGCGTCCGCGATGGGCGGCACCTCGGCAGTGTTCAGACTGCCGGTGCGGGGCAATTTTTGAAATGCGAAAGTTTCCATATGCTTGCTTGGTAAAATATTCGGTTACTTGGCCATGGTGCGCGCGCGTTCGAGAATCTCCTTCACCTTCCAGGTGAGGCCGTCGCACTTGTTGATGCCGCGGATATTGGCGTTGCAATAGCGGGCACGCAGGATGGCACAGAGCTGGCCGTAGCCGTAGAGACCTTCGTCATTCAATTCCACGACGAAGATGTGTTTGAAGCCGCTGAAGATCTCTTCCAGACCGTTCGGCAGCGGGTTCAGGTATTTGATGTGCAGGGAAGAGATGGCTTCGCCAGCAGCGCGGGCGCGGTCCACACCTTCGCGGATCGGGCCTTGGCTGGAACCCCAGCTCACCAAGAGGATCTGGCCTTCGGAAGGACCATAGACTTTCGGCAGCGGCAGCTCGGCGGCCAATGCCTTGAGCTTGTTGCGGCGCTTGGCACCCATCTGGATGTGCAGCTTGGGTGAGCCAGTCGGGTGACCGAGCTCATCGTGCTCCAGACCGGTGACGACCGGATACTTGCCGCTACCCACCCGGGTGCCGGGTGCGATATGGCGAGTTACGCCGTTCTCAGCAGAAAGATCGTAAGGCTTGTGATCTGCGACCGGAGTCAGATCCGGGCTGATGTCCTGGCAGATTTTCTCCAAGTCCGGCTCCGGCATCGCTTCGATGCGGGTGGCGATACCTTGGTCGGTCAAGAATAGCACGGGCACACTGTACTTGCGCGCGATATTCACGGCCTCAATGGCCATGTGGAAGCAATCTTCCACATTCGCCGGGGCGATGACCACACGCGGGGAATCACCGTGACCGCCGAAGCAGGCGATGTTGAGATCGGATTGCTCGACGTTGGTCGGCATACCCGTGGAGGGACCACCGCGTTGCACATCGATGACCACCAGCGGGATCTCAGCCATGACGGCCCAGCCAATGGCTTCAGTCTTGAGCGAGATGCCCGGGCCGGAAGAGCCGGTCACCGCCACGCGACCTGCGTAGCTGGCGCCGATGGCCATGGAGACGGCTGCGATCTCGTCCTCGCACTGCACAAAGGTGCCGCCGTATTTCGGCAGTTCCTTGCGGAGCAATTCCATGATGTCAGACCAGGGAGTAATCGGATAACCGGCACCGAAGCGAACACCGGCAGCGAGCAGGCCGTAGGCGATGGCTTCATTGCCGTTCATCACCACCTGGTTGACGCCCTTGTTGATGCCTTCGTTGAACTGGTAGCTCTCCACCGCCTTCTCGAGCGAGTGGCTGTAGCCCGCGTTGAAGCAGGTCTCGGCATTTTGGACGATCGACGGGTCTTTGCCGGTGAAACGCTCCTGGATGAGCTTCATCAGCTTCGGCACATTCAGGTCGAACATCTTGGCAAGCAGGCCGAGTGAGTAGATGTTCTTGCCCTTGTCACGACCGGTGCCGCCGATGGCTTCCACGGTCAGACTGGAAATATTGATGCCGATATGGTGGTAGGTTTCCTGCCATTCGGGCTTGGGGGTGACGTGATCGGCGTCAAAGAGGACGATGCCACCCTTTTTCAACGAGGCGATATGGTTTTCGTAGGAATGCTGGTAGAACGCCAGCAGCAGATCGGCCTCATCACCGGCGCTCAAGACTTCGCCCGAGCCGATACGGACTTGGAAGATGGAAGGTCCACCTGAGATGGTGGCGGGAATGGTCATGAACGTCATGACCTCTTGTTCGCTGCGGCCGGCCAGACGGGCCAGAAAACCGCCGATCGCCTGAATACCGTCCTGCGAATTTCCCGCTATGCGTATGACTGCTTCTGAGATACGGGAAACTTTAGGGGAAGCTCCGCCCGAAGCCGGGGCGGCAGTAGATGACTCACTCATGTTGTGCCTGTTGCCAATAAATCGCGTGTGGTATCGACGCTGCGTGATGATGTTTAGACAGCAATTCTTTGTTTAACGTCGGAACCTGCGTTTCAGCTTCACACTATCACGCGATGAGCGTTAGTCAAATGATTAGTGAATCTTTATCTGCTTGTATACTAAGTGTTTACACGAATTTTGCAGGATTTTCGGTGGCGCTGTCAAAGGAATGGAACCTGCTGTAACCAGTTGAATAAGAACAGATAATGTCGATTCATTAGCCGTCTCAACGCTGATCCATGTAATACTCGAGGCCGCGCGCCACACCTTCGCCGCAGGTGTGCTGGCTCAGATAACCGCCGTGATCTTTCACCTGCTGTTTCACTTCGGGAATCGCATTGGCAGGCGCGATCAGCGCGTGGGCGAACTGTTTTTGGAGCATCGGCAAATCATTCAGATGATCGCCGGCAGCCAAGGTGTTTTCGGCAGATATGCCCAATAAACGGCCGATTTCCGCGAGGGCGGTGCCTTTGTTGTAGGCGGCATGGCTGAAGCGGGCGTAGATGTCGTTTCGCACCAGCGTCAGGTTGGGCACGCTTTGGCAATAGTCATCCAAGTATGCCTGGATGGCGTCGGCGTCCCCGTTGTTTTCCGCGATCAAGCAGAACGGTGACCACGGGTCTTCATAAACCGTCGCGCGGAATTTCTCATTCACCCAGGCGACAAGACGGGGCAGATCTTGGCGCACTTGCTCAAAGAGGGCGTTTTGATCGGTCGTGCAGCGTTCGTTCCACGGCTCTACGCTGACAAATTTAAAATGGCCTTCCTCGCCGATGCGCTGATGGATCTCGCGTTCCACCACCACCACGTAGTCCGGTTTGATCTTCAGGTGCGCGCGGCCCAGCGTCTCCATCAGGCTGTTCATGTCCCGGCCGGTGTTGATGACCCATTTCGCGCCCTTGGATTGCAGGTGGCCAATCAGCGATTGGAGCACTTCCGGCACCGGGGGATTGGCGAACTCGGCAAACAATGTGCCGTCGAAATCCGTCGAGATGAGCTGGATGGGCAAAGTCATTATACTCAGGCTCCGCTTGCGCCCGTAGAGAAACGTAAGCTACGTTCCTCTGTCAACGCTTATGGGCGATCTCCAAGAAAAATACGATGACGCGATGTATGACTTCAGTTGCGGCGAGTATGACGCCGCGATCGCGAAGTTCCGCGCCATCCTGGCCGATGAGCCGGAGCATTTCGATGCCCAGCTCTCCCTTGGCATGGCCTATTACCGCAAGGAAGACTACGCCACGGCCATCGCTGAAGGGCACAAGGCGGAGAAGCTGCGCCCCAAGGAACAACTGGTACACACGAATCTCTCGCTCTTCTACATGAAGTCCGGGGACAAGAAGACGGCGGAGCACCATGGTTTGCAGGCTCGCATCGCTTCCTGGCGGGAGAATATGGGGGCACCGGGAGCAGCGGCAGAGGAGGGTGATCCAGAATTGCAGATCGCCAAGCCCAAGGTGGAAGGCTTTAAGACGCCGGAGAAGTTCCCGGATATGCCTTGGAAGAAGAAGGCCCCGGTGGCTCCGGAGAAAAAAGAAGACGGTAAAGGCGGTAGCTTATGAAGCGGCCGGTGCTGTTTGCCTTCATGGTACTGTGCGGGATTTTTTGGTCGGTCATGGCCTTTACCCCGGTGGTGAATTCGCCCAAGGATTATCGGCAGGCGGTTGCGGACCATGAAAAGTCGCCGACGGAGCAAACGGCTGAAGCCTTGAAGAGAGCGAAGATCAACCGCGAATCCCTGCAATTCACCGTTTGGGGATTGGCCGTGGTGTCTTGGGCGGGGGTGGCTGTGATGCTGGTGGTGAACCGGTCACCAAAAAAGTCGATACCGACCACATGAGCGAATACCTGCCTGCCGTACCGTTAGCGCAAGTCCCTGC
>JAURFH010000298.1 GCA_030834415.1 Verrucomicrobiota bacterium | reverse complement strand
CCAATGACCGTCGCCAATCCCGCTTCATCCTTGGTGATGGGCAGGATACCAGTATAGACACCGACCTTGCCTCCGGGCAGACAGAAGGCGTTTGCTTCCTTGCTCTCAAACACGACAAATTCCCATTGGGCGTCAGGGAGATTCGCCACGGCGGCAATGCGCTGGCCCACCTTCGTCACCAAGGCGTTCATCTTGGCGTCCTTGCTGATGGGCGTCTCCTGTTTCATCTTCTCAAACTCGGTGAACCCCAGCTTCATCTCCTCCTGTGGATTCATGAAATTGAGCTGCTTGCGACCCGTCTCCGGCACCATGGTGCAACCGACCAAAAAAGATGCCATGAAGGCGGTGGCAAGGGTCAAAAATGAAAGGCGAAACGATGACTGTTTCATGCAGTAGATGGAAGCAGAAGGCCTGAATAAGGGCAAGCAATGGAAATCAGTACCGGTCTGGATGAAAAAATCGTTTCCATACCGACACATGCAGTATCAGTCCGCCACTCTTCCCCTTGACACACCGAGCTAACTGATTGGAGCATAGCAAAATGAGCCAAGGTTCAGCATTCAAGCAAGCCATTGCCAAATGGATGTTCCGTCCGTTGGTGATCGTTGGCCAGTGCTTGCGAAATTTGCGCATGCGCTGCCATCTCGCCTGTGCTCATCAGTATGGCTCAGCCTATGCTCTGCTGCCGGACCGGCTTATCGGTAAACAGCCCGGCTCCAAAATCGTGGCCGTGATCACCCATGTGTGTCGGCCTGATGAAAGCGACCACGCTAAAACCGGCACCGCCAGCTGTGAACGACTGTTAAGCACCATTGAGAGCCTGCTTGGCAGTTTCTCACACCACGACATCCATCTGATCGTGAACACATACCGGGACTGGCACCAGACCGCACAATTGCCGGAACCCATCAA
This sequence comes from Verrucomicrobiota bacterium, assembly GCA_030834415.1. GTDB lineage: Bacteria > Verrucomicrobiota > Verrucomicrobiia > Limisphaerales > JAEYXS01 > JAEYXS01. Next base: position 2,981 of record JAURFH010000298.1, on the reverse strand, counting down.
GCAACGGCTGGAAATCATCCAGCATGAGGAAATCGACCCGATGCATGTGGGATTTGAAGTGCCCGACATCTTCGCCCGTCACCGGGAAGAAGCCGACTGGTTCATCCATCTTGAAGACGACATTCTTGTCCAAGATGCGACCTTTTTGGACAAACTCACCTTCTTCAACCAGAGCACCAACCAGCCCAAATCGTTACTGCTGCCAAACCGGTTTGAAAGTATGGCCGGGCGCAAATACTACATCGACCTCCGTTGGCCGCATGGGGACTTTCGGCCTGAGGCATGGGCGGCTTTGGCCACGTTCCAGGCAGGTGGAGTCAGCTTCGGGCAATGTGCCAATTCGCATAGCGCCTGTTACTTTCTGAACCGCCTACAACTGGATCTCTGGTTGGATTCACCCCGCGACTGGCACAACAAAATAACCGGAGCCGGTCCCCAGGAAAGTTGGAGCTCCTGCATGTTGAATGAGGTATTCGACCTTTATAAACCTCATCCCTCCAACTTACACTACCTGGAGGTACGCCATTGCCACCCGACTTACTTTCAGCGCCTGCTGGCCTACGAACAGGAAAAGAAAATCCGCATCCAGAGTCACACCGCGTCTTAAAGCCGGTCAGTCTCCTGTATTAGCATTGATCTGGGGGAAATTTGCTCAAGGCAACTAGTATTCGGCGGCAAAATCTGGCCAGTGATTTCCGAATGAGCAGAACGAAAGACGTAGAGCAAGCGGAGTGATGTCTTACAAAAATCATTCTAAACATGGGACATACATCGTTACATTTCCCCAGTTATCCAACGTCATGATGGCCAATCTTGCTGGACCGGACGGCAGTATCGAGGCCCCAATTCGCCATTCCTCATTTTCAAATTCAATACGGTCTACCCCAATATTATCGTAAGCCTTAGTTCGCTTCTCCATGTAACAGACCGCCAGCTTTCGTGCTTGGGCTGCTGTGATGTGCTTGCCTTGGTGCTCTGTAACGGGTGGAGTCAAATGCCACAAAAATATGTATGCCAGCAAAGCCAGATACACTGGTAAAATCAGTTTCCAATAACGTTTGGTCACAGAGGTCATGTTATCACACAGCTGCTGCTTTTTTGCTCAGTAGCGAGTGATCATCGTTTGAAAGTCGTTCCCGATCTCCACTACAGCAGCCCCTGATGGATGGTGTGGCTTGCTGTTCAACCAGACCCTCTATCCCTCACTGACATATTTGGCTTTCGAAACTTCCACATCCCCACTCCACTCATATTCCCTCATCGTTTTCAGAGCCACGAATCTCGCCTGATTCTCAGTCAACGGCTCGATTTTTGGGTCAAACAATGGACCCCGGTTCGTTAGGAAAAGAAAGACGACAAACCCTGTGATTCCAAATATCCGCAACCATTTGGCGGTAAGAACCATCACGTTAGATAGGGTTCCAACTTTCACAGCAGCCAGACTACCATGACTGTTTCAAAGATTTCAGCATGAGAATAGCCGCTCTTTCTGCTTGGGAATAATCCGGCGCTTTGGCCATACTTGCAGTGCTCATGAAAATCCCGCTCGCCTACGGCCAAGGCCATATCGAGATCGAATTGCCCGATGACCGCACCACCGTCATCGAGCCTTCCCCTATCCCGGGATTGCCGGATGAACGCGCGGCCGTGCTGGGAGCATTGCAAAACCCCATCGCCTCTGCCCCCCTGCTCCAGCGCATCAAGCCTGCGGACAAGATCTGCATCCTCTTCACCGATATTACCCGGGCGACACCCAATGACCGCATCATCCCGTGGCTGCTCGATTTCCTAAAAGATCATCCGCGCGAGAACATCACGCTGCTGAACCAGCTCGGCACCCATCGCCCGAATACCAAGGCTGAACTGGAAAAGATGCTCACGCCGGAAGTCGTCGCGAACTGGCGTGTGTTGAACCACGAACCGGAGAATGAAGATGCTCTGGTGCAACTAGGCACGACAAGCGACGGCACTCCCGCCTTGTTGAACCGTCATGCCGTGGAGGCGGACTTACGCATCGTCACCGGTTTCATTGAACCGCACTTCTTTGCCGGCTTCAGTGGTGGGCCGAAGGGGTTGATGCCAGGAGTCGCCGGTTTGCGCACGGTGATGAGTAATCACGGCGTGCATCACATCAGCAGTCCAAAAGCCACATTCGGGGTGAATGCGGGCAATCCTTTGTGGGAGGAATTGCGCGACATCGCCCTGCGCGCCGGTCCTAGCTTCCTGCTCAACGTCACCTTGAACGAACAACGCCAGATCACCAATGTGTTCGCGGGCGATCTGTTGCAGGCACACAAAACCGGCACTGAATTTGTGCGGGCATCTGCCATGCAGAAGGTGAAAACGCCCTTTGAAATCGTCGTGACCACGAACAGCGGATACCCGCTGGACATGAATCTCTACCAAGGCGTGAAAGGCATGAGCGCTGGAGCGCGCATCTTGGCGGAAGGTGGCTTGCTGATCTTGGCCGCTGAGTGCAGTGAAGGCGTGCCCACCAATAGCCCTTTCGATCAACTGCTCACCAGTGCGCAGAGTCCGGAAGAGATTCTTACCATGCTGGCCACACCCGGCTTTGTGCGGCCGGAACAATGGCAGGCCCAGATACAAGCGCTTATCCAACGCCGGGCAGAAGTACAGATTTACAGCGGGCTCAGTGAAGACATTGTCCGCGCCTGTCATCTCACTCCATGTTCGGATATAGGTCAGGCAGTGCAGAAACGTTTGGCGTCACTCGGTCCTGAAGCCCGCGTCGCCGTATTGCCACAGGGACCATTGACTATCCCCTATCTCGCCTAATCCTTGCCGGATTGCTGGGCCGTGGCCACTTCCGCGCGCAAGAGGTCGTGCAAGGTGACCAAACCGATCACCCGACCATCCGGTCGATCCAACAACACCGCCACTCCAGTGGGAGATTCGATCAGCAGGTATTGCAGCTCACGAATGCTCTGGGTCGGGAGACACGTCACCGCTTTTTGCAGCAC
>JAURFH010000002.1 GCA_030834415.1 Verrucomicrobiota bacterium | reverse complement strand
CACGGCAATCAGCGGCTGCGCACGGCCCTGATCGAGATGGCATGGCGGGTGGTCCGCTACCAACCTGACTACTTGGGCCTCAAACGCTGGGGCAAGGTGCTGTTGAGTGCGTCCCCAGGTAACGGAGCCAAGCAGAAGGCGATTGTGGCTTTGGCCCGTCGGCTGGCGATTGACCTGTGGCGGTTGCACACCAAGCGGACCACGGCGGAGCAACTGGGGCTAAAACTCAATGCCCCGAAAGCATAAGGCATCACCCGGTTCACCGCAGTAATGATTTTGGGAGCGGCGCGTGCCCGGCCCGTGGCTTGGGTCAGCTGGACTGAACCCGCTTGAGTAGATGGGGTACGCCCGTTCCTCTTCACCGACTTGGAAGGTCATCAGGCACTGTCAATAAGCACGTGCGAATAGCAGACTCAACCGGTGCAACCCGCCGGAACACGAAGAGGAAACGCTCGCCAAAGCAGAAAGAAAGAAAACAAATAGACGCATTGAATAAAAAACAATCCCATGCCGCCTTGACTTACCTCATAGCAGCCACGGGTGACCAACGGGAACCCGTGGGAAGCGTTCACAAATAACACCGCCCCGAAGGGGCGGATGACTGAGCGTTCAATCAAACACATACCGTTCATCAAACTCCACCCCATGCTTCCGCAACAGGCTTAACAATTCCTCCTTGAACGTCTTGGTTCGGTGATGTTCTTCTTGATTTAGGATATACTTGCGGACCACAGCGACTTGTGACTCGCTGACTGAAAATATGCTGTATCCCTCTTGCCAGTAGAAGTGCTTCAGGTGCGGGAAGGTGTCGTGAATCCATCCAGAGGACCCAGATTTAAGTCGTCTGAGCAGATTTGCGATCGATTCATCCGTGCGCCAGCCAAAGAGGATATGCACATGGTCATCCACCCCATTGACTTCGATTACGTGCCCGCCTTCACCTCGAATTGTACCGCCCAAATAATCATGGACTCGCGCACGGCAATCCTTGGTTAGGAATGGCTCGCGGTGTTTGGTGCTGAAGATCAGATGAAATTTGATATTCGAATAAGTCCCCGGCATGGCAAAAGAATAGTCAATCGCCCCGGCCGGGGCGAAGACAAATTTCCATCGGTGACCACGGGTTCCCGTTGGTCACCCGTGGCTACCGGCAGATGTCCCTTCGGGACTTAGGCAGGGGCATGACTTGTTAATCTGGGAAGCTTGATAGGGGGATGAGAAAGCGAATAGTTTAGGATGCTTCTTAAGAGAGCCTTACGGTGAGGCGACGGCTCCAACGTTATCAACTCTTCGTCTTCTTTCCCACGCGGCTGGCGGAGAGGCCGCCGTCCACGGCGATGATCTGGCCGGTGACGTAGGAGGAGGCATCAGAGCACAGGAAGACGGCGGCACCGACGCAATCCGCCGCGGCACCGAAGCGTTCGAGGGCGAATTTTTGTTCGTAATCGGCCACACGCTCCGGGGTGTTGCCCAAGCGTGCGTGGGTGAAGTCCGTATCGATCACGCCGGGGGCGAGGCCGTTCACGCGGATTTTCTGCGAGCCCAGGGCGACGCTCAAGGTCTTCACCATGCCGATCATGCCGGCCTTGGCGATGTCGTAGGCGGTGCAGTCGTGGTCGGCTTGAAAACCGCTGGTATCGGTGACGAGGACCACAGAGCCGGAGCCACCTTCCTCCCGCAGCACCTTGGCGAATTCCTGGATCAGGAAGTAGTTGCCGGTGAGGAAGAGGTCCATGGTGTGCTTCCAGCGTTGCAGGTTCATCTCGCGGAAGGGCACGTCGTAGAACGAACCGGCATTGCAGACGAGCAGGTCGAACTTGGACATGCGCTTGCGGGCAGCAGTGATGATGTCACGCGGAGACATCACGGAACGCAAATCACCGTTCACATAAGGGCAGGCGGGCGGGATCGTCTTGGGGCGGTTCTTCGTGCCGTGAAACACCACCTCGGCGCCCGCCTCGTGCAGACCGGTACCGATGGCAAGCCCGATACCGCGTGAGGAGCCGGTGACCAGGGCGCCGTGACCTTGGAGTGAGAACAGACTCATGGTTGAAACTGTCCGGTCATTTCAGGTTCGCCAGATACTCGATGACATCGCGCAGGTCTTGTTTGGTCAAGATGGTGCCCAGCTCAGGCAGCATCGAGGACATGCCTTTCTCGCGTTTTTCTATGTCGGATTTCTTGATCGTGGTGGGTCCGTCCTCCGGCGAGTTGACGAGTAATTCCGTCTCGCTCTCCTGCTTGAGGATGCCCATCACCGTAGTGCGGCTCTTCAAGGTCACCACCACGTTCTCGAAGCCAGGCGCGATGACGGAGTTCGGATGGATGATGGATTCGAGCAGATACTCGCGTTCTTTCTGGGCACCGATCTTGCCTAGGTCCGGGCCGACATCGCCACCTTCACCGTTGATCTTGTGGCAGCGGAAGCAGGCGGCTTCGGCGCGTTCGTGGAAGATCTCCTTGCCACGGGCGGCATCACCGCCGTAGAGCACTTCGCGGAAGCCGTAGAGCGAATCCTTCTTGTTCTGCTTGGATTGATAGGCTTTCAACGCCGTCTTGACTGCGGCGGCTTTGCGGCCGGTGGCGGCGGTGACGACATCGAGCTGTAGTTCGCGCGGCACCGAGCCATCCTTCAATTTCTCGAGCCAAGTGACGACGAGGGCATCTGCCTCCTCGCCCTGGATGCCAGCCAACGTCTCCAGCGCGGCTTGCTGCTCGCCCACGGAACTTTCGTTCAGCGTGGTGGCGATGGTCTTCATCATGTTCGGCCCGGCCATGGCGGTGAGGATACGGCTGCCTTCACGGCGCAGGCCGTTCTCTTTGTCCTTACGGGCCACTTGGATCAGTTCATTGAGTTTTTCGTCTTTCAGACCGGCGAGCGCGCGCAAGGCGGCGATGCGGATATCCACCTTGAGCATGTCATCCGCCACGAGACCGCGCAGGGTTTCGCCAGCTTCCTTCAGCTCCAGCTTCTCGATGGCGATGATGGCGGCGATGCGGACATTGTCCGAAGCGGTGCCCAGCAAATCTTTCCAGTAGGACTTCAGCGCCTGACGGGCGGCGTTGGGGCTGCGGTCACTCACCGGGCGCCAGAGGCCGGTGATGCGGTCGCGGCCACCGGGCTTGGCCCAGTCACCGAGGAATTCCAAACCTTCCACGCGTACGGCTTCACTCACGGTGTCTTGGGCGACCAGGTCAGCGATGGCCTGAGCATTGCTGGTTTTGCCGAGGCGGAGATTCGCGTTCATCGCCCGGCGCAAGACGGGATCGGCGGCTTTGGCGTTCTTGGTCAGCTTCGCGAGTTCGGGCATCGCGGAGTTGAGCGGGATGTCATTGATGGCGCGGGCAGCTTCCAGCACGAGCAAACTGTCACGCTCGGTCAGGAACTGGGCGACATCCGGATCTTCCAGCTTGCGCATGGCGAGCAAGGCGGCGAGCCGGACGGAGGGGGAGTCATCCTTGGCGGCCACGGCGATGGCTTTGCCTCCATCGATCATCGTGAGGGCCATCATGCAGGCGTGGCGCAGGTAGGGATCGCGTTCGCCATTCTCGCGGATGACGTTGATGATGCGATCCGTAGCGCGGGGATCACCGTAACGCCCCGCGCTGAGCACGGCGAAGTAACGGACGCGGGGCTCGGAATCATTGAGCAATTGTAAGAGAGCGTTGTAAGCGCCGTCATAGCGGACATCGCCCATGATCTTCGCGGTGAGGGCGCGGACTTCGGGGTCTTTATCCAAGATGAGCGGGACGAGTTCTGCAACGTGGTCCAGACCGGGAGTGCGGCCCATCTGGTCGATGGCCCAGAGGGCGTGGATGCGTTGCATCTGATTGCGGCTGGTCTTGGCCGCGGTGAGCAGGGCGTCCAGTGGACGGCTGAAAGGACGGATGAAGCGGGTGACTTTCGTCTTCTTGAATTCCTTGTCGCGGGCATCCTCGGAGATGGCGTATTGCGCGGCGAGACGGACGCGTTGGTCGGCGTGACCGAGCAAGCGGATCAGTTCATCATCGCTGCGGCCTTTCATGCCGGCGGCGAGGATGGTCTTGGTGTCCGTGACGGCATCGCTGCTGTCGATCTCCGGATCATGCAGGCGATAGATACGGCCTTTGCCGGTCTTCTCCCAACCGCTTACCCAGTCCAGCAAATAGATGCCGCCGTTCGGGGCGAACTCCACGTCGGTGGGATACAGGCCCCAGATGAGTTTGCCATCCATTTTCTCCAACGTGTTGTCCATCAGGTAATCCTTGGGATTGTTCACCAAGTAGGAGGCACCGAAGGGACGCATCTTGAAGTAACGCACGCCGCCGGGGAAATCTGCGTAGAAGAAAGTGTCCTTGAACTTGTCCGGCAGACCGGTGCCGGGATAGTAGGAGATGCCCGCCGGGCCATGGCCGATGTGGGCGGCTGGTGGCAGGATGTAAGCGGCGGTATTGCGTGGCGGGAGATCCCAGAGCTTTTCGGAGTTCCAAGCGCCGAGCTTGGGCAGGTGCTGCCAGCCATAGCGCCAGCCGTAATCTGCGCCTTCCACGATGTGCGTCCAGCGGGCCTTGTCGCCACCGTCGGCGTTGTTATCGCCGGTGAAGAGATTGCCGTAGTTATCGAAAACAAGTTCTTGCGGATTGCGCAGACCGGTGGCGACGACTTCGAATTCGGTGCCATCCGGATTGCAACGGAACACCGCGCCGGTATCGGGCAGGGCGATGGTCTTGCCTTCCTTTGTCTCCACGTGCGTGCCGCGGTCGGCGATGCTGAAGTAGAGTTTGCCATCGTAGCCGAATTTCAGGCCGTGCATGTCATGGCCGCCGTAGGCGATGTGCACGCCGAAACCGCTGAGCAAAGGCACGCGCTCTTTGGCGGAGCCGTCCTTGTTCATGCCCTTCAAGAGCCAGAGATCGGGGATGCAGGTGAAGTAGACATCTTCGCCCTTCACGGCGATGCCGGCAGCAACACCGGAGACGAGGGTGTTGAAGCCATCGGCGTAGATATAGGATCGGTCCACCTTGCCGTCGCCATCGGTATCTTCAATGAAGCGGATGCGCTCGGATTCCACTTCCAAATCTTTCCAGTCGAATTTGCCGTCGTTATTGCGGTCGACGACGATGTCTTTCGGCAAGTCTTTGTTGCTGGGGACGAGCTTCTCTTTCAGAAAGTCGATGCGGTCTTGAACGCTACGGAAGGAGAGGTCGTTATCGGTCCAGTCGCGATGTTTGCGGATGTCATAGACGGAAGTGCGACGGCGGCCGGTCTCTACGACATAGGCGCGGCCTTTGTCATCAAAGGCGAAGCTGACGACGTCCTGGATGTCCGGCTCGGCGGCGAAGACATCGATCTTCAGGCCGGGCGTGATGCGGAACTTCTTCATCGCGGTGGCCGGATCGTCCGCGAGGGAAACGCCATCGGGATACTTGTCGTCTTTGGTGCCGTCGGCGGCGTGGAGCGGGGCAAGGGCAGGCCCGAAGCTGAACAAGACCGCAGCAAGACAGGCGAAGGCGTTACGATATGGCAACTGCATAGCGGGCACAAGGTAGCGAGAAAGCGGCCGTAAGCAAGATTAGGCGGTGGGACTTCAGGTTTGCATTTTGGGAGAAAAGTGGGGGACAGGGAGAGGTGACGCGATTTTCGCGGATTGGCGCGAATGGGATTGGGAAAAATTTTAGATTCTGGAGAGTTTTTTATGGTTAAGTTATTCTATTTCAGTGGTTTGTGTGAGTTTTAAATATTTTCACAAAAACGGCACCATGGACAGCGGATGTCCTAGGTCCCCCTTTAGGATGGGGGCGTGAAGATTGAAATTAGAATGAAGAAGGGAGAATGAAAGGTAGGGGAAACATCCAACATCGAACATCGAATGAGGGATATGGGATCGACGCGTCGAGCCGCGTCGAGGGACCCCGACCTTTGGTACGGGGCAAGAAGCGGAGTCAGGCCTCCGCACTCCAAAATGAGGCATCACCCGAAAGTGGTAGTGGAGAATCCCACCTATGCGGTCGTGACGGGGGGAGGTTTGTGGTTATGATGATGAGTATTAGCACCGCAGTTCGTTCCGGCGTGAGTTTCGGCCTTGCCGGGGGCGGTCGGAAGTTTAGGATTAAAGGGAATACCCAAAGAACCATGAAGCGAAACGCTTTTATTCGAATTCTAGGCATCGGATTGGCCGGTTTGGCCATCCAAGTGCAAGCGGCGTATCACGAGATCGTCATCAAGGACAAGCCGGTGGCGTATTGGCGGTTGAATGATGCGAAGCCGGACAGCATCAAGAACCATGCACCGGGCGAGCAGGCGGCGAAGCTGGACGGAACCATCGCGGGCAAGGTGGCGGTGCAGCAGGCCGGACCATCGAATGAGACGTTCCCGGAATTTGAGCCGGACAGCACAGCGGCGGCGTTCAGCGGCAAGGGGGATTATGTGCGGGTGAAAGATCCCGGCGCGGACAGCCCGTTGGATTTCAAATTGGGTGATGCCATCACGATCGAGGCGTGGGTGTATCTGAACAAGCTCGGCGACAACCAGAATGTTTACATCGTGGGCAAGGGCCGCACGGGGATCAAAGGGTTTGCGTCGGACAACCAGAACTGGGCGTTGCGTTTGCGCGGTGATGACGGTCAGGCGTGCCTGAGCTTCCTCTTCCGCGATGCGCGGAGCGGCAAGGAGAAGGCGAAGAATTCCGAGGAGTTCTGGCATCGCTGGACGGCGACGAAGGGGTTCGTGCCGGGCGCGGGCTGGCATCATGTGGCGGTCACGTATTCGTTCGGCAAGGGCGACAGCGTCAAAGGCTACATGGACGGGCAGGAGGTCAAGGGCCAGTGGGATATGGGTGGCAAGACGGACTTGGGCCCGGTGGTAGACGATGACGAAGTTTGGATCGGGTCCTCGATGAATGGCAGTGCGGGAAGTTCCTTCAACGGCCTCATCAATGAAGTGGCAATCTATCGCCGTGCGCTTTCGAGCAGCGATTTGAAGAAGCGGTATCGCTACATCCCGACGGGTCCAAAGGTGGATATCACGGCTTTGCCGAAGGATGCGGTGCAGGTGGATATCGTGGAGAATATCCCGACGGAATCGAACTGGAATTTCACGCCGGGCAAGCCGACGGAGACATTCACCATCCCGGCATTCGGATTGGCGCAGGTGCCGAAGAAGTACAATGAACATGGGGTGGTGATCGACCGTTCACCGGCGTTCTTGGTGCGTTCCGCGGCGATGATCACGTTGCCCAAAGGTGAGCACACGTTGTTGCTCCGTTCCTTGCAGAGTTCACGGCTGTTCCTGGATGGACAATTGCTGGGCGTGACGAAGTTCATCGTCCCGAACGGCAGCGGCCATGGTCAGGTGGACCCGATCCCGCAGGATTTGCCTGCGGGTCTGCGCTTCCTGCGCACTGGTCATGACGAGCTGGAGATCAAAGTGACGAGCGAGGGCAAACCGCAATTGATGGTGCTGGAATCTATCGTGGGCGGTAAGACGCTGAAGCCGGAAGTTGGTGAGCTCACGGTGAGCGTCTCGACCAAGGGCGGGCTGTATCATCTGGTGGCTCCGAAGGTGCGGGTGCCGCACACGGATGAAGATTTCCTCGCTTATGTGGACAATCAGACCGCGCAGTTCGGCAAGCTGGAGTATGCGCGTCGCCATGATCAGTTGAAGGAAGAGAACAAGTATTGGGCGGAGCGGCATAAGTTCGCCCGCAAAGTGGTGGCGCAGATGCCAGCACTGAAGATTCCGACGACTTCTGGTGCGGCAGTGCAGAACAACATCGACCGTTTCATCAATGCCCGGCTCGAAGCGGAGAATATCAAGCCCGCTGGTTTGACGGATGATTGGGCGTTCCTGCGTCGTTTGTCCTTGGACACGACGGGATTGGTGCCAACACCGGAGCAGATCAAGGTGTTCATGAACGACAAGTCGCCGGATCGTCGCGCGAAGGCCATCGAGCGGTTCATGAGTCATCCGAGCTGGGCTGATAACTGGGTGCCGTACTGGCAAGACGTGTTGGCAGAGAATCCGGCGATCCTCAAGCCCACGCTAAATAACTCGGGTCCGTTCCGCTACTGGATCCACGAGTCCTTCCTGGACAACAAACCGATCGACCGTTTTGCGACGGAACTCATCTCCATGCAGGGCAGTGTGTATCATGGCGGCCCCGGCGGATTCAGCCTGGCCACGCAGAACGATGTGCCGATGGCGGATCGCGCGCAGGTCGTCTCCTCGGCGTTCCTCGCGATGAACCTGGCATGTGCGCGTTGCCACGATGCGCCGTATCATGATTTCAAGCAGGCTGACTTGTTCAGCCTGGCGGCGATGCTCAAGCAAGGGCCGCAAGAAGTGCCGAAGAGCAGCTCCATCCCGGCCAACGCGAATATCAAGGTGGGGCGCTTGGTGAATGTGACGTTGCACCCGGGCGAGAAGGTGGAACCGGTATGGCCTTTCGCCAAGAAGGCGATGCACGATGAGCTGGCTCCCGGTACCTTGCGCGAGCCGAAGGACAGCCGCGAACAGCTGGCCGCCTACGTCACCGATCCGCGCAATGAGCGGTTCGCCAAGGTGATCGTGAACCGCATGTGGAAGCGTTACTTCGGTTACGCGCTGGTGGAGCCGGTGGATGATTGGGAAACGTCCAAGGCATCGCATCCAGAATTGATGGAGTGGCTGGCGCGTGAGTTGGTGTCGCATGACTATGACCTGAAACACGTGGCGGGCTTGATTTTCAATTCCCACAGCTACCAGCGGGTGGTGGTGCATCAGGATGGTGACCTGACGGATCCGAAGGTGCGCAACTTCGCGGGGCAATATCGCCGCCGCATGACAGCAGAGCAGATTGTGGACTCGATGTATGCCGCCGTGGGCAAGCAGTTCGATTCCGAGTTGCTGACGCTGGACAATGATTCGCGCCGTTCGGCGAAAGACTTCTTGAGCCTCGGTGTGCCGAAGCGGGCCTGGGAGTTCACCTCGCTCTCGAATGACCGTGACCGGCCCGCACTGGCGATGCCGAAGACGCAGGAGATCGTTAATGCGCTGGCAATGTTCGGCTGGCGGGAATCGCGGCAGAACGCGCTCAGTGTGCGAGATGATTCCCCGAACGTATTGCAACCGGCCGAACTCGCGAACGGCGAGATGAGCAACGGGCGCATCGCGCGATTGTGCGACGATTGCGATATCACCGAACTCTGTGTGCAGAAGCAGCCGGTTGAAGCATTGGTGAAGCAGTTGTTCCAGCGCTTGCTGACGCGTGAGCCTTCCAGCGAGGAGCTGGCGGCTTTTGCAGAACATCTGAAACCGGGCTATGCGGAGCGTGTGCTGGATGTGCCGCCGAAAAGCCTGAAGAAAGAATATGATCCGAGCTTGTTGTTGAGCTGGTCCAACCATCTCAACGCGAAGGCCACGGAGATCAAGATGGCACTGGAAGAGAAGGCGCGCCGTGGCGAAGAACCGACCCCGCGTCTGCAAGCGAACTGGCGTGAACGCGCCGAGGACCTGGTGTGGGCGATGGTGAACACGCCGGAGTTTGTGTTTGTGCCTTAAGCAACGAAGAAAGACATGCAAGCTATGAATCGTCGTCAATTTATCCAACGTGCTGGCACGGCCGGTCTGGCCCTCGCGGGCGCCAGTGCCTTGGGACCGAATCTGTTCGGGGCCGAAGGGGCCAAGGTGATTTATCCCAAGGGCAAGGCCGAGCATTGCATCATGCTGTGGCTCGGTGGTGGTCCGGCGCACATGGACACTTGGGATCCGAAACGCTTGGGCGATCCGGAAAAGAAAGTGGCGGGCTCGGCGTATCCGGCCATCGATACAGCGGTGAAGGGCGTACAGATCTGCGAGCACTTTAAGAACACGGCGAATATCCTCGACCGGTTCGTGCTCCTGCGCACGGTGAACCACGGCATCATCGACGAGCATGCGGCGGCGACGAATTTCATGCACACGGGCCGCAAGACAACGGGCACCATCATGTATCCATCCATCGGTTCACTGGTGGCGCATCAGCGCGGGGCGGTGTCCGAGAGCATCCCGCCATATGTGGTGATCGGTTATCCGAGCATCATGCGCGGACCGGGTTTCTTGGGCGCGAAACATGGTTATGTTTACCTGACGGATACGGAGGCAGGTCCTAACGGATTGACGCGGCCGAGCTACGTTTCCACGTCGCGTCAGGCGGAACGTGAGGAATTGCTGAGCAAGTTGCGCAAGGGATACGTGGCCAGAAATGCGAGCGACAAGACGGTGACAGATTACAACGAAGCGGTGGGCACGAGCTTTGGGCTGGCTGGGGGCGATTTCATGGATGCCTTCAAGCTGTCATCCGAGGCATCGAGTCTGCGCGAGGCTTACGGGGAGGAATTTGGCCAGCGCTGTCTATTGGCGCGGCGTTTGGTGCAACGCGGTGTGCGCTTCATCGAGGTGTCGTTCAACCTGAACTTCATCAACGGCACGGGCTGGGACACGCACAATGACGGCCAGAAGAACCAGCACATCCTCATCCAACAACTCGACAAGGCGTTGGCTACATTGGTGACGGACTTGGAGAAGAACAAGTTGCTCGATAAGACATTGATTGTGGTGGCGGGTGAATTTGGACGTCCGCCGGAATTCGATGGCGGCGGTGGACGTGGGCATTGGTCCAAGGCGTTCAGCGTGGCCTTGGCGGGTGGCGGATTGAAGACAGGTTGCGCGATCGGTGAGACGGATGAACTGGCGAAGCAGATCGTGTCGCGGCCCATCTCGGTGCCCGATCTGCACGCGACCATCCATTGCGCGTTGGGCATCAATCCCGCGCGAAACCTGCATGATGGCGATCGGCCGGTGCCGATCACGGATCGGGGTGAGCCGGTGCGCGAGATATTTAGCTAAGGGAAGAACCGTATGCCAGAGCTCCAAGCCCCAAATGCACGGCTTGGAGCTTTTGCTTTTTTAGCGGTCGCGTTTGCGCTAGCACTGACGACATCGATATGAGCGATCCGGAAGCAGAAGAGCTCTTGGCGACGTTGTTGCCGAAGGCGGAAGACGGCGATGCTGATGCCCAGTATGAACTGGCGTGGCGGCAGGCCCTAGGCAGTGTGCTGCCGTTGAATGACGAACAGGCGGTAGGCTGGTTGCTCCGGGCAGCGGAGAATGGCCATGCCCTGGCGCAAAACAATCTGGGGGCGCGTTACTACGCGGGCGATGGTGTCGAGAAAAGCTTCATCGAGGCGTTCCACTGGTTCTATGCCGCTTACAAGCAGGGTGACCGCAAAGCCGGTAAGAACCTGAACTCGCTCATCGGCGAACTGTCGGATGCCGACCTCGCCAAGGCCAAGGCGCGGGCGGGGCTTACTTGATGAGGTTCAGGGTGAAGGGATAACGGTAGTGATTGCCGTCACTGGCTCGTAGAGCGGCAACGATTGTCAGAACGACTTCCGTTATCACTATCGCGCTCGCACAGACAGCCATAAAAATCCACGCAGGTATGGCCAATAAGAGCAGGGGAGGGAAGATGAGGCTGCATAGCAACAATGGCAGCGCGAACAGCAGGCCTATCACCAGCAAGTAGATGGTGACGGAGAGATGGAAGTTCAAGGCGGCCTTACCCTGTTCATTCACGCCGGGGATCTCATGGCGCTTCCAAAGCCAGATGACCAGCGGCCTCACAATGTTCCCAAATGGGATCACGGGTACGAACACGGCCAACGCGGCCAAGTGGCAGAACATGCCCCAATTGCGCTGCTCTTTTTCAGCAGCCGAAGGTAATGTGTCACCGGTGACTTCCATGAAAGCAGCTTATACCAGACGATTAACGTCCGTGAAGCAGATTTGGCCCCGATTTTCATTGGGCTTTATAAGGCCCGCCACCGCAAAGCCTTGGCCGCACTGTTAGTTTGGTTCATTCTATACATTATGGGTATGGACCGAATAAGGGCTTGCCTGCCCCCGGTCCATTGTTACAGTTTCGCCACAATTTGAATCGGCTGAAAATCCACCACGTCGGTGGGTTTTCCATTTTGAAGCAACGGACAGCTAACGCACCTTGTGAAAGTTTTCTGCGGCACATCCAACCGGCCACTCGCCCTCGCGATTTGCGAATACATGGGCATCGAGCTTGGCAAATGCACGGTCGATGCCTTTCCTGACGGGGAGACCTTCGTCAAGATCGAGGAGAACGTGCGTGGTGAGGACATCTACATAGTCCAATCCACCAGCCCCCCCTCGAACCATCATCTGATGGAGATGTTCATCATGATGGACGCCCTCCGTCGCTCCAGCGCCTCGCGCATCACGGCGGTGATGCCATTCTACGGTTACGCCCGACAGGACCGCAAGGACCAGCCGCGTGTGCCTATCACGGCCAAGCTCGTGGCGAATCTCATCGTGGCTGCTGGTGCGAACCGCGTGCTGACCATGGACCTCCATGCCCAGCAGATCCAAGGCTTCTTCGACATCCCGGTGGACCACCTCTATGCGGCCCCGGTCATGTATGATTACCTGAAGCAGATGGACCTGCCTGACCTCGTTGTGGTGAGTCCGGACGTGGGCGGTATCAAGATGGCCCATGCTTACTCTCAGGTGCTCAATGCCGGTCTGGCCATCGTGGCCAAGCGCCGTAAGAGTGCTACCGAGATCGAGTCCATGACCGTCATCGGTGATATCCGTGGCAAGACGGTACTGATGGTGGACGACCTGACCGAGACCGCCGGTACGTTGACCACGGCCGCCAAGCTGCTGAAGAAGAAAGGTGCCAAGCGCATCTACGCTTGTGTGTCTCACGCGCTGCTGAACGACCTCGGCATCCAGCGCCTGCGCGCCTCGGTGATCGATGAACTCATCACCACGGACTCCGTGTTGCGTGGGCCGATCGACGGGGTGAAAGTGACGACGCTCTCCGTGGCCAGCCTCTTGGGCGAAGCCATCAAGCGTATCCACAGCAACTCTTCCGTCACCGGTCTGTTCGACTTCAAGGGTGGTCGGACGAGCTAGTCTGGTAAGGAATATATTTCAGCAAGGCGCATCCGTTAGGATGCGCCTTTTGCTTTTTAGCAGAACAAAGTCGTCGGGTCTTCCGCCATGCTCAGGCTGCGGCCACCTTCGTAGGTGTGATGCAGCGCACCTTCTTTCCATTGGCGCAAGCGGTAGAGGGTGGCAAAAGCGAAATCGGGTGCGGCGCCACCTTGGCCGCCGACCAGTTCACCACCACGACGCACATTGTCCACCATCCAGGCGGGTAGGCTGAGGTGATAGGGATTCCGCTTCACCTCGCCGACATGGAAAGTGAGGGCGGTGATCAGGTCGCCGAGCTCGATCGGGCCGAGTTCTACTGTGAGATTCGGCGTGGGCATCTGGCCCCAGAATTCCGTTTCCACGGAATGGCAGGTGAAATCCTCGGGCATATGCTTCAGCGTATCCGTTACCAGGAAATGCGTACCGATATGTGCGCTGTTCCAGTCCAGTTCATGCGGGAAGAAGATGACCTTGGGCTGGTGCTTTTTCAGGATACCCACGATGACATGCACCATGCTCGTCCAATAGACGTTATCCGTCTGGCGCGTCTTGAGCGTCACCCGTTCCAGTCCGCAAGGGCCGGTGGCTTCAAGGCCGAAACCGATGCAATCACAGCATTGCTTCAATTCCTGCCAGCGTTCTGCCTGCCGCTCCTTGTTACTGCCTTGGGTCACGGCGATGTTGATGACGTTCCAGCCGGCCTGGCGCAAAAGCCGCAGGGCCAGACCACCGATGATCACTTCATCATCCGGATGCGGTGAGAAGATCAGGGCCACGGGTGCATCCTTGGCGATCTCAGGCTTGGGGCAATCCGGAAAACCGCCAAGCGGCCAGGACTTGCCCTCGCGCGCGAGCCGCGCATATGTCTCAACAAAATCGTGATATGGATTCATGGCGATAGGATTTAATCTAAATCGGATGGAACGGTATTGAAAGTTTGGAATCGCTCTTTGCGAGTCACATCGCTTCGTCTAGTTCCCTTTCAAGTGCTTGTTCAAGAAGTTTACGGAATCGACGATGAACTTCTGCATATTCTCAGGCTTCTTGAAGCCGTGGCCTTCGCCCTCGAAGATGACGAGAGTGGATTCCACCCCGGCTTTCTTCAGGGCGGCGTGCAGACGTTGCGATTGGTCTAACGGGACGAGCGGATCCACCGTGCCGTGAAAATGGATGAAAGGTGAGGATTTGGAGTTCACTTGGAAGAGCGGTGATGCCTGCTTGTAGAGCTCAAGGTCGGTGCTCTTCGGCTTTACCATCAGATTGTCCACCAAGGTCTGCACCATCGGGCCAGCCGGTACGATTTTGGTAAAGTCTGGCGTGAGGTCTGCCGGTCCGAAGATGTTGATGACGCACTGGACCTTGCTGGAATATTTCGCCAGCGCTTTGTCGGAGTTGTCGCGAGTATCGATGGTGCCGAGCAATGAAACGAGATGGCCGCCTGCGGAAGCGCCGACCGCGCCGATCTTATCGGGATCAATCTGGTATTCATCGGCTTTGGAACGGATCCACCGGATGGCGCGTTGCACATCGTTAATCTGGGCGGGCCAACGCGTGATGTTGTTCACATCATTGGTGCGCACGAGACGATACCCGACACAGAAGGTGACGTAGCCCGCCTTGGTCAATCCTCGGGCACCATCGCGGAAGTCTTTCTTATCGCCGCCCGTCCAGCCGCCGCCATGCACGTAGACGACAACGGGCAACTTGCCCTGTTGTTGCACCGGGCGAAAGACATCGAGGAGCAAGGGTTTGCCACCCGCCTCACCATACTTCACATCGAGCTCCTCGCGGACAGCTTCAGCACTATGAACGCTGCTGACGAGCGTGAGCAGCAACAGGGAGGCGATGAGACGGAGCTTGGACATAAGATCAGTTTAGTCTAGGCAGACTCGCGGCGGCAACAGCTTGTCCGTGTCGTTTATCCTTCTCGTTCGGGATGTGGAAGGCGATGGATTTGGCGAGCTCCGGGAATTCCTTTTGCAGAACTTCTTTTGCGCCGCTGAGGATGAGATCGCCACCCTTGCCGGAGGTCACCCGACCAAGAATGAGCACGTTCTCGAATGCATAGAAATCGGCGTAATGCGCGAGCGCGTAGCCGAGATAGGTGCCGATGCTCTGGTAGATCTTAGTGGCTCGTTCATCGCCCGCTTCCATGAACTTCTGCACGACTTTCAGCTTCTCCGGCAGGCCCAGCGATGCATCAACAGGCAGGCCCGAAGCGGGGATGAGGCGCCCCACTGCTTGTTGGGAGAAATATTGTGCACCGACGCCGTAATCGCCGGACCATTCATCGCAAGCGGCAGCTGGGTTGTAATCCACGGGTGCAAAGGCGAGCTCGCTCAGCCAGGTGGTGATGTTGCCTTCAGGCGTCACGTAACCGACGGCTTCGCTGGTGCCCATCGCGATGCCGAGCACGGCATTTTTGTTGAGCGACATCGAGCCGGCGAGCGCGGTGACTTCGCCATCGTTTACAACATCAAAGGGCACCTTCCATTCCTTTTGCAGATCGAGGAAGAGGTCTTTGACAGTGCTGTTGAACTGCTCGGGCGAGACACCCCGGAAGAGCGAAGCGACTTTCACGCGGTTGTTCACATACACACCGGCGGAACTGCCGCCGATGGCATCGACGCGTGGGAGGTGCGCGGCCGCTTTCTTCAACGTGTCGTTGATGCCGTCGAGGTGATATTGCGGGTCCGGCTGGTGATATGGGTCCCACACCGTTTCCTCGCTGAAGACGACTTTGCCATCGATGACAGCGGCCACTTTGCGGTCACTGCCGCCGAGATCGAAGCCGATGCGACAACCATCGAGATGACGGCCGAGCGGTTGCGTCTTGGCATTTTGCGGCGGGACTTTGTCCAGCGTGGTGGCAACGACCGTGATGGGGTGGTCATAGACGCGTTCACCGATGAGATTGGAATCGAAGCGCCCGGTGGCGGTATCCGTGAAGTGCGCTTGCAACTGCTCGGCCAGTTTGGCCGGCCCAGCAAAATGGACGCGCCAGCCGCCCCAAGCCCAGAGCATGAATTTCACGAGGCGCTCGGCGTAAGTGAAGTTGCCGACGGCTTGCGCGTGGTCCTCTGGGAAAATCTCGGTCGCGAAATGAAAGATGGAACCATCCGTCTGTTCCAGTGCGATGACTACTTTCAGCGGATTACCGGAAGCGGCGACAGCGGAGCGGAAAGCGCGATTGGCCAGGACGGCAGGACGAAACTGCGGATCGAGCGCCGGCGTGATGGCCGGAGCGATGAGCGGAAGACCGTTGTTCAGCATGGCGGGGGATGATTGGGTATTATCGGATTACGTCAAGGCCGGGTAGTCACCGAGCGCGTTTAGGTTCACTTCTTGGTCTGTTCCTGCAGCCAGTGAAGCGCGGGTGCGGGTAATCCTTCATGAGCGCCTTCGAAGATGGTCACCCGGACATTGTTGGATTCACGGCGGAAGAGGACCTTCTTGAGACCGTGATGCGGGTCATTGGGCACAGCATCTTTAATGGTCGGCGGCACTTGGGCTTTTTCGGTGAAATAGGCGATCTCTTCTTCGGTCAGCCGGTCTTTGGGTTCGGCGAGCAGGTTGTAAGCGCGCAAGGTGTGACTGATGGGGACGCTTCCTGTATGGCCGTCTTTGATGCCGGCGTTGATGGAGACTTTCAGATCCTTGGCCTGGGCAAGGTAGGTGAGGGCGGATCGTTTCTTGGCCTCATCTCCGGCTGGGGTTCCGGGAACTGGCACGCCACCACACGCGAGCTCGATGTCTTTTGCATACTTCTGTTTCTTGCGAACGGATTGTTCATGCCAAGCTTGGATGTCGCTGATGGGGACCCACGCGGAAGCGGCGGCCCAGAGCTCAGGCGCGCGACCAGCCATGAGTAGTGTAGCATAACCGCCACCAGAAGCGCCCACGAGATAGATGCGCTGCGGGTCGATATTGGTGTCCTTACGGACGTATTCGACGGCGCTGAGGATGTCCTGCACGACGAGTTCGGAACCGCAGGCGTCGGGTTTGTTATTCGGACCGCGGAAGTTCGGGTGGATGAACGCCCAGCCATGTTCGATGCACCACTCGGCGTAGGGCGTCTGGGAAGTCTGCTTATAATCAGCAGACCAGCTATGCAGGGCGACGAGCAGGGGCTTCTTTTCCTTGCTCGCCGGGGCGAAATACATCGCGGGTTGCTCGGTATTATCCGCCTTGCTCGGGTATTTGATCTCCTTCACCTGTTCCGGCCAGCGTTCGATGACTTTGCCCGGAGCTTCACTTTTGGGGACGGGAGTTGCAGCGGAGGCGCTAAACGCAAAGACGATGAGCAACAGGGCGGACAAACGGTTCATGGTGGTAGATTAGCGGAAGGAGAATCCGCAGGGCAAGGGGCAGGTGCGAAAGGAAGGGCAGATCAAGGTTCCACAATGAGTTCCGGCCGGATCTCAGTATGGCGGATCTGACCGCCAAGATTCGCAGCCCGGGCCATCAGGGCGAAGGTCAGCAAGCCTAGCCCCAAGGTCAGCAACATGGTCCAGGTGATCACAGGACGGGCTTTGCGCGCGATGACCAAGGCCATCGCGGCGGCGATACCCATCAGGAAAATGCCGGTGGTAGCTTGGTCGGCGGCCTGTTCGTGGGCTTGCACATACGTTGAGATCATCCAAGGCTCGTTCTCGGCGGTTTCCGCCGCCTTATCGCCCGTGAACTTGAGTGGGATGGAGATGAGCATCAAGGCGACTGTCCACCAGAGGCTCAGGCGCTTGAGGCCATCATCTTTCTTCAACACCGCCGTCAGTAACAGAAGGCTGACAAAAAGCGTGCCCAAGACGGGAACGTGATTCAGGGCCAGATGGAGATGGATCCAATCCATGATTAATCCTCTGACGTAAGATACCACCTTTGTGTTCATGCACAAAGCAATTGGCCAACAGATTTGCCTGTTAGAGCCTATTGTTCCCAGAAACAGTTCAGCACCGAGTGGCGGGCGGCCTTTTGGCTTTGGGCGATGGCTTGGGTGATGAAGTTTTTGCCCAACTGGACGGCCAAGGGCAGATCGCAACCAAGCGCGAGATAGCCGGTGATGGCTGCGGAATAGGTGCAGCCCGTGCCGTGCGTGGAGACACCGCGGACGAAGGGTGCGGTCAGGAGAAATTCGTTCTGCCCGTCGAAGAAGATATCGATGGCTTCGCGGCTGGCTTTCAGATGGCCCCCTTTGACGAGGGCGGCGCAACCATACGTCTCAAAGATCTCACGGGCGGCCGCGCGGAGATCATCCACGCTGGCCAAGGGGCGTTTTACCAATAGCGCGGCTTCGTCCAGATTCGGCGTGACCAAAGTGGCGAGCGGCAGCAGCTCTTCACGCATGGCCTTGATGGCGGAAGGCTTCAAGAGACGCGCCCCACTGGTAGCGATCATCACCGGGTCCACGATCAGTGGCGGGCGTTCACCAGTGGAGAAAAACTGGGTGATGACGCGGATGATGGGCGTGGAGAACAGCATCCCTGTCTTCACGGCAGCGGGCTTCAATTCCGCGAAGACAGCCTCGATCTGCTTTTTCACCATCACCGGAGTGGCGGCTTGGATGCCGGTGACTGCTTTCGGGTTCTGTGCGGTCAGGCAGGTGATGGCACTGGTGCCGTGCGTGCCAAGGGCGGCGAAGGTCTTCAAATCCGCCTGGATACCCGCACCGCCACCACTATCTGAACCGGCGATAGTCAGGGCAACAGGCAAGGTGGTGGCGGTTTGTTTCATCAAGTCACAGCACGTTAGAGGAAGTGGTCGAACAGTTCAACTGGTGAGGTGCATCGGTGAAACGTCACCCTTTTCGGATTTGCAGATTCGGGCGGGTGTGTACCCTAACGGCATGGCAATGGACAAAGATCAGGTGGCGGAGATTTTGCAGGAAATCGGCGTGCTGCTGGAATTGAAGGGCGAGAACCCGTTCAAGACACGGGCGTATGTGAATGGGGCCCGGGCTTTGGAAAGCCTGAGCGAGCCATTGGATAAGATGGTGGCGGAAGAACGCCTGGGCGAGATCAAGGGCTTCGGTGAAGCGCTCCAGCAGAAAGTCGCCGAACTGGTTACTACGGGCCGCCTAAAATATTACGAAGAGCTGAAAGCCTCCATCCCGGCAGGGATGGTGGAGATGCTGGATATCCAAGGATTGGGACCGAAGAAGGTCAAGGCGATGCATGACAAGCTGGGCGTCGATTCCATCGAAAAACTGGAAGAAGCGTGCAAGGCGGGAAAAGTGGCGGAGCTGGACGGGTTTGGCGAGAAGACCCAGACCAAGATATTGGAAGCCATCGATTTCAAACGGAAGTATGCTTCGCGGCATCGCATCGTGGATGCGATCTACGCCTCGGAACCGATTCTGGAAGCCTTGCGTGATCACCCAGATGTCATCCGGTGCAGCACGGCTGGGAGCTTGCGCCGTTTCAAGGAAGTCATCGGCGACATCGACTTTCTGGCTTCGTCCAAGAACCCCATCGAGATTATCGACTACTTCACCAAGCTGCCCGGAGTCATCAACGTCCTCGCCAAAGGTGATACCAAATCCAGCGTCATCCTGGAGGGCGGCATCCAGGCGGATCTGCGGGTCGTGACGGATGCGGAGTTTCCCTTTGCGCTCGCTTACTTCACCGGCAGCAAAGAGCACAACATCGTCATGCGCCAGCGCGCCATCCAGCGTGGCCTGCGCCTGAACGAATACGGTCTTTTCCGTTCCAAGGAAGAAACGCGTGACCCCAAGCTGCTAGTGCCGTGTGCGACCGAGGAAGAGATTTTCCATACGCTCGAACTGCCCTACATCGCGCCGGAATTGCGCGAAGACCATGGTGAATTCGCAGCTGGTGAGAAAAACGAACTGCCACGCCTGATTGAGTGGACGGACTTGAAGGGCTCGCTGCACAATCACTCCAACTGGAGCGATGGACGCAATACCTTGGAGGACATCGCAGCGCACATGAACGAGATCGGTTGCGAGTATTGGGCCATCACCGATCACAGCCGGGCGTCATTTCAGGCGAACGGCTTGGACCCGGAACGTCTGCGCAAACAGATCAAGGAAGTCGCCGCCATCAATCAGAAGCTGGAGGATGAAGGCGAAGAGTTCCGTTTGCTGACCGGTTCCGAGGTGGATGTGCTTAAGGAGCGGCTTGATTTCGAGAACGATATGCTGGCCGAGCTGGATGTGGTGGTGGCCAGCCTGCATGTGCCGGGCAGTGATGAAGCGGACAATACCAAGCGCCTCATCCGGGCGGTGGAGAATCCCTATGTGCACATGATAGGTCACCTCACGGGGCGGCTGTTATTGGAACGTGAACCCTACAAGCTGAACCAGCAGGCGGTCATCGATGCCTGTGCGGCCACCGGCACCTGGATTGAACTGAATGCGAACCCATATCGCTTCGATATGGACTGGCGCTTGTGGCAATACGCGAAATCCAAAGGGGTGAAATGCGTGGTGAACTGTGATGCTCACCGGCACGAGCATGCAGGCTTTTTGCGACTGGGCGCGGGGATTGCCCGAAAGGGTTGGTTGATAAAAGATGACGTCATCAACACGTTGCCATTGAGGAAGTTGCGGGAGGCACTGCAAAAAAAGCGAAGTGAGGTTTGATTGCGGCGGTAAATGGCGTCATCATCTGTACAAGTTTTTACAGACCATAACTTTAGCATGCCCATTCCCGGCGCCAAACCAGCACCCCTGCCTGCTGATGAAAAAGAGCGGTTGGAAGCCCTATATGGCTACCAAGTACTCGATACTGAGGCGGAGCAGGACTTCGATGATTTGACTCATTTGGCTGCGCATATCTGTTGTGTCCCCATCTCCCTAATCTCCTTAATCGACGAGAACCGGCAATGGTTCAAATCCAAGGTGGGCCTTGATACCCCCGAGACGCATCGCGATGTGGCGTTTTGTTCCTACGCCATCCATGACCGGGATGTGATGAGTGTGCCGGATGCGGCGAAAGATGAGCGCTTCTCGACTAATCCTCTGGTGACAAGCGATCCTGAGATCCGTTTTTATGCCGGGGCGCCTTTGGTGACGAGTGATAATTACGCCATCGGGACATTATGCGTGATCGACCGGGTGCCGCGGGAACTGACGGAATCACAGAAGGAAGCTTTGCAGGCCTTGAGCCGGCAGGTGATGGGGCAGTTGGAGATCCGTCGCGTGATGCGGACCGAGCGTCGATATCGCAAGCAGGTGGAGGAGACCCAAAACAAACTGGCCGATTTCTTGGACAATGCCAATGACCTGATCCAAAGCATCGACCCGTCTGGGAAGTTCCTTTATGTGAACCGACGTTGGAAAGAGACGTTGGGTTACACGGATGAAGATCTCAAGACGATGACCGTGTTCGACCTGATGGCACCTGAGTGCCGGGAGCATTGTCTGCAAAGTTTCCAGAAATTGATGGCTGGCGAGGATATCGGGCCGGTGCAAGCAGTGTTCAAAGCCAAGGATGGTCGGCAGGTGGATTTGGAAGGCAGCGTGAATTGCCGGATGGAGAACGGCAAGCCGGTGGAGACGCGCGGTATTTATCGGGATGTGACGGAACGCAGGATGGCCGAACGGGAAAAGCAGGAAATGGCTGAGCGGTTGCTGTTAGCCACGAAATCTGCAGGCATGGGCATCTGGGAGTGGAATCTGGAGACCAATCAGCATAATTGGGATGCCCAAATGCTTAGCCTCTATGGCTATCCTAAGGACAAAACTCAGGTGACTTTTGAGGATTGGGCGGCTCGGGTTTGCGCGGCCGATATGGAGAAAGTTGGCGAGGCATTGAAGGCGACGCTGGAGCAGGGGGCGGATTATTCCGTGGAATTCCAAGTGAATCTGCCGGATAACAATACCCGGATATTGCAGGCCCGGGCATTAGTGGAAAAGGACGCTCAAGGGAAACCAGTCCGGATCGTCGGGGTCAATTGGGACATCACCAAGCGTAAGCAGATGGAAGTGGAGTTGGGCAAGGCCCGGGATGCGGCCTTGGAGGCGACCAGGGCGAAGTCAGAATTCCTGGCGAACATGAGCCATGAGATCCGTACGCCGATGAACGGTGTCATCGGTATGACGACCTTGCTGGCGGAGACCCGGTTGGATTATGAGCAGCGTGATTTCGTGAACACCATCCGTACCAGCGCGGACGCACTGCTCGCCCTCATCAACGACATCCTGGATTTTTCCAAGATTGAATCCGGCAAGATGGAGATGGACGCGCATACGGTGGAATTGCGCAGGTGTGTGGCGGAAGCTCTGGAGTTGCTGGCTCCCAAGACGGCGGAAAAGGGGATCGATACCGGTTATTTGGCTGATGATGAGGTGCCGGATTTCGTGAGCATTGATGGCACGAGGTTGCGCCAAGTGTTGATCAACTTGGTGAGTAATGCTGTGAAGTTCACTGAAAAGGGTGGAGTGATTGTCCGGTTGGAAAAGGGGCAGCAAAAAGCAGAGTGGCATTTTTCCGTGCAAGACACGGGGATGGGCATTCCCCAAGACAAGATAGCGCGGCTGTTTCAGTCCTTTACCCAGGTAGACAATACGACGACGCGTCATTTCGGCGGCACCGGCTTGGGGTTGGCTATCAGTAAAAAGTTAGTCGAAATGATGGGCGGGCGCATGTGGGTGGAGAGTGTGGAGGGGGAAGGCTCCACCTTTCATTTCACCGTCAAAGGCGAGCCTGTCGTTCAAGAGATTCCGCTCTGGCGGCAGTCCCAGCCTGTCTTGAAGGGAAAACGTCTGCTGGTGGTGGAAGACAACGCCTTAAACCGTCAGATAGTGGAGCAGTATGGTACTTTGTGGGGCATGGAAGTGGAGAGCGTCGATTCTCTGGAAGTGGCAGTTCAAATGGGGGAAAAGAGCAAAGGTTTTGATATTGTCTTGCTGGATCATCAGTTACCCGGTGCGGATGGATTCACATTATGGAGTCGATTGAAAGGTCTGAGAGCTTTTCAGCAGGCTCGCCCGGTGCTGCTGACGAATGTGCGATTGTCGGTGGATGCGCCGGTCAAGGCATCCGTCGCCAAACCTATCCGGCGGCAAGCGATGGTGGAAACTTTGACGAAGGTGATACAGAGTGCTCCGACGGCGAAGGATACACCGGTCAGCAAACCAGCGGGCGCAATGCTGGCGGAGAAGCATCCCGGCAAGATTCTGGTGGCGGATGACAATGTGGTGAACTTGAAGGTGGCCACGGCATTTCTGACCCGCATGGGCTACCAGCCTGACACAGCGAAGAACGGCTTGGAGGTCATCGAGATGTTGGCGAAAAAGGACTACGACGTGGTCTTGCTGGACATCCAGATGCCTGAGTTGGACGGGTATCAAGTGGCATCCAAGGTGATCGCCAATGCGCGCGGGCGGAAGCGCCCGCATTTGATCGCCCTGACGGCCAGTGCCATGGAATCAGACCGGCAAAAATGCCTTAATGCGGGTTTGGATGACTATCTCCCCAAGCCGATCCGGGTGCCTTAACTGGAAGCCAAACTACGCAAGTTTCTGGCCACGAAGTGATTTTCGAAAAATGGGCACGCGTAAAGGGCGGCCGCATGGTAACACACTAACCATAGCCTGCCGCCCGAGACTCATCGCAGGAGGAACTGCCGACTGAATCTCACCCATAATAGAGCATAGATTCTGCCAGAAATAAAGTTTCAGTTGTGTGACATCCTTGGCCGCAGGCTCTTACAGCCTGACCGACAACGCCACCAACATCAGGACGGAAAGATAGATGCTATAGGCCACCAGTAGCATGGCTCCCTCACGCCGGGTAATGGTTTTTCCGGAGCGCATCAGCCAGTAGAGCAGCCCAAAGAAAACGAGCAGGGCGGGAAAGTTGAAGCTTTGATTGGCGCGGGTAAGCGTGACGTCATGAAGTCCAGAAGCAGAGCCGACAATGAGGGTGAGATTGGCGATGTTTGCTCCCATTACATTGCCCACGGCCAGATCGGAAACATTCTGCCGGGCGGAGGTGATGGCGGTGACGAGTTCCGGCAAGGATGTACCCACGGCCACCACGGTGAGGCCGATGATCAGTGAGGGAATCGCCAATGCTTCCGCCACACCAACGGCTCCATCCACCAGCAGTTTGCTGCCGATGGTGACCAGTATGGCGCCAAACAGAAAAACTAAGGTCGTTCCGGCTTTGCTTTGCAGCCAACTGTTCGCGGATACTTTTTCCTCTTCGATGGCCTTGGCCTCTAGCGTGGCAGAGTTGGCCGGCTGCTTCAGATTTCGCCAAAAATCGAAACCAAAGTAACCAAAACCTAAAGCCAGCAGCAAAAAGCCTTGGGAGCGATCTAGGGTAAGGTCCAGGGAAAGGATAAACAGGAGGAAGCCGCAGCCGATCATGAAAATCATGGGCGTGCGCAAAGAGCGGAAGTTGACCTCAATGTTTTTGGCAACCGCCATGATACCGAGGATCAGGCCGATATTGCAGATGCATGAGCCAAGGGCATTTCCGACGGCGAGACCGCTTTCACCTTTCAATCCGGACAGGATGGAGACGACGAGTTCTGGAGTAGTGGTGGCCAGACTGACCAAGGTGGAGCCGATCACGACACGGGGCATGCGCAGCATCTCGGCGATGCGCACACTGGAGGAAACGAAGAGATCCCCGCCTTTTATGATCAATGCCAGACCGGTAAAGAGACACAGCAGATTCAACCACATAGATCGTCTTGCCCCCGGCGAAATCCACCCGGGAACTAGGAAGCAGGATAAGTGACCTCGGAGGAGATTCCAGCAGAATGCGGAATGAGCCAAACTGGGCTAAGTGATTTTACTGAATAATGAGTTTGCCAATGCGGTCAAATCTCGCCTCAGGTGAATCTTTTTTGCGGGTTTCAGTGGTTGGTTTTAGCCAAAGCTGATGTGCCGGAACAGGTGTATGAACGGCCTGTTTTTGCGAGGAGTCCGGCTGGGTTGTTTTTTGCTAACTTGCTTTAATTAAGCAGGTTAAAGAAGTGGTGGTAGCCTGAGCGAGCAGTGAGAGACTGGCGCTTGGCAGAGTTCTGCCATCGGTTGACCAAAAACAGATTGGAATGCTGATAGGCAGAATGGGCTATTGGCAGGGATGTTGCTAACGAAACTTTGGCTGATGGCCGGTGTAACCTTTGACTGACGGTGGCGTCTTAGTAGTCGTAATAGTCGCCAGCCGGCCGATTAAAATGATTAAAGACTTATTTAGT
This sequence comes from Verrucomicrobiota bacterium, assembly GCA_030834415.1. GTDB lineage: Bacteria > Verrucomicrobiota > Verrucomicrobiia > Limisphaerales > JAEYXS01 > JAEYXS01. The sequence continues at coordinate 28,083 of JAURFH010000002.1, read as the reverse complement.
ATCCTGAAGCGCTCAGCGGTTTTCATCGCGGTCGCGATAGTCATTTTGGCAGCGCTGAGCCCCTCAGCGAGTTCCAAGCCGGCAGGCAAGATGGAATTCACCGACAAGGTACACGGGGTGGTGAGCCCGTTTGAAGAGGATCTCTCGACTTACACTCCTAAGGATGCCGCTGAATACTGGAACGACTGGGGCAATGAGTATGGCCACAGCGGTCCCGTGACCAATATGTTTGTCTGCTTCATGAGCGCGGTGCGTCTGATGCCCCATGAGGCGGCTTATCACCGAAATCTGGCCACGAGCCTGTTCATGTATCGTAAAGATGCCAAGGAGTTCTTTGGCGTGGATGAGGCCCAAGTGTTCAACATGTCCCTGCGTGAGTATCGCAAAGCCCGCATCCTTGAGCCGGAAAACCTTGAGCTCGCCAAGGAACTGGCCCAGATGCACTACGCGGTGCGGCCGTTCCGGGCGGAAGAAGCTTTGGCTGAATGGGATCGTGTGCTGGCCTTGGCCGAAAAAGACTCTTCGGTGGATATCGAAGAAGTCTATCTGAATCTTGGCCGGGTGAACTACATGGCTGCCCGTTACGGCGAGGCCCAGAAGTGGTTGAGCAAAGTGAAATCTCCAGTGCACGAAGACATCCGAAACGTGCTCTGGCTGCGGGTCACGGAGAGCGCCCAGCTTCACAAAGATGAAATCGGCAACTAAGCCAGCGCCTCTCGCAAAGTAATCACATAGCATTTCAAGCCGCCTCTTCAGGCGGCTTTTTTGCACCCAGTTGCTTGCGTATCCCTTGGGTTTGTGGCAACCAATTGCCGTCTATGAATCGAATTTGGACGGTCGTCGTGTCCTTTTTGCTCGTGTTGTTCGGAGGTGGTTGCCAGCCCGCGGCTTCCACCGGCCAGCCTGCGGCTACGCCAGTGGCCCCGGTTGCCGCTGCTCCGGTCACGCCAGCGGTGAAGCCTTTGATGCGATGGCATTCACTGGGCTTGTTAGCTCTTGCCAGCAGCGATGAAGGAACCCGCCTGAAAGATGTTTTGTCCCTGCCGGAGTCGGCTCTGGTGAGGAGCAATACCTTGGCGAAGCTGGCGCGCAATCTTCCCGTCCTGCTGTTTCCTGAAGCGGCGACCAACCAAGATCAGGCGGTGAAGTTGAAGCCGTTGCTCGAGGATGTGCTCAACTATGAATCCAAGGTGGAATGGGTGAGCGGATCGCCTTTGCGCTGGCGGGTGGCGGTGAAGATCCCCGTGGAGCATACCGGTCTCTGGACGGCGAACCTCTATGCCTTGGTTGTGCGGGGGGAATTGGCCGGCAAGATACCACTTACTAATATCACAGATACTGCCGTGATGGCGGGGTATTCCGAAGAGGCGACGTATCGTTATGGACTGAAAGATAGCTGGGTGACCGTGGAGCGCGCGGAAACAGGTTATGACTGGGACGCCTTGGCCAAAAGCGAGGCCAAGATGGAGACCAATGCTTGGCTGGCCTTGGAATTGGATACGAAAGTGCTGCCTCATGTTGCCAGATTAATGGCATCCGAGCAGTTGCCTTATGCCCGACTGACGATGACGGGCAAGGGTCAGAATCAGACCAGCCGGCTCAGCCTTAAATTTTCACAAGCTTTGGGCTTAGTGCCGCAACCCTGGCAGGTCCCGACGAACACCATCCAAGATCCGGTCATCAGCTTCACGGCTTGGCAAGGGATTGGTGCCTGGTGGTCACGGCAAGATTGGTTGAAGCCCTTGGGCCTGACGGTTGCACCGCAGCAAGCATATGCTTGGGCGCAATCGGATGTGCCATTCCAGACCTTCTTTGCTTTCCCGGCGGCAGGTGCATCCAATCTGGTGGCGACTTCGGTGGATCGGTGGACGAATGATTTCAACGGCGTTATCAGCAACCGACTCGCGGGGCGTATGATGAGCCGGACCAACGAGTTGGTGTGGACGGGATTGCCGGTCATCTTGCCGTATCTCAAGGCGGCACCGGAGCCGAAGGATGATCACTTGGTTTTCGGATTCTTTCCGATGTCGCCGAATTCGACGAACCTGCCGCCGGAGCTGCTGCAGCAATTCGTGGGGCGGACCAATGTCATCTATTACGATTGGGAGATCACGGAAGCCAGGGTCAATCAGTGGATCACCTTTTCGCCGCTGCTCTTCATGACATCCAACCGTCTGCCCATGGCCAATAGTCCAGTGCCGTATCAATGGCTTAGAGCCATCGCGACCAAGTTAGGGAACGCTGTAACTGAGGCGGAGTTAGCGGCTGCAGATGAGGTCAAGGTGTTGCGTAATTCACCGGCCGGATTCACCAGTTTGGAGCTTTATATTTTGACCCGTTGGCTGGATCAGACTGGCTTTCCTAAATGGGACGAAGAGGTTGGACCGGTCATGACCGTGCCAGATGCTGCTGCAAATCCACCCGCACCTAAGTAATGATATGTTGAAACTCGGGGTGAACATCGACCACGTGGCCACACTGCGTGAAGCACGGTATCGTGGGCAAAACCGGGGTGAGCCGGATCCAGTGGCGCTGGCGTTGATCTGTGAAGAGGCGGGGGCGCACGGTATCACGGCGCATCTGCGCGAGGATCGGCGGCATATCCAGGACCTCGATGTGAAGCTCCTGCGCGAGCGTATCAAGACGCGGTTGAACCTGGAGATGGCGAACTCGCCGGAGATCGTCGAGATCGCGCTGAAGCTCAAGCCAGACATCGTTTGCCTCGTGCCGGAGAAACGACAGGAGGTGACGACGGAAGGCGGGCTGGACGTGCTAGGTGATCTGGCCGGGTTGACCGATACATGCCAGCGCATGAAGGATGCGGGCATTGAGGTGAGCTTGTTTATCGCGCCCGAGCCCGAGCAGATCGAGGCATCCGCCAAGGTCGGAGCGCAATTCATCGAGTTGCACACGGGCAAGTTCGCGGATCACTTTGACCAGAAAGCGGAACGGAACGTGGAGTTGCAGCGGTTGGTGAAAGGTGCTGAGCAGGCACACGCGCTGGGGCTGCAGGTGAATGCCGGGCACGGCTTGAATTATGTGAATCTTCCAGTGCTGCACATCGTGCCGCATCTGGTGGAGTTGAATATCGGGCACAGCATCGTGAGCCGGTCGGTGACCACGGGGATGACGCAAGCAGTGAAGGACATGCTGGAGCTCATGAAGGATTATCGGGGGTAATGAAGGTAGCGCAGACTGGCAGTCTGCCGTGTCGCAGATCGGTGATCTGCGAGCTTTGAAATGACGTAAGACCTGCCGACTGCCAGTCGGCGACACAGCAGGTTATCAACCTGCGCTACAAGAAAATGATCATCGGCATCGGCATCGATTTGGTGGAGACGGCGCGGATTCAGGCGTCGATCGACCGGTTTGGCGATGCTTTCCTGGAGCGGTTCCTGTTGCCGGAGGAGATCGAGTTCTGCAAATCACACCGTCATCCGCTCACACATGTGGCCGCACGTTTTGCCGCGAAGGAAGCGGTGGCCAAGGCGTTCGGTACGGGCTTGGGTGAAGCACTTGGCTGGCATGACATCGAGATCGGGCGCAAGCCGACGGGTGAACCGTTTCTGGTGTTGCACAAGAAGGCGTTCGAGCTGTTTCAATCACGAGGCGGCAAAGGGACGCATGTCTCTCTCACGCATACGGATAATTACGCGGCAGCAGTAGTGGTGATGGAGGGGTAGGGAAAATGACGAATGACGAAATCCGAATGCCGAAGGAATGAGCAAAAGGGGATGCTCTGATATCAAGCGGCAGAGTAGTCTTAGTGAATGACCTTGTGTGAATTCATCTCCAAGAAGCTGGAGAAATTCTTTAGGGAGGGGCTCAAATCGATCCCTTTTTCGAGGACGACTCGCGTGTTCAAGATGCCCGATTGGCGATCCACTTTCGGGTCCACATGGCCGACAATCCTGGTGCCGCTGAGGATGGGCAGAGCGTAGTAGCCGCGCACGCGTTTGGCGGGTGGGGTGTAAACTTCCCAAGTGTAATCGAAATCCCAAACGCGGCGGGTGATTTTGCGGTCGTAGATGATGGGGTCCAGAGGTGCGAGCAAGTGTGGTGTGGTATCCGGTTCGGGCCAGTCCGCAGCTTGTTGCAGGAGTTCGGCATCCTCATTCAGGCAATAGAGGGGCGGCTGATCCGCCACCTTTACCTTGGTCAGGAAATCTTTGGCCAAGGTGGCATGTGCAGCAGTGAGGATGATGAGTCGCCGTTGCTTCAGGCGCACTTGGATGAGCCAGCGTTCTACTTCACGTGGTGTGGCTGGTTTGGACTCCAGGATGTTTTCCGGCAGGATACGTTCCGGGAGATCAAACACGCGGCGGAAGTTATCCCGTCGACTGATGAGCAGACGGCCGTGGAAGAAGAGCTTGTCCAGCGTAGTCTTGGCGAGCGTGCCGTTCGTGCCCCAGCCAGTCTGTGAACGGCCTGAATCCAAGAAGGCGGCTGAACTGAGTGGACCTTCCGAGCGGATGCGATCAATGATCTTTCGGGCCATCTTCTTTTGCTCCGCATCCAGGGCGCCACTGTATCGGTCCGAGGTGCGTCGCCGCTTCATGGAGGGCAGCAGGTAGCGATAATCCTCAATGGCTAACGCAACCAATACCCCGATGTAATGCTCGAAGAACGCGCGTTGCTTGCGCTGATAAAGCACCTTCAGCAAATCATCCCGCTGATATTGCTGCACGCGGTTGCGCAAGATGAGGTCATGCATCTTGCCGCAGACGTCGATGGGATCGATCTGGATGTAACCATGATGACGGATCGCGTCATCAGTCGTGGCCAAAGGCTGATCCAGAAGCAGTTTGCGGCGCAGGAATTTCCTGCATGCTTCGGGAATGGCGGTGATTGTATTCACAGACGCTACTCCAGCGCGGCGATGGCGGCTTTGAGTTTGCGTTCCACCGTGTTGCGACGCTGCTGGGTGGTGAGCTTGCCGCCACCGATCTCGGTGACGTAGAAGGAGTCGATAGCCGCACCTTTTTCCGTGGTGATCTTGGAGAGGATGACGTCCACCTTCTGCTCACTCAGGACTTGGGAGATGGTGTAGAGCAAGCCGACACGATCCTCCGTCTCGATATCAATGACGGTGCATTGGGCGGAGCTGTCGTTATCAAAGTCGATGATGATGGGGAGTTCCTCGCCTTCGAGCGGATAATAAAGCGGCTTCACGTTCTTCCGCTTCTTGATGAGCGCGGCCAGGTTGATCTCACCGTTCAGGGTCTCATCGATGTATTTCTCGAAAAGGTCCTTCGATTCGCGCTCGGCGGGTTTGCCGGTGACGGCATCGTTTACCAGCAGGGTATCGAGGACGATACCGTCAGACCGCGAGAAGACTTGGGCACTGAGAATGTTCAGGCCGGCAGCGGTGAGGGCGCCGGTGATCTTGGCGAAGAAGCCGACGCGGTCCCACGAGCAGATCTTCACCACGCTGTGGCTGCGATCGGGCTCGTTGTGCCAGTAGGTGACGGGCTCCAGGGCACGTTCTTCCTCGGTCAACTGGAGGTGCATGAACCGGTGCGTCAGCGAGAGATCCGTCATGATGTCCCGCGCGGTGTGCGTGCGGAAATAGCGGGGCGGCAGGTTGCTGAAATGGGCCTGGACCTCGTCTTCTTTGAAGCTGGAAGGGGCGAGCTTGCGTACTTCCTTGGCCAGATGCTCGCGTAATTTTTCCTCTGCCCGGATGAAGTCTGTCCCGCCAGTGATCAGACGCATGGTGTTCTGGTGCAGCGTCCAGAGGAGCGAGTCTTTGAAGCCGTTCCAGATCTTGTCACTGGTGCCGAGAGAATCCGCCACGGTATGGAGCGTGAGCATCACCAAGTTCTCCGGAGTCTCCATCAGCTTGGCGAACTTCCGGATCACCGCCGGATCATCCAGATCTCGCCGTTGGGAGATCTGTACCATGGTGAGGTGCTCCGTGACGATAAGCTGCAGCGATTTGATGGTCGGATTATCCAACTTGAGGCGACGGCCCATGCGGCCGATGAGCCGGGCGCTATCCACCTCATGGTGTCCGCTTTCATCCGCCTTGCCGGCATCATGCAATAGGAGGGCAAGATAGAGCAGGCTGGGACGTTCGAGGCTGATGAACATCTCCGTGTAATTGCTCAACGGCGGGGTCTTGGCGGCCCAGATATCGTCCAACTTCTGCAGGCACATGAGCGTGTGCTCATCGGCGGCGTACTGATGGAAGAACTCGTGCTGGACCAGGCAGGTGAGGCGGCCGAACTCCGGGATGTATTTCCCGAGGAAATCGACGTCATGCATCATGCGCAGAATACGGGCGACGTCGCCGCGCTGGCTCATGATCTGGAGGAACGTCTCGTGAACGTGAGGGTCTTCCAAGAAATAGCGGTTCACGAGCGCCAACTGCTGGCGGATGTGCTGGGCGAGGTTGGGATGCAGTTCGAGACCGCGCTGCTGGGCGTAGAGAAACACGCGCATCAGGCGGCGCGGTTGTTCACGGAAGATACGGCCATTGGCCGCCTCGATCTTGCCTTCGTTGAAGGTAAAGCCGTCCACGATCTGTGGCATGGCCTGCTGACGGCTGCGCAAGATCTCTTTGAAAGTGGGAAAGCGGCTGGCCGTGGGCATTAGGGCCAGGCGTTGCTCTACAAGCTGGGTGATGAGATAGACGTTCCGGGAGTGCGTGTAGAAATCCCGCATCATCCTCTCCAGCCGACGGCGGGGAGAACGGTCGGTGTAGCCGAGATTATGGGCGATGGCGGGTTGGATGCTCTTGGGCAGATCATCAACCGGGCGACCCGTATGGTAATGCAGGTCGGTGCGGACTCGGAGGAGGAAATCATAGGCGGCCTCGAGCTGCTTCACCTCGGCGGCGCTCATGAGGTCACGCAACCGTAATTCCTCAGTGGTGCGGGCGCGGATCTTGAAGTACGCCATCCACATGAGGTTCTGGTAATCCCGCAATCCGCCGCATCCGTTCTTGATGTTCGGCTCCTGCATACAGGCGGAATTGCCATACTTGGCCCGGCGTTGTTTCTGGTCGGCGAGGCGTTCCGCAAGATACTCGTCCTCGTGACCTTTGACACATTTGGCTTCGACCAGTTTCTCAAACTTGGCGAGCAGGTTGGCATCACCGGCGATGAGGCGGGCCTCGATGAGCGAGGTCTTGGACTGCATGTCGCTATTCGCGACTTTCACGCAATCATCCAGGCTGCGGACAGCGGGGCCGACTTTCAGGCCAATGTCGTAGAGTGTGTAGAGCAGACCGCCGGTGCCGGTGAGGGCGGCGAGAAAAGGATGGGGCTTATTCCCCACGATCATGCGGCCATCATGCAGGAACATGATGTCGATATCGCTGGCGGGGTTCAGTTCGCCGCGGCCAAAACCACCGATCGCTACCAACGCGAGGGGAGGGAGCTTTTCTTGGTCGAAACCGCCTTGTTTGCGGACCGTGTCGAAGAGGTGGCGCAAAAGGTGATCGAGGATAGCTGCACGTGCGCGACAGATTTCCCGGCCTTCGCCACCGGCGCGGTGCATAATTTTCAGACGGTGCGACTCGACCTTCAGGTAATTCCGATAGCGGGCCAGTTCTTGGGCGGGGGTGCGCCCCGCAGGCAAAGGCAATCGCTGGCGGGCGCTGGCTTCAATCTTTTCCAACAAAGTCGGCACGCGTGGACAGTAGGGGGACCAGAGCTAAAGTGCAAAGTGAGAAGTGAGGGAAGAAAGGAAAATGGGCTCAAATATCGATGGTCAAATCGGGTATGAAGACGGGATTGGGCTGGCGGGGATAGGCAATTACTCGGTGACGACCGATTTTATTGTCTTAGCTCCGGTGATGAACCATGCCTTGGCGATTTTCCCGTTTAGCACTTCGTAGGTTGCTACGAGTTCGATCGTACCCGGGCCTTCGGGAAAGGTGCGTGTCACCAGTTCGTGGTCGATGACCGTGCTGCCCATCACGATGCGGTTGAGGAGTTGCGCGTGGAGATTGGGCTCGGCAAAGCGGATGGCGAAACGTTCGCGCAATTGGGCGATGCCTGAAGCGAGGAGTTTGACCGGGTGTTCAAACTGTTGAGCATCCTCGGCATAGGTCTCAAGCAGGGCTTCAAGATTATGTGCGTTGTAGGCATCAAGCTGGCGTTGGACGACGCTGGCGGAATCTAAGGCCTTTTTAGGAGGGATCACTTTTTTCCTTTCGCCCGAGAATCTATACACCAGATTTGCGCGCGCAAGATTTTCACCCCCCCCTCGAATTGCTCTTCATAACTTCAGTCCAAGCGCCGCCGTGATCCGTATCAATTGAATAGTCAAGTGGGCTGAACTCTGTTATGGTAAATGGAGTCAGCCTAAGTTCCGGTGTTTTCTGTGAAAGCACTGATTCTGCCATTGTGGCACAAGTTGCTTACAGTCCGGAACTTTTGCATGGTTTAGGTGTTATATAAGGCCGCTAATGGCATCCGTCTCGGGAACCTTAAGTCCGGTGGACGTTTCTGCACCTCAAGTGCAGAAACCGGCGAGCTATTCTGAGAGAACAATGAATCAGCAAGACCCAGATGCGGCCCTGATGCTGCGGGTAAGAGAAGGGGATATGGCCGCTTTTGAGCTGCTCGTGGAGCGCTATAAGCAGCCGGTCATCAACCTCTTATACCGTACCTTGCCAGATGCGACCGAGGCGGAAGACTTGGCGCAGAACGTCTTCATCCAAGTCTTCAAATCTGCGCACCGTTATGAAGTCTCGGCCCGGTTTTCCACCTGGCTGTTCACGATCGCCAGAAACCTCTGTCTCAACGAGATACGCCGACGTTCCCGGCATCCTGCGGAGTCGATGGATGTGGCTCATCCAGAGAACGAAGATCAGCCTTTGCGGCAGATTGAAGATGTGAAGCAGTTCGCCCCGCCTGATACCATGTTGCAGGGTGAATTGGTGGATAAGATCGAAGAGGCGATAGCTGGTTTGCCGGAGAACCAGCGGACGGCGATGTTGCTCTGCCGACAGGACGATATGTCATATGACGATATCGCTAAAGTGCTTGGATGTTCGCTGTCGGCCACGAAATCTTTGATCCATCGGGCCCGAGAGACTTTGAAACAGCGATTGAAGCCTTATATACGCACGGGCGTCTGGAAAGAAACCCTGTGATGAACGCAACTTTGGACGGTGGTCGGTTATTGAATGAAAGGTAACGCTATGAGCGAGCACGAACAAAATGAACTGTGGGAAAAAAGCCTGCGGGGCCAGTTGACGCCGAAAGAGCAGGCGCAGCTTGAGTCTTGGCTGGCTGGGTGCCCCGATTTGCGTGCCGAGTGGGAGGATGAGGTCGCACTTTGCCAGGTGGTCCGGCAACTGCCAGACGCGCCGGTATCATCCAATTTTACCTCGTTGGTATTGCAGGCGGTGGAGTTGGAGCAGCGTCAAGCCCAACGCGCTGAGGCTGTCAGCAGGACAGGTTTTGTTTACTGGCTGCGGAAACATCTGGTGCAGTTGACGGCTTCGACGGCGGTGGTCGCCTTGGCGGCTGTGCTCGCCTTGCGGCAGCACCAGCCGGATGCCATTACGGACTCCCGTCAGGAGATGGCCGAGCAGATGAAGGAAATGGCCAAGGTGGCCCCGGTGCCATCTGTGGATGTGTTGAAAGATTTTGAAGCCATCCGCCGCTTGAGCCTGACCACCCAGAATGCTGCGGAGCCGGATCTTGAGTTGCTCGCTGCTTTGCAGCAGTAAATGGCCGGAGTTTAGGATTTCATGTTTCGCCTGTCGCACATCCTGTTGTTGACCGCACTGAGTGCCGGTCCCGGGATGCTTTGCGCCCAGACGACGGAGCCGGTCACCGGACAGGATAAGGAGAATCCCCCGAAGGAAGAGCGGCGGTTTGGTCCGCCACCAGGTCCTGATGGGCGTCCGCCAGGTGATTGGGGTCGTGGACGGGGAGGACGTGACGGCGGTAGAGATGGCCGCGACGGCAGAGGCTCGAGAAGTCCGATGGATGAATTGCGGCGTTTGCTGGCCTTGAGTCCGGAAGAGCGGGAGACAGACTTGGCTGGCAAGTCGGAATGGAGCCGTAACTTCATGCTGGGCAAGCTGAAGGAATATGACGCTCTGACTCCGGAGCAGCGGGAATTGCGCCTCAGCTCGACGGAGCTTTACTTCGAGATGCTGTCCTTGCTGCGCTCATCTCCAGATCGCCGTGCGGAAAAGCTGGAGCGCTTGCCGGAAGACCGTCGCAAAGCGGTACAAGCCCGGTTGGACCAATGGGACAAGTTGCCGCCTGATTTGCAGCAAGATGTGCTCGAGCATCAGAGCACCATCCGTTACGTCATCCGCGTGGAGGCTGCCCCGGCGGCCTCGAAGGAAGATGTTTTCGCCAACATGTCTCCGGAGTACCGTGAAAAGGTCAAGACGCGGATCGACGAGATGAAGGCCTGGCCCAAGGAACAGCGGAACCGGATGGTTGATGCATTTCACAATCTTTTTGAACTGTCTGACCACGAGCAGCAGGCCATCCTCGAGAAACTTAATCAAAACGAACGGGCCAAGGTGGAGCAAACGCTGGCCGATTATGAGAAACTTTCTCCAGATGAGCGCAAACGTTGCATGGATTCGGCGCGTAAATTTAACAACTTGAGTGCTGATGAACAGGCGCGTTTTATCGCCACCGCTGAACGCTGGGAGAAGATGAGTGAAGAAGAGCGGAATACTTGGCGAAGTCTGGTGAAGCAAATGCCGCCTTTGCCTCCCGGGGCTGGCGCTCCCCCATTGCCTCCCGGATCCAAGCCGGGAGTGAATCCGTTGGCGTTGCCGACACTGCCGCCCGCTCCAAAAGACTAGTGCCTCTGCTCCACGACTTGGGCAAGGCGGTTCAGGGAATATTCGCTAGCCTTCGGTTTATTCAAGCAGCCAAACAGCCTTTGCAGCAGTTTCACCCACCATGAAATCGTTTTCTCGGCGCCGAATATCTCGGTCGTCCGCTCGATCTTAGTGCCTTTGACCAAGGGGGAAAGCGTGATGCACTCGGTCGACTCCGGAAGAGATGGATTGGTTTTGGAACGCAACTTGAAGACGATTCGACGAAGTTCGATAAACTCCACCACTTCCGCTGAATATTCGTGCTCGTTTCCTTTCACCAACAACGTGACATCGAATTTGAAGTGCGGGCGGAAAGGGCCGTGTTCTTTTGGGAAAATGCGAAGGATTTGGCTATTCCACCGCGGCAGCATTTCGGTGCTGGCCAAGTAAGGCCATACAAATGACGGCAAGCGGTGGATGATGGCTTCTTCCTTCACATTCATCCAAATAAATTTTGCGTTATCAATCCCTTGAAATCAAGGGGGCATTTGCCTTGGATAGACTGTGGTTCTCAGCTCAACGTACACGGATGTGAGGCTTATTGGAGGGTCAGGCGCAGGGTAGGTGGTGGCGCGGTCGGATGATAATTCCCCGCGAAGCCATGCACCAAGCCGCTGGCCTGGCCTTTCACTACCCGTTCAGCGGTCTCACGCACCACAATCAATGTCACCTGCCCATTGTGGTCGTCGTTTAGGAAAGCCGTCAGGGCCGGGTTGCTGATCACCCGCAGGCCGCTCGCCTCTTCCGGTTCGATGGTGAATGTCCCTACCACAACCGCTTTGCCGGTATCGATCTCGTTCCCGCCCGGCAGATTGGCTGGCGCATTGTCCCACTTAAGTTCCTGCTCAGACCACTCATCCGTCGGGCCATCCTTCAAGCCATACACGGTGAACACACAGGCAGGCAGACGTGAGGCAAAACCATACCCCGTCGGCTCGAATGCTAAGGCCAAGGAAGCATTCTCCACCTTGTGCCCCTTCAGGCTGCTCACATCGAAGCTGAAGTAGGCTTTGCGTCTGAACGTGGCCGAGTCCGTGTGCTTCACCAGCATCAATGAATCCGAATGATGGTTCGTGGTGCCCGGTGAATAGATGTAAGTGGTGCGTCCATTGCCCGAAGCGGTGGTCAGGGTCACGGCATTGGCGGGTTGACTTGTTTCCGCATTGGGGCGCGAAGTCCGGTCGGCCTCGGCCATACCGGTATTGCGGCCGGTCACGGCTTTCGTATCCATCACCACATTCTCACCGGTGGTCAGCCGCAGATTCTCACCGCTCTGGCGATGACGCACTTCCACCTCACCGTCAAATACTTGTACCAAAGCCTGACCATTCGCGCCCGCGCTCAAGCCGAACTCCGTGCCATGATCAATCACCTTCGCATTCGCCGTCTCCACGGTGAATCCCACCGCTTCCTTCGGCACATGCGCAGTCAACATGCCGCGATGCAAGATGCACAGATCCTTGTTCACGATCTCCAACACGGCCGGAGCTTCCAAGGTCACGGTGGCTCCGGAATCGAAACGCAACGTGGCCAAGCCATCCGTCAGTGAGAGCTGACCGGCGGTGAGCCGGGCACCTTCCAATGTCGGCAGGGCGGAGCTTTCCCAACGGCACCCCCGCGTTTGTGACAGAGTGGCTACGGCTGGAGGGGCGATTACAGCCTGCTGCGCGGGTAAATCCTGTTTGGCCAAAGAAAGCCCCAGACCGATACCGGCTGCTAATACGACCACACTAGCCGCCAAGGCCAGCCACGGGGCGCGCTTGGCCCAAGGGGAGGGCAGGCGAACCATTGTGCTGTCCGTAGCTGAATCCAAACCCGCCAGCGAAGCGGCCAGTTGGTCCGGCAACGTCTGTTGCCCGATGCGACCGCTCTCCCAATGCAGACCGGCATGCAACTGCAGATGCTCCACCACATAACGCCGCGCCACCGCCGACTCACGCACCAGCGCTTCCAGCCGCGCAGATTCCTCCGGCGTCAATCGTTCCTCGACGAGCCGTTCGCACAACTCGTGCAGTTCTTCAGCTTGCTTCGGGTTCATAGGCATCCACTTTCTTCAACGAACGGGTCACGCAATCGTGTAAATTCTTCCGGATCCGGCTGAGCAGGCGATACACCGCACCTTCCGTCTTGTTGGTCTCCGCCGCGATTGCCTCGATCTCTTCCCCTTCATGATAGCGCAGGTTCAGGATCTGGCGATGCTCCGGGTCCAGTTTGGTCATGCACTGGGTCAGGAGCTGGCGTTGCACCTCCAGCACATCATCGTTGCTTTCCGCTTCGGCGGCGATGATCTCCAGAAATTCATCTGACACCTGCAACTGGCTCTTCTTCTGGCGCTTGCGATACGTGAGCACTTGGTGAAAGGCGATCTTCCGCGCCCACGCGCCGAAATTCGTCCCTTGCTGGAACTGGTCGAAACAGCGCCACATCACCAACTTGCTCTGCTGGAGGATGTCCTCCGCATCCTGCGGCCGCGGCACCAACGTCATCACGTACAAGGCCAGCGATCTTTCAATCGTAGAGAGCTGGACGATGAACAGTTCGGTTTTGTCAGGCGCAGACATGGTAAACGCTCAATAATACTAAGTCCTTTAACGGCGGTTTTGGACAGAGGAGAGTGCCCCTGTCTCTGAATCTTCAGGAATTAAGATCGCCTAAGCCGTAAAGGCTCTACACATCACACAGCTTCGCCGCATGGCGGAGCGCGAGGATAGGATCATCCCAAGTGGGGATGAATTCCTGCGCCACGTAGCCGGTGTAGCCGGTCTCCAAGATGGCGCGGAGGATGGGCGGGTAGTTGATCTCCTGATTGTCATCCAGTTCGCCGCGACCCGGGCAACCAGCCGTGTGGTAGTGGCCGATGTAGTCCTTATACATCCGCAGGCGGCGGATGACGTCGCCGTTCATGATCTGGACGTGATAGATGTCGAACAGCAGCTTGAAGTTCGGTGACCCCATCGCCTTCACCAACTCGATGCAGTAATCCACATTGTCCCCGAAGTAACCCGGATGCCCCTTCATCGGGTGTGTGTTATCGCGGGAGTTCAGATGTTCGAGCACAAGAGTGACCTTCTTCTTCTCCGCGTGTTGGATCACCTGCTTCCAGCAGTCGAGACAGTTCTTGGCGCTTTGCTCGTCGCTGATGCCCGGCTCACGCATGCCCGTGAACGTGATGACATTGGGCGCGCCCACACTGGCCGCCACGTCGATGCGCTCCAGCAAAATCTTTTTCACCTCGGCGTGGTTGGCGGGATTGACCGGCCCTTTTGCAAACCCATGACTGCCCACCAGCGATATGTTCAGGCCCAGCTCTTTCACCATAGGATAATGCTCGATGCCGATCCCTTCTATGGCCACCAAGCCGATGTCTTTGCAATGCTTCGCCAGTTCCTTTTCCGGCATGGGCTTGAAACACCAGCCCATGATGGACTGCCGGATGCGCCCTTTCTCGATGCGATACTTCGGATCGATCGAGGCGGTAGCAGGCACTGCTTGGGTATAGGGTGTCATGGCGGCTACCCCGCCATAAGTGGCGGCCAAGGCACCGGTTTTCAAGAAGTTGCGGCGGTTGATTCCGGCGGCCGGCAGGTCGTTTAGCGGTGTGGCTTTCATACTAGGGAGTTAAGTTCTTAAAAATACGGCTTATGAGCGGCTTTTGTAAACGCAAATGACCACGGTCTTCTGTCCGGATGGCCCGAAATTGTCACAAAACGGGCTTTGACATCGAAATCTCACCGTCTACGGTTCGCGGTTCATTTATGATGCTGAATCAAACATCCTTGAAGCGGACGCTTGGTGTTGCCGGTGTGCTGGCAGCTCTGTCAGGCGTGTTATCCACCCCGGCCATGGCCCAAGCCGCCGCCCCGGCTCCGGCTGAGAAACCCGCTCCCAAATGGGAGGGCAGCGTCGGTCTCGGTGCCACGGTCACCCAAGGCAACAGCGACACGGTGCTTTTCACTGCCCGTGCCCAAGGTTTGCGCAAATGGCGCCAGAACGAAGTGACCGTCGGTGCGGATGGCACTTACGGCGAATCGAACAACCTGAAGAACAATGACTCTTTGCGGGTTTATGGCCAATACAACCGTCTGGTCAGCGAACGCGCGTTCGGTTACGTGCTCGCCGATCTGTTGCATGATGATATCGCCGATGTCTCCTACCGTCTGAATGTCGGTCCTGGTATCGGTTATTACTTCATCAAGGAAGACCGCATGATCCTCAGCGCAGAAGGTGGTCCTTCCTTCGTGTTTGAGGACGTGGGTGGCCGCTCCAAGAGCTACATGAGCGCCCGTGTGGCCGAGAAGTTTGAATACAAGATCAGCGATCGCGCCCGCCTCTGGCAGAAAGCCGAGTTCCTGCCGCAGATCGATGACTTCAACAATTACATCTTCAACTTCGAGATCGGCATCGAGACGGACATCACCCAGTCGGTGAAACTCGAGTTCTATATCGTAGACAGCTATGACAACGAACCAGCTGCTGGTCGTAAGAAGAACGACATCAAGCTCGTGGCTGGTGTGAAGTACAAGTTCTAAACCGGACCTTACTTATCTGACCCCGCTTCAGCGATGGAGCGGGGTTTTTTATTAAGCACGATCAGGCCACAAGGGCGGCATATCGCAACCCCCGGGTACTGACCCGCAGGGCTGAGATGCCGAATTGCCGCAAGACGCTTTCATAGATAAGCGCGCCCATCAGCATCACATCCGCGCGCTCTGGTGGCAGGCCGATGATCTTGCGCCGTTCGGCCAGCGGCAGACTCCATAGCCTTTCGCAGATGGCCGATACTTCTTGGGTGGAAAGAGAGAGGCCTTCCATCTGCTCCCTTGTGAAATCGGGCAGCGCCAGATGGATGCGGGCCAAGATCAAAGCTGCGCCCCCAGTGCCCACCAGCAAGGTTTGCGGGCTGCCCTTGGGAGGCAGGTGTGGCGCGATGAGTGGCCCGGCCGAATGCTCCAAGAGTTCCCGCAGCCAGTTCTGGCAACTGGTGAAATCTTCGGGTGAAGGCGGATCAGCCGGTGGAAATTTCTCCAGCAACCTGACCGTGCCCATCTGGAAGCTTTGATCGAACCTGCGTTCACCAGCGGCGGTGACAATTAATTCTGTGCTGCCACCACCTACGTCGAGGATCAGCAGCGGATGCGCTGCCAATTCGGGATCACTCAATACCCCGCGATAAACCCATTCCGCTTCCGTGGATCCCGAGATCACCTCAGTGCTGAGATTCGCATGATCTTGGATGGCCTGCACCAATTCTGATCCGTTCAAGGCGTCTCGAGTGGCACTGGTCGCGATCACCCGGATGGTGGCCGCCCCCATTTCCCAAGTCTGAGCGGCAAAGCGGGTGACGCAATCCACCGTGCGGGCGATGGCCTCCGGTTGCAGCCGGTTCGATTCGTAAAGTCCCTGACCCAAGCGCGTCTGCTCTCCCGCTTCAAAGACGGGCGTGACGATGCCATCGGATACGTCGCCGACCAAAAGTTTTACCGAGTTGGTCCCGATATCGATGACCGCCCGTCTTGTAAGAGTATCAGGCATGGGAGAGAAAACTGCGGGTAAAGCTAAGACAGATTGCGCCGAGCCAATACGGCTCCGCCCGTGATGCCAGCACTGTCACCCAATTTCGAGGCGATGATCTCGATGTTCTCGGCGGTGCCATCCAGCGCATAGTCATGCGCGGTCTCGATGATGATCGCCATCATCTGGTCTTCCATCTGCTCGATGACCCCACCGCCCAGCACGATGGTGTCCGGGTTCAGCAGGTTGATGATATTGGCCACGGCGATGCCGGTATATTCAGCCGACTCTTCCACGACTTTCTCGACGAACTTATCACCGCGCTTGATGGCCTTGCGCAGATCGCCGCTTTTCATATCGTCCCAATTATCCCCGAGCATCTCGGTAAGGACGGTTTTCTGGCCTTCCTTGGCTGCGGTCTGGATGCGGCGGAAGATGGCCCCCCGGCTGGCCAATGCCTCGAAGCAGCCACGATTGCCGCAACCGCATTTTGGTCCGCCGACCTCCAAGATCATATGGCCAAGCTCACCGGCGGTCTTGTTGAAGCCGGAGTAGAGTTTGCTATTGATGATGATTCCGCCGCCGATGCCGGTCCCCAGAAAGATGCCCACCATGTTCTTGGGCTTGCCGCCCAGCTCGGCTTCATGCACGCCGATGGTGCAGATGTTACAATCGTTCTCCACGAATACCGGGATGCCCAAATCTTTTTCCAACGCCTTCTTCAGCGGCACATCGTGCCATTGCAAGTTGGGCGCGAAGATGACCTTGCCGTTCTCCGTGTCCACGGCACCCGGGGCACCGATACCGATGCCCTTTACCTGCTTGAGGTCCAAGTCCCCTTCATCTACTGCGTCACGGATGCAACGGGCCACGCGTTCGATGACGCCATCGGCGCCCCGTTGCGCTTTGGTGGTCATCTTGGCCTGGGAGACGCAATTCAGGCTGCGATCAAAAACTCCGGCGAGGATTTTGGTGCCGCCCAAATCCACCCCGATCAACAAGTTCTCACTTTTGCTTGCGGCTTCAGGCATGACGCAGGTCGTTGAGGGATTAACTGCCGGCGATGATTTTTTCGATGTGCTTGCGCAACTCGGCGTTGATGGCGTCAGCCGAGCGGTTGCCGTTCACGATGGTGAAGCGATAAGAATCCCGCAAGATTGTGAACTGCTTGGCCATCAGGGCCTGATACTGCAGGAAGCTGTCGAACATGTCGCGCGAAAGACCGAGGTCCATGCCGCTCTCCCAGTAATCCAAGGCGGAGTTCTTGGCGAAGTTACGTTGCACCAGTTGTTCTGGGGAGACGTTCAGGTAGAACACCGCGTCCGGTTCAAGTGCGATGCCGTAGAGATTCTTCAGCCACTTCTCATCCATCCCGCGCACCATGTTACGCGCCATGAGGGTGTAGATGTAGCGATCGGCCAGCACCATGAACCCGGCCTTGAGCGCCGGCAGGATCACGTTCTCGAGCTGGTCCGCAAAGTCCGTGGCGTAAAAGAGGCTCAGGGTGGAGCGGCTGAGAATGTTACCTTGCTGCGCCTGTTCGAGTTCTTCGCTCACCAGTGTCGAACGCTTAAGGCCGACTTGAACGGTGGCATGGCCGCAACCTTCCAACCATTCCACAAGGCGGTTGATCTGCGTGGAACGCCCCGAACCATCGGCACCTTCCACCACGATCAATCGGCCGGTGAGTTGCTTGAGATCCACGCGCGGGATGCCGTGCCCGTAGAAACGCTTGGCTTTACGCGTCGGCACCCGGACCGCACTGGACAGGCGGGTCTTGGCTTTGGCCTCCGATTTTTTCTTTTTGCCCATGGCTAGAATTTGTTGGAAGCGAAATTGCTCAGGTCGAGTTTGGCCGCGACCAGTTGCCGCACGGTTTCCTGCTGCGGCTCGATCGTCTGGTTCGCGTCGATGACCATGAAGTTATACTGCGTGCTCATGGCCAGGTATTGTTCCAGCAGACGGCCTTGGAAGATGCGGAAGCTCTCGTAGGGGTCGGTCGAGAGACGCATGTCCATGCCTGCCTCGAAGTATTTCAATTCCGGACGGCCATCCAGGATGCGTTGCAGCGAGGTCTCCAGCCGGGCCTTGAAAAAGAACGTGAGGTCCGGTTGTGCCGCAAAGCTGTAAAGCCCGCGCACCCATTCCGGGGGGCAACCCCGCACCGTGTCACGGGCAAAGGCGGTGA
Organism: Verrucomicrobiota bacterium; assembly: GCA_030834415.1. Classification (GTDB taxonomy): domain Bacteria; phylum Verrucomicrobiota; class Verrucomicrobiia; order Limisphaerales; family JAEYXS01; genus JAEYXS01. The sequence continues at coordinate 9,574 of JAURFH010000002.1, read as the reverse complement.
AAGCGTAGCGGTCACAAAGCACGAGATAACCCGCGCGGAGAAGGGGAACCAGCTGCCGCTCGTAACGGTCGGCAAAATCCGTGGCGTGGATGAGACTGAACGTGGTAGGGGTGAGCAACTCGCGTTTCTTGCCCTTGCTCGTCGCGCTCTTCACAAGCACGGAAGAGTTCCACTCGCTGAAGAACACCTTGAGGCCCTGCAGTTCGAGCCAGCGCTTCAAGAGGTAAATCTGGGTGGACTTCCCTGAGCCATCAATCCCTTCCACGGCGATCAGCCGGCCGGGAAATCCAAGTTCCGCGAAAGTCTTCATCTTACGGGAACAACGTACCGCCCACGGACACGAAAACAATATTTTTCAGCTAGGGGTTGCCGCCGCAACAACGTTGCAAACCACATGTCACGGGATCGTAACACCGTCCAGGACTTATCATCCCCGGAGCAGAGAACGGCGGTTCTGTTCATCGATCTGGTCGTTCAAGGTCAGGAAATCATACACGATGCCGACGCCAAACAAGCCTAAGGTGAAAAGATAGAGCAGGCCGGTCCCGATCTTGCCCTGATAGAAACGGTGGATGCCGAGCACTCCCAAAAAAGTGAGCAACAGCCAGGCGATGGAATAGTTGATGCGTCCGGTCTGGTAATTGAAATCCGCCTCCCGATCCATGGAGGGAATGAGGAAGAAGTCCACGATCCACCCGATGAGGAAAAGTCCGCCAGTGAAAAACCAGAGGATACCGGTCAGGGTGCGGCCATAATAAAACCGGTGTGCGCCACTGAAGCCCAGTAGCCATAGGGCATACCCGATAGCCTTGCTATGGGTGTCGTTTGTCCTGCTCATCTCGACCCCAATATCGCACAGGAAACGCCCGCCTGCCCATTATCAAAACGGGCGTCTCTTGTAAGGGGCAGACTAGACCAAGATATCCTTCACCACATTACCGAACACATCGGTCAGGCGGTAGTCACGTCCGCCGTGATTGTAGGTCAGCTTCTCATGGTTGAAGCCGAGGCTATGCAGGATGGTCGCGTGGAAGTCATGCACATGAACTGGATTCTCGGCTGGCTTGCGACCGATCTCATCACTCGCGCCATAGACGATGCCGGGTTTGATGCCGCCACCGGCGAGCCAGGACGAATACACGCTGGCTTGATGGCTGCGACCATCCGGGCTGTCCGGCGTGGGCGTGCGACCGAATTCTGAGGTCCACACCACCAACGTATCTTCCAGCATGCCTCGCGATTTCAAATCCTTCAGCAGACCGGCGATGGGTTGATCCACGTTGCGGGCGAGGGGAGCATGGCCCTTCATGTTGCCATGGGCATCCCAGTTGTTTGAGGAGCCGACATCGATCAACTCCACGAAACGCACACCACGCTCTACCATCCGGCGCGCCACGAGACATTGCCAGGCGAAGCCCTTGGTGCTGCCGCGCTCCAAGCCATAGAGCTTCAGCGTCGCATCCGTCTCTTTAGAGAGGTCCAGCACATCCGGCATGGCGGACTGCATGCCGAACGCCGTCTCAAACGACTTGATGCGCGCGGCGAGCATCGGGTCACTCATCCGGTTCTGCTGGTGCTTCTGGTTGATTTTCTCCAATAGCCCCAGCTCCAGTTCTTGCACGCGGGCAGAAGGCGCGCGGCGGTTCAAGTCGGGAATCGGCTCTGCGCCAGCCAAGACGCGTGTGCCCGCATGTGCTCCCGGCAAGAAGTCTGAACTCCACACCTGGCTCCCGGCATAAGGCAGTTTCGGGGCGAGCACGACGAATGAGGGCAGGTTCTGGTTCGTCGTGCCCATGCCGTAGCTCACCCACGATCCCATACTGGGGCGGGCGAAGGTGACGGAGCCCGTGTGGATGCCGAGCGTTGCTTGCGCGTGATCATTGTGATCGCCATGCAGGGAGCGGATGAGACACACGTCATCCATGCAATCACGCATGTAGGGGAAGAGATCGCTCACTTCCGTGCCGCATTTGCCACCGCGTTTGAAATCCCAAAAGGCGGGCAGATACTTCTTTCCGTCCGGACTCAATTCCTTCAGGCGTGGTTTGGGATCGAACGAATCGATATGGGACACCCCACCCGGCATGAAAAGGAAAATGACGCGCTTGGCCTTGCCGGGAAAATGTGTGGTCTTGGGCGCAAGCGGATTGACGGTGTCCTCTCCTGATTGGGCGAGCAATGATTGCACGATGCCCGGCATGAGGGCGGAGCCGCAGATTAGCGAGCGGAGGGCCGCCCGGCGGGACATGAATGGCTGCGTAGTGAACATGGCTTAGTCGACAAAAATGAATTCGTTACTGCAGAACAGGACGCGCGTGTAGCTGGCCCACGCGGCATCGAGCATCTTTTCCTCGGGTGTGCCGGCTTCTTTCAAGGCCAGCGCGGCAGCGCCCAGATATTCCTCACCCAGCTTGATCTCTTCCTTCGTGGCCGGCCGGCCATAGGCGAGCAGGAAGGCTTGTTCGATCCGTTCAGAATCTTTCTTGCCGGAATTCCAGACGTGTTGGGCGAATTTCGCCGCCTGCTCGTGGATGAGCGGGTCGTTCATCTGGAACAACGCCTGAATGGGCGTGATGCTCAAAGCCCTCGCTCCGGTCGAGGCATTCGGATCCGCCCCGTCCCAAGTCTCGAAGAAGGGATGCTTGCGGATGCGTTGCTGCATAATATACACGCTGCGTTTCGTGGTCGGATACGTATCCACGAAGGGAGTGTGCTGGGTGAAATGCCATTTGCTGCGCGGGGGGAAGGGATGCTCGCCACCTTGCGCTCGGTCCAGTGAACCGCCTAGTTGCAGCAGAGTGTCGCGGATCTCTTCCGCCGAGAGGCGGCGACGATCGAAGCGCCAGAGATAATCATTGGCCACATCTTTAGCCGCATACTCGGCATTGTCTTCGCTGCTCATCTGGTAGGTGCTGGAGAGCATGATGAGGCGGTGCATCGACTTCAGGCTCCAACCGCTCTCGATGAAGCGCGTGGTGAGGTAATCGAGCAATTCCGGATGCGTGGGCGCCTTGCCGCGTTTGCCGAAATCATTCGGCGTCTGCACGATGCCTTTGCCGAAATGCCATTGCCAGATGCGGTTCGCCATCACGCGATGGGTGAGGGGATTGGCGGGATCTATGATCCACTCGGCCAATTCCTTGCGACCGCTGCCCGTCTCTTCCTTGGGCAGCTTTTTGCCGCCTAAGATCTGCAAGAAGCCGCGTGGCACAACCGCGCCGAGCTTGTGCGGTTCGCCCTTGATCATGACCTTGGTATCGGCGGCTTGGCCTTCTTGCACCCCATAGGCCAGTTCTACTTTGGGCGGGTTATCGCGCAATTGGTCACGCTCTTTGTGGATCTCGCTCATGCGCGCCTTGATCTTGGCGACATCATTCGTGGCTGCACGCGAACCGCGGGTCAGGGCTTGGAGTTGGTTGTATTCTGCATCCAGTTCGTTGAGCTTCACCTCGTAGGCTTTCCACTCGGCCTTTTGTTCCGGTGTGCCCAGCGGGATGTAATCGCGTGGATTGGGCACCACTTCCACACCGGGGAAGGTGTAGGTGCTGCTCTTCAAGATGCCATAGAGCGCGTAGTAATCTTCATTGGGCACCGCATCGAACTTATGATCGTGGCAGCGGGCGCAGCTGAGGGTTAAGCCCATCAAGCCCTTGCCGAGATTGTCGATGCTGTCATCGAGCGTCAGATAGAATTCATTCGTCTGCGAAGCGAACCGCCGCGACATACCGAGGTAACCGGTGGCGATGATGTTCCGGTTTTTCTCTTCAACCGATTTGGCCGGGAGCAGATCGCCCGCCAACTGTTCGCGCAGGAACTGGTGATACGGTTTGTCCGCGTTGACAGCGTCGATGACCCAGTTGCGATACTTGTAAGCGGGGGGCACCGGGAAATCCGAGTTGCAACCAGCGGTATCCGCGTAGCGCACGACATCCAGCCAATGACGGCCCCAGCGCTCTCCGTAAGCAGGGGAGGCCAGCAAACGCTCGATGAGGCGCTCGTAGGCTTTGGAGGAACGGTCTTTCTCGAAGGCTTCGATCTCTTCCGGAGTCGGGGGCAGGCCGGTGAGGTCATAGGTGGCCCGGCGGATGAGGGTTCGCTTGTCCGCTGGCTTGGCCGGACGCAGACCTTTTTCTTCCAGCTTGGCCAGGATGAAATTATCGATGGGGTTCGCCACCCAGCGCGAGTTCTTCACCTTGGGCGGAGCGGGATTTTGGACCGGGTGATAGGACCAGAATTCGCGTTCTTCCGTGAAGTTGAAAGGACCTACATGCACCGCGCTGGCCTCAGCCGTGCGGGGATCGGGAGCACCGAGTTTCACCCATTGCTCGAAGGCCTTGATGGTCTCATCCGGGATAGGCCCTTTCTTGGGCGGCATCTGGGTGGCTTCATCATGGTAACGGACCGCTTTTATGAGCAGGCTGGCGTCTGGTTTTCCAGGCACGATAGCCGGGCCCGCATCGCCGCCTTTGCTCCACCCCGCTTTCGAATCCAGCAGAAGCCCGCCTTTGGCTTTGCCGGCTTGGGTGCTATGGCATTCGTAGCAATGCTCCACTAAGGCTGGTCGGATGCTTTTCTCGAATAATTCCAAGCCATCCATGGGGGCTGCCGTACTGGCGGCCGTGGCTATCGCTGTCATTATCCCGAAAACTCCTGTGTATTTCATCAAAACTCGCATGTTACGTCACCTAAACCAGACGGCCTTTCCCTGGCCGTGATTCAATTTTTCAGCCCTTGGCTGATCGGATAATTTACCGCATATACGGCAAGTGACGAAACGGTTTCTGCCACTGGCAGGTTCTTTTCCTGAATAGAGTGGGATTGAGGAGAGTCAGGATGCTTTACTGCCTAATGATGACGCCGGACAATAAGAGTTCAGGATTGAACAAATCCGGCTGGGCAAGACTCCTATCATCAGGCACCCTATCAATTACAAGCACGTCATGAAAATTACCGATGCACTTCTCGCCGAGCACGTGGTCTTCCACAGTGTGTTTGATCATATCGAACTGGTGGCACCCTGTCTGGAGTCGCTGGCCGAGGTAAAAGTGCTCGGTGGCATGCTCGCCGCATTACTGGAGCACCATGGAGTAGCTGAGGATAAGCTGCTGATGGAACCCTTGGAGCACCGGCTGGATCATCTTGGCCACCGGGATGCGTTTCATCACGAGCATGAACTGATCGACGGGTTTCTGATGCAATTGCAGAAGCTGGATGATGTGGTTGCAGCCAAGGCCTTGCTGCTCAAGACGGTGCATGCATCGCGCCGTCATTTTGACAAGGAAGAGCGCCTCATCTTCCCGATGGCGGAACAGAACCTGAGCCAGAAAACGCTTCTAGAACTGGGGCAGGAGTGGGGAGCGCAGCGGCAGGTGGCTACAGCCTGAGTCGCATGCCTGGCTGAACTCAGCTAGTCAGGATTTTCTTCAACTTGTTCTGAAGCTCATCCCGCTTGAAGGGCTTCTGGATGAATCCCGCGAGTCCTTTGCCGCTGAAACGATTGACCGCGTCCTGCTCGTTGAAGCCGCTCATCAGCAGCACGCAGACATCGGGTTGAATCTTGCGCAGCTCGCGAAAAGCCTGCTCGCCATCCATGTGCGGCATGGTCAGATCCATCAGTACCATTCTGATCTCAGCCTGATAGGCCCGGAATTTTTCGACTGCATCGCGACCATCCGTGGCCAAGATCGTTTTGAAGCCAAGCGATTCCATGAGGCGGGCACTGACGGCGCGAACCGTCTCTTCATCATCCACTACCAGCACCGTGCCATGACCTTTCCAAGCGCTGGCTTGATCGCCGTGGAAATCCACGGGCGTGGCCGGGCCATCGGCACAAGGCAGCAGCAGTTTGAAGGTCGAGCCACGACCTTCCTCGCTGTAAACTTTGAGGGCGCCTTTGTGTGAACGGATGATACCCAGAACTGCCGCCAAGCCCAAGCCGCGTCCGGTGAACTTGGTGGTGAAGAAAGGGTCAAAAATACGGGCCATGGTCTCCCGGCTCATACCGGAACCATTGTCGCTGATCTCGATGAAGACGTAGTCGCCTTCCGCCAAGTCCGGAGCCAGATGCGTATCACTCAGGTAGGCTTTATCCGCCCGCATGATACCGGTGACGATGCTCACCACCCCGCTGCGATCCCCGATGGCATCGGATGCGTTGATGACCAGATTCATGATGATCTGGCGGATCTGGGTGGCATCCGCATGAACCGATGGTAGGCCATCCGCGAGCTGGAAGCGCAGGACCACTTTCTTGCTGATGGAGAGTTGCAAGAGATTGGTGATTTCTTCTACGAGGCTGGTGACATCCACGTTTTGGATGATGAAACGACCTTTTCCGGCATACGCCAGCATCTGGCGGCAGAGTTCGGCTGCGCGTTGGGAGGATTTCTCCACCTGATCCAGATGCTCGAACAACACCGGGTTGCCCGGGAATTCTAGCTTGGCGAGGCTGGCATGACCGATGATACCGGTGAGCAGATTGTTGAAATCATGCGCGATACCGCCCGCAAGTACACCGAGGCTTTCCAGCTTTTGGGTTTCCTGCAGTTTTTGCTCGAACTGTTTCTTCTCCAGCTCGGCTTCTTTTTCCTTGGTGATGTCCCGGCTGATGCCGACCAGCCCGATGATCTCGCCCTTGCTGTTACGCAAGGCCACCTTGGAAGTGAGGAACCACCCTTTGCCACCATCAATCAGCGTGAAAGGCTCTTCCCGGTTGATGATCGGAGTGCCGGTTTTGATGACATTTTGGTCGTCCTGGTAATACTGCTCTGCCGTCTCTTTCGGGAAATAGTCATAAACCGTTTTGCCGAGAACCTCTTCGGTCGAACTCAGGCCGATGAGTTTTCGGTTGGCCTCGTTGGTGGCGAGGAAGCGGCCCGCCTTGTCTTTCACAAAGATGGGGTCCGGCAAAGTATCGATGAGTGTGCGAAGCAACTGGCGCTCTTCGAGCAGGGCTTGTTTGGCGCGACGGCGTTCGGTGATGTCGATGCTCAGGCCGATCAGGCCGATGAGCTTGCCGTCATCATCTTTGAGCGGTGCGCCAAATACTTGTATGGGCAAGCGGGCACCATCCGCGCGGAGGTATTCGATCTCGTAGGACGATGAGACGCCGCGTTGTCGTTCCTCCAGATGCGCCGACAGGGCAGGCAGGTACTCCGGGGCGATGTAGTCCCGGATGCACTTGTTCTCAGTGTTTGTTTCCGGGGAGAGTCCTAGCATTTTGCGTAGAACAGGATTCAGGTAGCGGATGCGCTGGCCGTCTGGTTCCAATTGCCAGACGCCGACAGGGGCGTGTTCCACCAGGGAGCGGAAACGGGTTTCGCTTTCCCGCAGGGCGCTTTCGGCCACCTGTCGTTCGTGGTTTTCCTTGGCTAGGCGCTCGTTGGCAACGACCAGTTCCGTGGTGCGCTCGGTGACCTGCCGCTCTACGATGGTGGTTCTCCGGCTGACGGAAAGGAAGAGCGAGGTGATCAAAAGAGTGATTAAAGTGCCGCTGCCAGTGATGGCTGGAAGCCGGGATGAGCCCTGTGAAGCCAGCCATTCCGGGGTGGCGCGAAAATAAAAATTCAGGTCGCGTTCGCCCATCCGCAAACTTCGTGTGCTACTTTGACCCGCCCGCATTTCCTCCGGGGTGGCGGGTGGAACGGGCGTCTTACGCAGGCGGGAGGAATGAAAGTAGAGCATCCGGGATTCTTCCGGTGCGGATGCGTCCTCGATCAGAATATCCACGCCACCGGGAGTGACTTGCTGGAGGATGCCTTCAACCAGATCGCCCAGACGGAAAACAATCTGCACATAACCTATCAGAAGCCGCCGCCGCTCTTCCAAAGTCTTGGGGATGATCGTGCCGCGATAGACCGGGGCCATGGAGATCAAGCCCTCCTGATTGCCCATTTCTTGGATTAGACGAAACTTGCTAGATAAGACCGAATCAGCTTCGTCTCGGGCCTTATCCAAAGAGTTCCGGTTCGGGCCAAAGCCGATATCGTATCCGTGTGCGGTTTCATTTCCTTTCAAAGGGGCGATATATAGCAGGGGGAAATGATCTTGAGCAACCGGGGCTGGTTCCTTGGTGCCGTCTGGACGGCGCGAAAATATGAAGAAGTTGGTATGACCATTGGCCCGCATCTGCTGCTCTACCTTTTCCCGGTCTTCCTCGGAGATGCGGGGCACCCATTCCAGAGCCTGGATCGGCGGGTGTCGCTTCAGCGCATTGAGGGAAATCTCGGTGAATTCCTTTTCAGTTAGTTCAGAGTCGTAGATGAAGAGGTTACGCAGAGAGAACAGTAGTTCTTCGTAATTTACCCCAGCGGATTCGAAGAGATGTATGCGGCTTTCGACGAGGCGCTGGAAACGGATCCGACTTTGCTCCTTTTCCGCCTTTCCTACGAAATAACAGGCGGTGGCCGTCAAAGCAGCTCCGAGCAGTAAAATCGCTACCGCCAGCAGTAGCTCCTTCTTGGGCGGTGCCGGACGATTGTCTTTATGGCCGTTCAGTTTTGCCACGCGTTAAAAAGCTATGGCAATAAAGGGTGAGGGTAAATCTCGCAGTTGCAACCTTTCTTGCCATAGGTCTTCCGCCCCCCCGTGCAGGCTGGTTGCGAAGCGAATATTCCCGGCTTGTTCCCGTTGGAGATTTTGCGTAGTCTTGGGGCCATGCCGGAAGTATTAAAATTTGTCCATAACGGGGCCTCTAAAATCACGCCTCAAATCTTGGCCGGGGTGCATCATAAGCTACCCTTGCTGAAGGTGGAGTTTACCCAGATCAATGCCCCCAAATACCCCCACTTGGTGGACCAGCTCGAATTTCTGGCGGACGTGGTGGAGGATTACGCCGAGAACGCCGACAAGGAGTTGCCGTATTTCGCCATCGCGAGCGCGGTGTTCTCCCTGATTTATGCTCATCGCCAGTTTGACCTGATTCCTGATGACGTACCCGAGCTGGGGCATGCGGATGATTCCAGTGTGGTCCGGGCGGTCTTGATGGAATATGAGCGTGCCTTCGAGTCTTATGCGGCTCGGCATGGCATGAAGTGGTCCAAAATCACGGTCAAACCGTAGTCAGCTGGTCAGCGGTGGAGGGCTCTGAACTGGCGCATCTGGCGTCAGTTACCCGTGTACTCAAACACATGGAGCACAAGCTCACCCTCACCCAACTGAACGCTGTTGATATACAATAGTTGATCGGTATTTAAGGTGATTTCTTGGCCGGTCTTCAGTACTGCAATCCGCCGCATCTCCCTTTCCTCTATCTCTGTCTCGACCAGTGCCCAAATCCAGACGTTAACATCGATCGGTTGGGCGGTCAGGATTTGAGCGCCGACTGGCATCTCCACTTCTTGGGTTTCCTAGCGCTTTACCTTGTATTTGTAAATCGTCTTCATGTTGATTCGCAGCGACTTGCCCGCTGAGGGGTAAACCGAGGGTCACGCTCCGCCGCAATACGCCCGGGGGGAACTTGACGACTGATAGTTATGATTAGCAGACTAGTAATTGATGTAAAGCTGCCATCTAGACCTATCGAATAGGGGTTGAATGGCTCTTTTTAAGCCGTGATGGCAGGCTTATTTAGGGA